>NZ_CM149586.1:5000-475000 GCF_056156225.1 Pseudomonas sp. TS_SC_3
CGAAAGTAGGTCTTAGTGATCCGGTGGTTCTGTATGGAAGGGCCATCGCTCAACGGATAAAAGGTACTCCGGGGATAACAGGCTGATACCGCCCAAGAGTTCATATCGACGGCGGTGTTTGGCACCTCGATGTCGGCTCATCACATCCTGGGGCTGAAGCCGGTCCCAAGGGTATGGCTGTTCGCCATTTAAAGTGGTACGCGAGCTGGGTTTAGAACGTCGTGAGACAGTTCGGTCCCTATCTGCCGTGGACGTTTGAGATTTGAGAGGGGCTGCTCCTAGTACGAGAGGACCGGAGTGGACGAACCTCTGGTGTTCCGGTTGTCACGCCAGTGGCATTGCCGGGTAGCTATGTTCGGAAAAGATAACCGCTGAAAGCATCTAAGCGGGAAACTTGCCTCGAGATGAGATCTCACTGGAACCTTGAGTTCCCTAAAGGGCCGTCGAAGACTACGACGTTGATAGGTTGGGTGTGTAAGCGCTGTGAGGCGTTGAGCTAACCAATACTAATTGCCCGTGAGGCTTGACCATATAACACCCAAACAATTTGATGTTTGTGTGTCTAATACAGAAGACCGCAACAGCCGAAAATTTGTAAGCACTGCAAAACCATTTATCACATACCCAATTCGGAGCAGCGTCTAACGACGAGGCTCCAGCTGAATCGCTTGACGACCATAGAGCATTGGAACCACCTGATCCCATCCCGAACTCAGTAGTGAAACGATGCATCGCCGATGGTAGTGTGGGGTTTCCCCATGTGAGAGTAGGTCATCGTCAAGCACCTACACCAAAACCCCCGATCAGGAAACTGGTCGGGGGTTTTACTATTAGTACAGGCATGAAGTTTTGAGCGATCAAAATCACAGCCAGTGAGATGTAACGCAAGTTGTTGAGTAGAAAGCGCTTTTAGAAAAGAACTTCGAAAAACAGCTTGACGAAAGATGAGGCTGCTGTAGAATTCGCGCCTCGGTTGAGACGAAAGACTTAACCAACTGCTCTTTAACAACTGAATCAAGCAATTCGTGTGGGTGCTTGTGAGGTAAGACTGCTAGTCGCAAGATTATCAGCATCACAAGTTACTCCGCGAGAAATCAAAGATGTAACCAACGATTGCTGAGCTAAGTTTAGGGTTTTCTCAAAACCCAAGCAGTATTGAACTGAAGAGTTTGATCATGGCTCAGATTGAACGCTGGCGGCAGGCCTAACACATGCAAGTCGAGCGGTAGAGAGAAGCTTGCTTCTCTTGAGAGCGGCGGACGGGTGAGTAATGCCTAGGAATCTGCCTAGTGGTGGGGGATAACGTTCGGAAACGGACGCTAATACCGCATACGTCCTACGGGAGAAAGCGGGGGACCTTCGGGCCTCGCGCCATTAGATGAGCCTAGGTCGGATTAGCTAGTTGGTGAGGTAATGGCTCACCAAGGCGACGATCCGTAACTGGTCTGAGAGGATGATCAGTCACACTGGAACTGAGACACGGTCCAGACTCCTACGGGAGGCAGCAGTGGGGAATATTGGACAATGGGCGAAAGCCTGATCCAGCCATGCCGCGTGTGTGAAGAAGGTCTTCGGATTGTAAAGCACTTTAAGTTGGGAGGAAGGGTAGTAACTTAATACGTTGCTACTTTGACGTTACCGACAGAATAAGCACCGGCTAACTTCGTGCCAGCAGCCGCGGTAATACGAAGGGTGCAAGCGTTAATCGGAATTACTGGGCGTAAAGCGCGCGTAGGTGGTTCAGTAAGTTGGATGTGAAATCCCCGGGCTCAACCTGGGAACTGCATCCAAAACTGCTGAGCTAGAGTACGGTAGAGGGTAGTGGAATTTCCTGTGTAGCGGTGAAATGCGTAGATATAGGAAGGAACACCAGTGGCGAAGGCGACTACCTGGACTGGTACTGACACTGAGGTGCGAAAGCGTGGGGAGCAAACAGGATTAGATACCCTGGTAGTCCACGCCGTAAACGATGTCAACTAGCCGTTGGGAGTCTTGAACTCTTAGTGGCGCAGCTAACGCATTAAGTTGACCGCCTGGGGAGTACGGCCGCAAGGTTAAAACTCAAATGAATTGACGGGGGCCCGCACAAGCGGTGGAGCATGTGGTTTAATTCGAAGCAACGCGAAGAACCTTACCTGGCCTTGACATGCTGAGAACTTTCTAGAGATAGATTGGTGCCTTCGGGAACTCAGACACAGGTGCTGCATGGCTGTCGTCAGCTCGTGTCGTGAGATGTTGGGTTAAGTCCCGTAACGAGCGCAACCCTTGTCCTTAGTTACCAGCACGTAATGGTGGGAACTCTAAGGAGACTGCCGGTGACAAACCGGAGGAAGGTGGGGATGACGTCAAGTCATCATGGCCCTTACGGCCAGGGCTACACACGTGCTACAATGGTCGGTACAAAGGGTTGCCAAGCCGCGAGGTGGAGCTAATCCCATAAAACCGATCGTAGTCCGGATCGCAGTCTGCAACTCGACTGCGTGAAGTCGGAATCGCTAGTAATCGTGAATCAGAATGTCACGGTGAATACGTTCCCGGGCCTTGTACACACCGCCCGTCACACCATGGGAGTGGGTTGCACCAGAAGTAGCTAGTCTAACCGCAAGGGGGACGGTTACCACGGTGTGATTCATGACTGGGGTGAAGTCGTAACAAGGTAGCCGTAGGGGAACCTGCGGCTGGATCACCTCCTTAATCGAAGACTTCAGCTTCTTCATAAGTTCCCACACGAATTGCTTGATTCATTGAAAAAGACGATTGGGTCTGTAGCTCAGTTGGTTAGAGCGCACCCCTGATAAGGGTGAGGTCGGCAGTTCGAATCTGCCCAGACCCACCAATTGTTGTGGGGTTTGGCCTTGTAAGAATATGGGGCCATAGCTCAGCTGGGAGAGCGCCTGCCTTGCACGCAGGAGGTCAGCGGTTCGATCCCGCTTGGCTCCACCATATACAGCCTCGTTTTAGAGTTCAGAAATGAACGTTCCTGCAAAAAGCAGATGAATGTTGATTTCTGGTCTTTGACCAGTAAGAAAATCGTTCTTTAAAAATTTGGGTATGTGATAGAAGTGACTGATTGATTACTTTCACTGGTAATTAATTTGGTCAAGGTAAAATTTGTAGTTCTCAATTGCAAATTTTCGGCGAATGTCGTCTTCACGTTATTAGACAATAACCAGATTGCTTGGGGTTATATGGTCAAGTGAAGAAGCGCATACGGTGGATGCCTTGGCAGTCAGAGGCGATGAAAGACGTTGTAGCCTGCGATAAGCTCCGGGGAGTCGGCAAACAGACTTTGATCCGGAGATCTCTGAATGGGGGAACCCAGCCAGCATAAGCTGGTTATTACACACTGAATACATAGGTGTGTAAGGCGAACCAGGGGAACTGAAACATCTAAGTACCCTGAGGAATAGAAATCAACCGAGATTCCCTTAGTAGTGGCGAGCGAACGGGGACTAGCCCTTAAGTTGATTTGAGAATAGTGGAAGGCTCTGGAAAGTGCCGCCGTAGTGGGTGATAGCCCCGTACACGAAATTCTCTTATCAATGAAATCGAGTAGGACGGAGCACGAGAAACTTTGTCTGAATATGGGGGGACCATCCTCCAAGGCTAAATACTACTGACTGACCGATAGTGAACTAGTACCGTGAGGGAAAGGCGAAAAGAACCCCGGAGAGGGGAGTGAAATAGATCCTGAAACCGTATGCGTACAAGCAGTGGGAGCCCACTTTGTTGGGTGACTGCGTACCTTTTGTATAATGGGTCAGCGACTTATATTCAGTGGCGAGCTTAACCGAATAGGGGAGGCGTAGCGAAAGCGAGTCTTAATAGGGCGACAGTCGCTGGGTATAGACCCGAAACCGGGCGATCTATCCATGGGCAGGTTGAAGGTTGGGTAACACTAACTGGAGGACCGAACCGACTACCGTTGAAAAGTTAGCGGATGACCTGTGGATCGGAGTGAAAGGCTAATCAAGCTCGGAGATAGCTGGTTCTCCTCGAAAGCTATTTAGGTAGCGCCTCGTGTATCACTGTTGGGGGTAGAGCACTGTTTCGGCTAGGGGGTCATCCCGACTTACCAAACCGATGCAAACTCCGAATACCAACAAGTGTCAGCACGGGAGACACACGGCGGGTGCTAACGTCCGTCGTGAAAAGGGAAACAACCCAGACCGTCAGCTAAGGTCCCAAAGTTATGGTTAAGTGGGAAACGATGTGGGAAGGCTTAGACAGCTAGGAGGTTGGCTTAGAAGCAGCCACCCTTTAAAGAAAGCGTAATAGCTCACTAGTCGAGTCGGCCTGCGCGGAAGATGTAACGGGGCTCAAACCATACACCGAAGCTACGGGTTCATCTTAGGATGAGCGGTAGAGGAGCGTTCTGTAAGCCTGTGAAGGTGAGTTGAGAAGCTTGCTGGAGGTATCAGAAGTGCGAATGCTGACATGAGTAACGACAATGGGAGTGAAAAACTCCCACGCCGAAAGACCAAGGTTTCCTGCGCAACGTTAATCGACGCAGGGTGAGTCGGCCCCTAAGGCGAGGCAGAAATGCGTAGTCGATGGGAAACGGGTTAATATTCCCGTACTTCTAATTACTGCGATGGAGGGACGGAGAAGGCTAGGCCAGCACGGCGTTGGTTGTCCGTGTTTAAGGTGGTAGGCTGAATGCTTAGGTAAATCCGGGCGTTCAAGGCCGAGAACTGATGACGAGTTATCTTTTAGATGACGAAGTGGTTGATGCCATGCTTCCAGGAAAAGCTTCTAAGCTTCAGGTAATTAGGAACCGTACCCCAAACCGACACAGGTGGTTAGGTAGAGAATACCAAGGCGCTTGAGAGAACTCGGGTGAAGGAACTAGGCAAAATGGCACCGTAACTTCGGGAGAAGGTGCGCCGGTGAGGGTGAAGCATTTACTGCGTAAGCCCATGCCGGTCGAAGATACCAGGCCGCTGCGACTGTTTATTAAAAACACAGCACTCTGCAAACACGAAAGTGGACGTATAGGGTGTGACGCCTGCCCGGTGCCGGAAGGTTAATTGATGGGGTTAGCTAACGCGAAGCTCTTGATCGAAGCCCCGGTAAACGGCGGCCGTAACTATAACGGTCCTAAGGTAGCGAAATTCCTTGTCGGGTAAGTTCCGACCTGCACGAATGGCGTAACGATGGCGGCGCTGTCTCCACCCGAGACTCAGTGAAATTGAAATCGCTGTGAAGATGCAGTGTATCCGCGGCTAGACGGAAAGACCCCGTGAACCTTTACTATAGCTTTGCACTGGACTTTGAGTTTGCTTGTGTAGGATAGGTGGGAGGCTTTGAAGCGTGGACGCCAGTTCGCGTGGAGCCAACCTTGAAATACCACCCTGGCAACCTTGAGGTTCTAACTCTGGTCCGTTATCCGGATCGAGGACAGTGTATGGTGGGTAGTTTGACTGGGGCGGTCTCCTCCTAAAGAGTAACGGAGGAGTACGAAGGTGCGCTCAGACCGGTCGGAAATCGGTCGTAGAGTATAAAGGCAAAAGCGCGCTTGACTGCGAGACAGACACGTCGAGCAGGTACGAAAGTAGGTCTTAGTGATCCGGTGGTTCTGTATGGAAGGGCCATCGCTCAACGGATAAAAGGTACTCCGGGGATAACAGGCTGATACCGCCCAAGAGTTCATATCGACGGCGGTGTTTGGCACCTCGATGTCGGCTCATCACATCCTGGGGCTGAAGCCGGTCCCAAGGGTATGGCTGTTCGCCATTTAAAGTGGTACGCGAGCTGGGTTTAGAACGTCGTGAGACAGTTCGGTCCCTATCTGCCGTGGACGTTTGAGATTTGAGAGGGGCTGCTCCTAGTACGAGAGGACCGGAGTGGACGAACCTCTGGTGTTCCGGTTGTCACGCCAGTGGCATTGCCGGGTAGCTATGTTCGGAAAAGATAACCGCTGAAAGCATCTAAGCGGGAAACTTGCCTCGAGATGAGATCTCACTGGAACCTTGAGTTCCCTAAAGGGCCGTCGAAGACTACGACGTTGATAGGTTGGGTGTGTAAGCGCTGTGAGGCGTTGAGCTAACCAATACTAATTGCCCGTGAGGCTTGACCATATAACACCCAAACAATTTGATGTTTGTGTGTCTAATACAGAAGACCGCAACAGCCGAAAATTTGTAAGCACTGCAAAACCATTTATCACATACCCAATTCGGAGCAGCGTCTAACGACGAGGCTCCAGCTGAATCGCTTGACGACCATAGAGCATTGGAACCACCTGATCCCATCCCGAACTCAGTAGTGAAACGATGCATCGCCGATGGTAGTGTGGGGTTTCCCCATGTGAGAGTAGGTCATCGTCAAGCACCTACACCAAAACCCCCGATCAGGAAACTGGTCGGGGGTTTTACTATTAGTACAGGCATGAAGTTTTGAGCGATCAAAATCACAGCCAGTGAGATGTAACGCAAGTTGTTGAGTAGAAAGCGCTTTTAGAAAAGAACTTCGAAAAACAGCTTGACGAAAGATGAGGCTGCTGTAGAATTCGCGCCTCGGTTGAGACGAAAGACTTAACCAACTGCTCTTTAACAACTGAATCAAGCAATTCGTGTGGGTGCTTGTGAGGTAAGACTGCTAGTCGCAAGATTATCAGCATCACAAGTTACTCCGCGAGAAATCAAAGATGTAACCAACGATTGCTGAGCTAAGTTTAGGGTTTTCTCAAAACCCAAGCAGTATTGAACTGAAGAGTTTGATCATGGCTCAGATTGAACGCTGGCGGCAGGCCTAACACATGCAAGTCGAGCGGTAGAGAGAAGCTTGCTTCTCTTGAGAGCGGCGGACGGGTGAGTAATGCCTAGGAATCTGCCTAGTGGTGGGGGATAACGTTCGGAAACGGACGCTAATACCGCATACGTCCTACGGGAGAAAGCGGGGGACCTTCGGGCCTCGCGCCATTAGATGAGCCTAGGTCGGATTAGCTAGTTGGTGAGGTAATGGCTCACCAAGGCGACGATCCGTAACTGGTCTGAGAGGATGATCAGTCACACTGGAACTGAGACACGGTCCAGACTCCTACGGGAGGCAGCAGTGGGGAATATTGGACAATGGGCGAAAGCCTGATCCAGCCATGCCGCGTGTGTGAAGAAGGTCTTCGGATTGTAAAGCACTTTAAGTTGGGAGGAAGGGTAGTAACTTAATACGTTGCTACTTTGACGTTACCGACAGAATAAGCACCGGCTAACTTCGTGCCAGCAGCCGCGGTAATACGAAGGGTGCAAGCGTTAATCGGAATTACTGGGCGTAAAGCGCGCGTAGGTGGTTCAGTAAGTTGGATGTGAAATCCCCGGGCTCAACCTGGGAACTGCATCCAAAACTGCTGAGCTAGAGTACGGTAGAGGGTAGTGGAATTTCCTGTGTAGCGGTGAAATGCGTAGATATAGGAAGGAACACCAGTGGCGAAGGCGACTACCTGGACTGGTACTGACACTGAGGTGCGAAAGCGTGGGGAGCAAACAGGATTAGATACCCTGGTAGTCCACGCCGTAAACGATGTCAACTAGCCGTTGGGAGTCTTGAACTCTTAGTGGCGCAGCTAACGCATTAAGTTGACCGCCTGGGGAGTACGGCCGCAAGGTTAAAACTCAAATGAATTGACGGGGGCCCGCACAAGCGGTGGAGCATGTGGTTTAATTCGAAGCAACGCGAAGAACCTTACCTGGCCTTGACATGCTGAGAACTTTCTAGAGATAGATTGGTGCCTTCGGGAACTCAGACACAGGTGCTGCATGGCTGTCGTCAGCTCGTGTCGTGAGATGTTGGGTTAAGTCCCGTAACGAGCGCAACCCTTGTCCTTAGTTACCAGCACGTAATGGTGGGAACTCTAAGGAGACTGCCGGTGACAAACCGGAGGAAGGTGGGGATGACGTCAAGTCATCATGGCCCTTACGGCCAGGGCTACACACGTGCTACAATGGTCGGTACAAAGGGTTGCCAAGCCGCGAGGTGGAGCTAATCCCATAAAACCGATCGTAGTCCGGATCGCAGTCTGCAACTCGACTGCGTGAAGTCGGAATCGCTAGTAATCGTGAATCAGAATGTCACGGTGAATACGTTCCCGGGCCTTGTACACACCGCCCGTCACACCATGGGAGTGGGTTGCACCAGAAGTAGCTAGTCTAACCGCAAGGGGGACGGTTACCACGGTGTGATTCATGACTGGGGTGAAGTCGTAACAAGGTAGCCGTAGGGGAACCTGCGGCTGGATCACCTCCTTAATCGAAGACTTCAGCTTCTTCATAAGTTCCCACACGAATTGCTTGATTCATTGAAAAAGACGATTGGGTCTGTAGCTCAGTTGGTTAGAGCGCACCCCTGATAAGGGTGAGGTCGGCAGTTCGAATCTGCCCAGACCCACCAATTGTTGTGGGGTTTGGCCTTGTAAGAATATGGGGCCATAGCTCAGCTGGGAGAGCGCCTGCCTTGCACGCAGGAGGTCAGCGGTTCGATCCCGCTTGGCTCCACCATATACAGCCTCGTTTTAGAGTTCAGAAATGAACGTTCCTGCAAAAAGCAGATGAATGTTGATTTCTGGTCTTTGACCAGTAAGAAAATCGTTCTTTAAAAATTTGGGTATGTGATAGAAGTGACTGATTGATTACTTTCACTGGTAATTAATTTGGTCAAGGTAAAATTTGTAGTTCTCAATTGCAAATTTTCGGCGAATGTCGTCTTCACGTTATTAGACAATAACCAGATTGCTTGGGGTTATATGGTCAAGTGAAGAAGCGCATACGGTGGATGCCTTGGCAGTCAGAGGCGATGAAAGACGTTGTAGCCTGCGATAAGCTCCGGGGAGTCGGCAAACAGACTTTGATCCGGAGATCTCTGAATGGGGGAACCCAGCCAGCATAAGCTGGTTATTACACACTGAATACATAGGTGTGTAAGGCGAACCAGGGGAACTGAAACATCTAAGTACCCTGAGGAATAGAAATCAACCGAGATTCCCTTAGTAGTGGCGAGCGAACGGGGACTAGCCCTTAAGTTGATTTGAGAATAGTGGAAGGCTCTGGAAAGTGCCGCCGTAGTGGGTGATAGCCCCGTACACGAAATTCTCTTATCAATGAAATCGAGTAGGACGGAGCACGAGAAACTTTGTCTGAATATGGGGGGACCATCCTCCAAGGCTAAATACTACTGACTGACCGATAGTGAACTAGTACCGTGAGGGAAAGGCGAAAAGAACCCCGGAGAGGGGAGTGAAATAGATCCTGAAACCGTATGCGTACAAGCAGTGGGAGCCCACTTTGTTGGGTGACTGCGTACCTTTTGTATAATGGGTCAGCGACTTATATTCAGTGGCGAGCTTAACCGAATAGGGGAGGCGTAGCGAAAGCGAGTCTTAATAGGGCGACAGTCGCTGGGTATAGACCCGAAACCGGGCGATCTATCCATGGGCAGGTTGAAGGTTGGGTAACACTAACTGGAGGACCGAACCGACTACCGTTGAAAAGTTAGCGGATGACCTGTGGATCGGAGTGAAAGGCTAATCAAGCTCGGAGATAGCTGGTTCTCCTCGAAAGCTATTTAGGTAGCGCCTCGTGTATCACTGTTGGGGGTAGAGCACTGTTTCGGCTAGGGGGTCATCCCGACTTACCAAACCGATGCAAACTCCGAATACCAACAAGTGTCAGCACGGGAGACACACGGCGGGTGCTAACGTCCGTCGTGAAAAGGGAAACAACCCAGACCGTCAGCTAAGGTCCCAAAGTTATGGTTAAGTGGGAAACGATGTGGGAAGGCTTAGACAGCTAGGAGGTTGGCTTAGAAGCAGCCACCCTTTAAAGAAAGCGTAATAGCTCACTAGTCGAGTCGGCCTGCGCGGAAGATGTAACGGGGCTCAAACCATACACCGAAGCTACGGGTTCATCTTAGGATGAGCGGTAGAGGAGCGTTCTGTAAGCCTGTGAAGGTGAGTTGAGAAGCTTGCTGGAGGTATCAGAAGTGCGAATGCTGACATGAGTAACGACAATGGGAGTGAAAAACTCCCACGCCGAAAGACCAAGGTTTCCTGCGCAACGTTAATCGACGCAGGGTGAGTCGGCCCCTAAGGCGAGGCAGAAATGCGTAGTCGATGGGAAACGGGTTAATATTCCCGTACTTCTAATTACTGCGATGGAGGGACGGAGAAGGCTAGGCCAGCACGGCGTTGGTTGTCCGTGTTTAAGGTGGTAGGCTGAATGCTTAGGTAAATCCGGGCGTTCAAGGCCGAGAACTGATGACGAGTTATCTTTTAGATGACGAAGTGGTTGATGCCATGCTTCCAGGAAAAGCTTCTAAGCTTCAGGTAATTAGGAACCGTACCCCAAACCGACACAGGTGGTTAGGTAGAGAATACCAAGGCGCTTGAGAGAACTCGGGTGAAGGAACTAGGCAAAATGGCACCGTAACTTCGGGAGAAGGTGCGCCGGTGAGGGTGAAGCATTTACTGCGTAAGCCCATGCCGGTCGAAGATACCAGGCCGCTGCGACTGTTTATTAAAAACACAGCACTCTGCAAACACGAAAGTGGACGTATAGGGTGTGACGCCTGCCCGGTGCCGGAAGGTTAATTGATGGGGTTAGCTAACGCGAAGCTCTTGATCGAAGCCCCGGTAAACGGCGGCCGTAACTATAACGGTCCTAAGGTAGCGAAATTCCTTGTCGGGTAAGTTCCGACCTGCACGAATGGCGTAACGATGGCGGCGCTGTCTCCACCCGAGACTCAGTGAAATTGAAATCGCTGTGAAGATGCAGTGTATCCGCGGCTAGACGGAAAGACCCCGTGAACCTTTACTATAGCTTTGCACTGGACTTTGAGTTTGCTTGTGTAGGATAGGTGGGAGGCTTTGAAGCGTGGACGCCAGTTCGCGTGGAGCCAACCTTGAAATACCACCCTGGCAACCTTGAGGTTCTAACTCTGGTCCGTTATCCGGATCGAGGACAGTGTATGGTGGGTAGTTTGACTGGGGCGGTCTCCTCCTAAAGAGTAACGGAGGAGTACGAAGGTGCGCTCAGACCGGTCGGAAATCGGTCGTAGAGTATAAAGGCAAAAGCGCGCTTGACTGCGAGACAGACACGTCGAGCAGGTACGAAAGTAGGTCTTAGTGATCCGGTGGTTCTGTATGGAAGGGCCATCGCTCAACGGATAAAAGGTACTCCGGGGATAACAGGCTGATACCGCCCAAGAGTTCATATCGACGGCGGTGTTTGGCACCTCGATGTCGGCTCATCACATCCTGGGGCTGAAGCCGGTCCCAAGGGTATGGCTGTTCGCCATTTAAAGTGGTACGCGAGCTGGGTTTAGAACGTCGTGAGACAGTTCGGTCCCTATCTGCCGTGGACGTTTGAGATTTGAGAGGGGCTGCTCCTAGTACGAGAGGACCGGAGTGGACGAACCTCTGGTGTTCCGGTTGTCACGCCAGTGGCATTGCCGGGTAGCTATGTTCGGAAAAGATAACCGCTGAAAGCATCTAAGCGGGAAACTTGCCTCGAGATGAGATCTCACTGGAACCTTGAGTTCCCTAAAGGGCCGTCGAAGACTACGACGTTGATAGGTTGGGTGTGTAAGCGCTGTGAGGCGTTGAGCTAACCAATACTAATTGCCCGTGAGGCTTGACCATATAACACCCAAACAATTTGATGTTTGTGTGTCTAATACAGAAGACCGCAACAGCCGAAAATTTGTAAGCACTGCAAAACCATTTATCACATACCCAATTCGGAGCAGCGTCTAACGACGAGGCTCCAGCTGAATCGCTTGACGACCATAGAGCATTGGAACCACCTGATCCCATCCCGAACTCAGTAGTGAAACGATGCATCGCCGATGGTAGTGTGGGGTTTCCCCATGTGAGAGTAGGTCATCGTCAAGCACCTACACCAAAACCCCCGATCAGGAAACTGGTCGGGGGTTTTACTTTGCACATCGAAAATATCCACGCGCACCATCAACACTTGATGGGCAACTAAACAGTGCATCGTTATCATGCGTGCCTTATTGCTTGGCGGGATTCACATGCTTGCATTATTAAAGCTTCTCCAAGATGGTCGATTTCATTCGGGGGAGGCGCTTGGTGTAGCTCTCGGTGTTAGTCGTTCCGCAGTCTGGAAGCAGCTGCAGGTGCTGCAGGCAGAATTATCGCTCCCCCTGCACAAAGTGCGCGGTAGAGGGTATCGATTGGCTACGCCGCTGCAGTTGTTGGATGCAGACTGGTTAAATGCACAGGTAGATATGCCGTCTTGGCACGCCTGCGTCATGCCAAGTGTCGATTCGACTAATGCTGAAGCGTTAAGGCTTTTGCAAGCCTCACAATCACCGCCTTTTTATGTGCTTGCCGAGCGGCAAACCAATGGGCGTGGGCGCAGGGGGCGAAGTTGGGCGAGTCCTTTCGGCGAGAATCTTTATTACAGCTTGGTTGTTCGCGTCGACGGCGGCATGCGCTCGCTCGAGGGAATGAGTCTGGCTGTCGGCTTGGCATTGCTCCGGGTTGTGCGTGGTTTTGGTGTGGCTGAAGCGGGGCTCAAGTGGCCCAATGACCTGTTAGTAGGTGATCGTAAGCTTGCCGGTATTTTGTTGGAGCTGTCTGGGGATCCAGCGGATGTTTGCCATGTGGTTATTGGTATCGGTCTGAACGTGAATATGCTTGCGGCCGATCAGGCAGTTATTGGTCAACCGTGGACGTCTATGCGCGCTGAATTAGGTTGTCTGCTGAATCGGAATGAGCTGGTCGGCGAGCTCAATCGACAGCTCTCGCACTATTTAGCTATTCAGCTTCGCGATGGCTTCGCTGCATTGCAGGATGAATGGCAGGCTTGCAATCTTTGGCAGGGGCGCTCGGTTGTATTAACGGCGGGTGGTGAGCCTGTCGAGGGCGTGGTCATGGGGGTAGATCCTAGCGGGGCGCTTCGTCTCCGAGTCGACGGGGCCGAGCGTAGCTTTAGTGGTGGCGAAATCAGCCTGAGGTTGCGTGATGATTCTTGAGCTCGATTGCGGTAACACCTTAATAAAGTGGCGGTTGCTGAGTGATGGTCTGGCTAGGGCGGGCGTAGGTGGCGTTGTTGAGTCTGATCAGGCCCTCGTCAGCGTCATCCGTGAGCAGAGAGTTTCATTGCGTGCTTGCCGTTTGGTGAGCGTGCGCAGCAACGAAGAAACCGCGCAGTTGGTCTCTCTGCTAGAGGCAGCCTTTGCTATCGAATGTCGCGCTGCTGAGCCTGCGGTTATGTTGGCGGGTGTGCGTAACGGTTATGAGCAATATCAGCGGCTTGGGCTTGATCGCTGGCTCGCAGTCGTTGGGGCATATCAGCTGTCACGTAAGGCTTCGCTGGTTATTGATCTCGGTACTGCTGTTACAGCTGACTTTGTTGCTGCGGATGGCGCTCATTTGGGGGGGTTTATTTGCCCTGGACTGCCGTTAATGCGTACGCAGCTGCAAACGCATACGCGGCGTACGCGTTATGACAGTGATGAGGCTTCTCGGGCGCTTGAGGGTTTATTGCCGGGGCGGGCAACTGCTGAAGCTGTAGAGCGAGGCTGTTTGCTTATGCTGCGTGGGTTTGTCAGCAGTCAGGTGCAAATGGCTGCTGAAGTGCTGGGCGCTGAATTTGATGTTTTTCTTACCGGTGGCGACGCACTCTTAGTGGTTGATGTTATTCCTGGGGCGCGAGTTGTCCCTGATTTAGTTTTTATCGGTTTGGCGATCGCTTGCCCTATCGACTGAGGTCACGCATGCGTTGGATGTTCTTGTGGTTAGTCGTGCTTAATCTGTTTTATTACGTCTGGCATCAGCAGCAGGCTCCCCTGCGCGTTACTGAAATCGCCCCCTTAAATATGATTCAAGACAGTAAGCGAGATATTCGCCTGCTAAGTGAGTCGAGTGCGCCGCCCCGGCGTGAGGTTGCTGCGGCCGCAGCGGTTGAGGCAGTTTGTTTGTTTCTTGGTAGTTTTGAGGTGAAAGCGGACGCGTCTGCGCTGGAGCAACGGCTGCTCAGTTTAGATATCCAGTCGCGGGTTCAGAGTATGGACGCCGCCGCTGGAGTTGATTACTGGGTCTATTTACCGCCTTTGGCCTCGCGCCAGGCTTCGTTGCGTCAGCTACGTGAGTTGCAGGCGCGAAAAATCCATAGTTACATCATTACTCAGGGGGATTTAGCCAACGGTATTTCCCTGGGTATTTTCCCGCGCAGTGATTCAGCGCAAAGCGTGATGCAGCGCCTGCGTGATGCCGGTTATGAGCCGTCGCTTCGCGAATTGACCCGTGCGCATCGCAGTTTCTGGGTGCGTATCGCGCCGCAGAGTCGTCGTCTTGCAGATGATTCCTTGCTTCAGCGTTTAGCCTTTGACTTCAAAGGCTTAGAACAGCAATTAATGCCGTGCGAGGGGGTTGCAAGTGCTCAGTAGAATGAATAGAATGGCGCCCGCTTCGCAGAGTGGCGCTAACAAGAATTCTGCGAAGTTGCTGTCAATGTAGCTAACCTCAGGTTTTTTAATGAGAAATTGCTTGACAGTAGGTCGGCATAGAATGAGAATGCCGCCCCGTTTGGAGGGATTCCCGAGTGGCCAAAGGGATCAGACTGTAAATCTGACGTCATCGACTTCGAAGGTTCGAATCCTTCTCCCTCCACCAGATTTAGCGAGAGCTGCAAGCTCCGCGGGTATAGTTCAGTGGTAGAACCTCAGCCTTCCAAGCTGATGATGCGGGTTCGATTCCCGCTACCCGCTCCAGTTTTGTTGTTCTTGCAATGCTTATTGCTCATGTAGCTCAGTTGGTAGAGCACACCCTTGGTAAGGGTGAGGTCAGCGGTTCGAGTCCGCTCATGAGCTCCATCTAATAAAGGCAGATATGTGAGTATCTGCCTTTGTTTTATGGTGTTGATGCTGGGTCAATTCTTCTCTGGGAGGCAGGCAAAATGGCTAAAGAAAAATTTGATCGTTCCCTACCGCACGTCAACGTCGGCACTATTGGTCACGTTGATCATGGTAAGACCACGCTGACTGCAGCGCTGACCCGTGTTTGCTCCGAGGTTTTCGGTTCGGCTGTTGTTGACTTCGATAAGATCGACAGCGCGCCAGAAGAAAAAGCTCGTGGTATCACCATCAACACCGCGCACGTCGAGTACAACTCGAAGATCCGTCACTATGCTCACGTTGACTGCCCAGGTCACGCTGACTATGTGAAGAACATGATCACCGGTGCTGCGCAGATGGACGGCGCTATCCTGGTTTGCTCGGCCGCTGATGGTCCGATGCCGCAAACCCGCGAGCACATCCTGCTGTCCCGTCAGGTTGGCGTTCCGTACATCGTGGTCTTCCTGAACAAGGCTGACCTGGTTGACGACGCTGAGCTGCTTGAGCTGGTGGAAATGGAGGTGCGTGACTTGCTCAGCACTTACGATTTCCCAGGTGATGACACTCCGATCATCATCGGTTCCGCGCGTATGGCGCTGGAAGGTAAAGACGACAACGAAATGGGCACCACTGCCGTTCGTAAACTGGTTGAAACCCTGGACAGCTACATCCCAGAGCCAGTTCGTCTGACCGACAAGCCGTTCCTGATGCCAATCGAAGACGTATTCTCGATTTCGGGTCGCGGTACCGTTGTGACTGGCCGTATCGAGCGTGGCATCGTTCGCGTTCAAGATCCGCTGGAAATCGTAGGTCTGCGTGACACCACTGTCACCACCTGTACCGGCGTTGAGATGTTCCGCAAGCTGCTCGATGAAGGTCGTGCGGGTGAGAACTGTGGCGTTCTGCTGCGCGGCACCAAGCGTGACGACGTAGAGCGTGGTCAGGTTCTGGTTAAGCCGGGTTCGGTTAAGCCGCACACCACCTTCACTGCAGAAGTGTATGTGTTGAGCAAAGAAGAAGGCGGTCGTCATACTCCGTTCTTCAAAGGCTACCGTCCTCAGTTCTACTTCCGTACAACTGACGTAACCGGTAACTGCGAGCTGCCGGAAGGCGTTGAAATGGTTATGCCAGGTGACAACATTCAGATGACTGTCACGCTGATCAAAACCATCGCAATGGAAGATGGTCTGCGTTTCGCCATTCGTGAAGGCGGTCGTACCGTCGGCGCTGGCGTCGTGGCCAAGATCATCGCGTAATCGATTGATCTGTTTCGATTAGGCCGGCATAATGGCCGGCCTGATTAAGTTTTTAGGTCAGTAGCTCAATTGGCAGAGCGACGGTCTCCAAAACCGTAGGTTGGGGGTTCGATTCCCTCCTGACCTGCCATATTCATTAGAATTTGGCGCGTCTTTTACAGGAAATTAGTAGATGAATGTTAAGGCTGAAGCCAAAGACTCTCGCTTTGATCTGCTTAAGTGGCTCTTAGTTGCTGCTCTAGTGGTTGCTGGCGTGGTCGGTAATCAGTATTTCTCTGCTGAGCCAATCCTGTATCGCGTTCTGGCGCTGTTGGTTATAGCTGCAGTTGCTGGTTTGATTGCGCTGCAAACGGCAAAGGGTAAGTCCTTTTGGTTGTTGGCAAAAGAAGCGCGCGTTGAAATTCGCAAGGTCGTTTGGCCTACTCGCCAAGAAACTACGCAGACAACACTCATCGTTGTTGCTGTTGTTTTGGTTATGTCGCTCCTGCTTTGGGGGGTTGATTCCCTGCTGGGTTGGCTTGTCTCGTTGATTGTCGGCTAAGGGTGTCCCGTGGCTAAGCGTTGGTATGTTGTGCATGCTTACTCGGGTTACGAGAAGCATGTCATGCGTTCGTTGGTTGAGCGCGTGAAGCTTGCTGGTATGGAAGATGTGTTTGGCGAGATTCTTGTGCCTACCGAAGAAGTGGTAGAGATGCGGAACGGCCAGAAGCGCAAAAGTGAGCGCAAATTTTTCCCTGGCTATGTATTGGTCCAGATGGAGATGAGCGAGGCGACTTGGCACTTGATCAAGGACACGCCTCGCGTCATGGGCTTCATCGGTGGGACTGCAGACAAGCCTGCGCCGATTACCGAAAAAGAAGCTGATGCGATCCTGCGTCGTGTCGCAGATAGCGGCGACAAGCCGAAGCCTAAAACACTGTTTGAGCCAGGTGAGATGGTGCGCGTGACCGATGGTCCATTCGCCGATTTCAGTGGTGTCGTAGAAGAAGTGAATTACGAAAAGAGCCGCATCCAGGTTGCAGTGACTATTTTTGGTCGCTCTACACCGGTCGAGCTGGAGTTCAGTCAGGTCGAAAAGGCGTAGCTGACATAAGCATCCCTCACCCCGCAGCCTTAGGCTGCGGGGTTTTGTTGTCACTGGGATAAACAGGAAATAACTGGGGAGCCGAAAGGCGCTAGAACCCAAAATTGGAGTAGCTCATGGCTAAGAAAATTACGGCTTACATCAAGCTGCAAGTAAAGGCTGCGCAAGCCAACCCGTCGCCGCCTGTTGGTCCGGCATTGGGTCAGCATGGCGTGAACATCATGGAATTCTGCAAGGCGTTCAATGCCCGTACCCAGGGTATCGAGCCAGGCTTGCCGACTCCGGTGATCATCACTGTATACAGCGACCGTAGCTTTACTTTTGAAACCAAAAGCACCCCTGCTGCCGTTCTGCTGAAAAAGGCTGCTGGCTTGACTAGCGGTTCGGCTCGTCCGAACACCGTCAAGGTCGGCACCGTAACTCGTGCTCAGTTGGAAGAGATTGCCAAGACTAAACAGGGCGATCTGACTGCTGCCGATATGGACGCAGCTGTGCGTACCATCGCCGGCTCCGCTCGTAGCATGGGCCTCAACGTGGAGGGTGTGTAATGGCTAAGTTGACCAAGCGTCAAAAGGCAATCGCTGAGAAAGTTGAAGCTGGTAAGGCTTACAACTTTGTTGAAGCGGCCGCTCTGCTGGCTGAACTGTCTGCAGTTAAGTTCTCTGAGTCGGTAGATATCGCCGTCAACCTCGGTGTTGACCCGCGCAAATCCGACCAGGTTGTGCGTGGCGCCACTGTTCTGCCGAACGGTTCGGGCAAAAGCGTTCGCGTTGCTGTGTTCACCCAGGGTCCAGCTGCTGAAGCTGCTTTGGCTGCCGGTGCTGATCGCGTAGGTATGGACGATCTGGCTGCTGAAATGAAAGGCGGCGACCTGAACTATGACGTAGTAATTGCTTCCCCGGATGCAATGCGTGTTGTAGGTCAGTTGGGTCAGGTTCTCGGTCCGCGTGGCCTGATGCCTAACCCGAAAGTCGGCACCGTTACCCCTGACGTGGCTACTGCTGTGAAGAATGCCAAGGCTGGTCAAGTGCGTTTCCGTACTGACAAGAACGGCATCATTCATGGTTCCGTCGGTAAAGTTGGTTTTGACGCCGAGAAGCTGAAGCAGAACGTTGAAGCGCTGATTTCGGACCTTAAGCGTCTGAAGCCATCGACTTCGAAAGGCATCTACGTCAAGCGCGTAACCCTGAGCACCACAATGGGCCCAGGTTTGATCATTGATCAAGGCTCGCTGGACGCGTAACACAGAGGCGGCGTGAGCGATTGCGCCGCTTCGACACTTTGGGGTCCCTGCTTTGCGGGGGCTGTCCAAGACCGTAGGTGGCGTAAGCCTTAAATGTGAGGAGTAATCTTCAACACCCTACGCAGATGGTGCTCCCGGTTCCTTACCGAATCAGACACCAAAACGACATCCGGCTTCGGCCAGATGAAACGGTAACAAGCAGGAGTTAAACCCGTGGCAATTAAACTCGAAGACAAGAAGGCCATCGTCGCTGAAGTCAACGAGGCTGCCAAAGGTGCCCTGTCCGCTGTTGTGGCTGATGCCCGCGGTGTGACAGTTGGCGCTATGACCGGACTCCGTAAAGAGGCCCGCGAAGCTGGCGTGTACGTACGTGTTGTACGTAACACCCTGCTCAAGCGCGCTGTTGAAGGCACCGAATATTCGGTACTCAACGACGTGTTCAAAGGCCCGACCCTGATTGCATTCTCCAAGGAACATCCGGGCGCTGCTGCTCGTATTTTCAAAGAGTTCGCCAAGGGTCAGGATAAGTTCGAGATCAAGGCAGCTGCGTTTGAGGGCAAGTACCTCGCAGCAAACGAGATCGACGTGTTGGCTTCGCTGCCAACTCGCGACGAAGCCATTGCGAAGTTGATGAGCGTGATTCAAGGCGCTACCAGCAAGCTGGCTCGTACTCTGGCGGCCATTCGCGACCAGAAAGAAGCTACCGCTGCTTAAGGCATCGCAAACTCTTTCAAAATCATATGTTTAATTTGATGGCTGCGTAGGCTGTCACCCCAATACAGGATTTAAAGTCATGTCTCTGACTAACGAACAAATCATCGAAGCAATCGGCCAGAAAACTGTTCTGGAAGTTGTTGAACTGATCAAAGCAATGGAAGAAACCTTCGGCGTTACCGCTGCTGTTGCCGCTGCTGGCCCAGCTGCTGCCGCTGCTGTTGCTGAAGAGCAAACCGAATTCAACGTGATGTTGCTTGAAGCCGGCGAGAAGAAAGTAAACGTAATTAAGGCAGTTCGTGAACTGACCGGTCTGGGCCTGAAAGAAGCCAAGGCTGTAGTTGACGGCGCTCCTGCCATGGTTCTGGAAGCTGTTGCGAAAGACGCAGCTGACAAAGCCAAAGCTGCTTTGGAAGAAGCTGGCGCCAAAGTCGAGCTCAAGTAAGCGACGACCTTGCGTCTACAGCCCAAGCGTTAAGCGAAAGGCTGATGGCTGGTGGCTTTTGCCACCGGCCTTTTTCCGTTCTAGGTTGGCTATTCGTTAGTTGATCTAGGCGTGAAAACCCCGCCCGATGTGGCGGTGCAAACTTAGGGTTTGCAAGAGTTTCTGGCAACTCCCGTCGGAGGGGCCAAATAAGCAGGTGACCAAGCTGGGGAACGCTGATGGCTTACTCATATACTGAGAAAAAACGTATCCGCAAGGACTTTAGCAAGTTGCCGGATGTCATGGATGTGCCTTATCTCCTGGCCATCCAGCTGGATTCGTATCGCGAATTCCTGCAGGCAGGAGCGACCAAGGACCAGTTCCGCGACATTGGCCTGCATGCGGCCTTCAAGTCTGTTTTCCCGATTATCAGCTATTCCGGCAATGCTGCTCTGGAGTATGTCGGTTATCGCCTGGGCGAGCCGGCTTTTGATGTTAAGGAATGTACGTTGCGTGGCGTTACCTACGCCGTGCCGCTGCGAGTCAAAGTCCGTCTGATCATTTTCGACAAAGAATCGTCGAACAAAGCGATCAAGGACATTAAGGAACAAGAAGTGTACATGGGCGAAATTCCGCTCATGACCGAAAACGGTACCTTCGTTATCAACGGTACCGAGCGCGTTATCGTCTCCCAGCTACACCGCTCCCCAGGTGTGTTCTTCGACCACGACCGTGGCAAGACGCACAGCTCGGGCAAGCTGTTGTACTCGGCGCGGATCATTCCTTACCGCGGTTCTTGGTTGGACTTCGAGTTCGATCCGAAGGACGCCGTGTTCGTGCGCATCGACCGTCGTCGCAAGCTGCCGGCTTCCGTGCTGCTGCGCGCGCTGGGCTATGGCACAGAAGAAGTGCTGGACGCGTTCTATGCGACCAACGTTTTCCACGTTAAGGGCGAATCCCTCAACCTGGAACTGGTACCGCAGCGTCTGCGTGGCGAAATTGCCGTCATTGATATCAAAGACGACAAGGGCAAAGTCATTGTTGAGCAAGGTCGCCGGATTACTGCGCGCCATATCAACCAACTGGACAAAGCCGGTATCAAAGAGCTGGAAGTGCCAATCGATTACCTGATCGGCCGCACTTCGGCCAAGGCTATCGTGCACCCGGCTACCGGCGAAATCATCGCTGAGTGCAACACCGAGCTGAACGTCGAGATTCTGGCCAAGGTGGTCAAGGCTCAGGTTGTACGCATTGAAACGCTGTACACCAACGACATCGATTGCGGTCCGTTCATCTCTGACACCCTGAAAATCGACAGCACCACCAATCAGTTGGAAGCGCTGGTCGAGATCTACCGCATGATGCGTCCTGGCGAGCCGCCAACGAAGGATGCCGCTGAGACCCTGTTCAACAACCTGTTCTTCAGCCCTGAGCGCTATGACCTGTCTGCGGTCGGCCGGATGAAGTTCAACCGTCGTATCGGTCGTACCGAAATCGAAGGTTCGGGCGTGCTGAGCAAGGAAGATATCGTCGAGGTTCTCAAGACCCTGGTCGACATCCGTAACGGCAAAGGCATCGTCGACGACATCGACCACCTGGGTAACCGTCGTGTTCGCTGCGTCGGCGAAATGGCCGAGAACCAGTTCCGCGTTGGCCTGGTGCGTGTTGAGCGTGCGGTCAAAGAGCGTCTGTCGATGGCTGAAAGCGAAGGCTTGATGCCGCAGGACCTGATCAACGCCAAGCCAGTTGCGGCCGCGGTGAAAGAGTTCTTCGGTTCCAGCCAGCTCTCGCAGTTTATGGACCAGAACAACCCGCTCTCTGAGATCACCCACAAGCGCCGTGTTTCGGCTCTTGGCCCGGGCGGTCTGACCCGTGAGCGTGCCGGCTTCGAAGTCCGTGACGTACACCCGACCCACTACGGCCGTGTGTGCCCGATCGAGACCCCTGAAGGTCCGAACATCGGTCTGATCAACTCCCTGGCAGCTTATGCGCGCACCAACCAGTACGGCTTCCTTGAGAGCCCGTACCGTGTGGTGAAAGACACCCTGGTTACCGACGAAATCGTGTTCCTGTCCGCTATCGAAGAGGCCGATCACGTGATCGCCCAGGCTTCGGCGACCATGAACGATAAAGGTCAGCTGGTTGATGAGTTGGTGGCGGTACGTCACCTCAACGAATTCACCGTTAAAGCGCCTGAAGACGTCACCCTGATGGACGTATCGCCCAAGCAGGTAGTTTCGGTTGCCGCTTCGCTGATCCCGTTCCTCGAGCACGACGACGCCAACCGTGCGTTGATGGGTTCGAACATGCAGCGTCAGGCTGTACCTACCCTGCGCGCTGACAAGCCGCTGGTCGGTACTGGTATGGAGCGCAACGTGGCGCGCGATTCCGGCGTGTGCGTCGTGGCGCGTCGTGGCGGTGTGATCGACTCTGTCGATGCCAGCCGTGTTGTGGTTCGCGTCAATGACGACGAAGTTGAAACTGGCGAAGCCGGTGTCGACATCTACAACCTGACCAAGTACACCCGTTCCAACCAGAACACCTGCATCAACCAGCGTCCGCTGGTGCGCAAAGGTGACAAGGTTGAGCGCAGCGACATCCTGGCCGACGGTCCGTCCACCGATATGGGTGAGCTGGCTCTGGGTCAGAACATGCGCGTCGCGTTCATGCCGTGGAACGGTTACAACTTCGAAGACTCCATCTGCCTCTCCGAGCGCGTGGTGCAAGAAGACCGTTTCACCACCATCCACATTCAGGAACTGACCTGTGTGGCGCGTGACACTAAGCTCGGTTCGGAAGAAATCACTTCCGACATCCCGAACGTCGGTGAATCGGCGCTGAACAAGCTGGACGAAGCAGGCATCGTGTATGTCGGCGCTGAAGTGGGTCCAGGTGACATTCTGGTTGGTAAGGTCACGCCAAAAGGCGAAACCCAGCTGACTCCAGAAGAGAAACTGTTGCGTGCCATCTTCGGTGAGAAGGCGTCGGATGTTAAGGACACCTCCCTGCGTGTGCCGACTGGCACCAAAGGTACCGTTATCGACGTGCAGGTCTTCACCCGTGACGGCGTTGAGCGTGACGCACGTGCGCTGTCGATCGAGAAGAGCCAGCTTGACGAGATCCGCAAGGACCTCAACGAAGAGTTCCGCATTGTTGAAGGCGCGACCTTCGAGCGTCTGCGTTCTGCCCTCGTGGGTAAGAAAGCCGAAGGCGGCGCAGGCCTGAAGAAGGGCGCTGAAGTTACCGACGAGTTCCTCGACGGCCTTGAGCACGGCCAGTGGTTCAAGCTGCGCATGGCTGACGATGCGCTGAACGAGCAGTTGGAAAAGGCTCAGGCCTACATCTCCGACCGCCGTCAGTTGCTCGACGACAAGTTCGAAGACAAGAAGCGCAAACTGCAACAGGGCGATGACCTGGCTCCAGGCGTACTGAAGATCGTCAAGGTTTACCTGGCAATCCGTCGTCGCATTCAGCCGGGCGACAAGATGGCCGGTCGTCACGGTAACAAGGGTGTGGTCTCGGTGATCATGCCGGTTGAAGACATGCCGCACGACGTCAATGGTACGCCGGTCGACATCGTTCTCAACCCGCTGGGCGTACCATCGCGTATGAACGTCGGTCAGATCCTTGAAACCCACCTGGGCCTCGCGGCTAAAGGGTTGGGCGAGAAGATCAACCGCATGCTCGAAGAGCAGCGCAAAGTCGCTGAGCTGCGCAAGTTCATGCAGCAGATCTACAACGAAATCGGCGGTCGTCAAGAAAGCCTGGATGAGTTGAGCGATCAGGAAATTCTCAACCTGGCGCACAACCTCAAAGGCGGTGTGCCAATGGCCACCCCGGTGTTCGATGGCGCCAAGGAAACTGAGATCAAAGCCATGCTCAAACTGGCGGATCTGCCAGAGAGCGGTCAGATGCAGTTGGTTGACGGTCGTACCGGCAACCTGTTCGAGCGTCCGACCACCGTTGGCTACATGTACATGCTGAAACTGAACCACCTGGTGGACGACAAGATGCACGCGCGTTCCACGGGTTCCTACAGCCTGGTTACTCAGCAGCCGCTGGGTGGTAAGGCGCAGTTCGGTGGTCAGCGCTTCGGTGAGATGGAGGTCTGGGCACTGGAAGCTTACGGCGCCGCCTACACCCTGCAGGAAATGCTGACCGTGAAGTCGGACGACGTGAACGGCCGTACCAAGATGTACAAAAACATCGTGGACGGTGATCACCGTATGGAGCCGGGCATGCCCGAGTCCTTCAACGTACTGATCAAAGAGATCCGTTCGCTGGGTATCGACATCGATCTGGAAACCGAATAACACGTGACGCGAATCGAGAGCGTGGCTGCATAGCCCGCTCTCTGCTCCGCCAGGAGGAAAGGCCTTGAAAGACCTACTGAATTTGCTGAAAAACCAGGGTCAAGTCGAAGAGTTCGACGCAATCCGTATTGCGTTGGCGTCGCCTGAGATGATCCGTTCGTGGTCGTTCGGTGAAGTTAAAAAGCCGGAAACCATCAACTACCGTACGTTCAAACCTGAGCGTGACGGCCTGTTCTGCGCCAAGATCTTTGGCCCGGTAAAGGATTACGAGTGCCTGTGCGGTAAGTACAAGCGCTTGAAGCATCGCGGCGTAATCTGCGAGAAGTGCGGCGTTGAAGTGGCGCTGGCCAAGGTTCGTCGTGAGCGCATGGCGCACATCGAATTGGCTTCGCCGGTTGCCCACATCTGGTTCCTCAAGTCGCTGCCGAGCCGTATCGGTTTGCTGATGGACATGACCCTGCGTGATATCGAGCGCGTTCTCTACTTCGAGAGCTATGTCGTTATCGATCCGGGCATGACCACCCTGGAAAAAGGCCAGCTGCTGAACGACGAGCAGTACTTCGAAGCCCTCGAAGAGTTCGGCGATGACTTCGATGCCCGCATGGGTGCTGAAGCCGTCCGCGAACTGCTGCACGCGATCGACCTGGAGCACGAGATTGGTCGTCTGCGCGAAGAAATTCCGCAAACCAACTCGGAAACCAAGATCAAGAAGCTGTCCAAGCGTCTGAAGCTGATGGAAGCGTTCCTCGGTTCGGGCAACCTGCCTGAGTGGATGGTGTTGACCGTTCTGCCGGTTCTACCCCCAGACCTTCGTCCGCTGGTTCCACTGGACGGTGGCCGCTTCGCGACCTCGGATCTGAACGATCTGTATCGCCGCGTGATCAACCGTAACAACCGCCTCAAGCGCCTGCTCGATCTGTCCGCGCCGGACATCATCGTGCGCAACGAAAAGCGCATGCTGCAAGAGGCGGTCGACGCCCTGCTCGACAACGGCCGTCGCGGTCGCGCCATCACTGGCTCGAACAAGCGTCCGCTGAAATCCTTGGCTGACATGATCAAGGGTAAGCAAGGTCGTTTCCGTCAGAACCTGCTCGGTAAGCGCGTGGACTACTCCGGTCGTTCGGTAATTACCGTGGGCCCGACCCTGCGTCTGCATCAGTGCGGTCTGCCGAAGAAGATGGCTCTCGAGCTGTTCAAGCCGTTCATTTTCGGCAAGCTGGAAATGCGTGGTCTCGCAACCACCATCAAAGCCGCGAAGAAGATGGTCGAGCGTGAGCTGCCAGAGGTGTGGGACGTTCTCGCTGAAGTGATTCGCGAACACCCCGTGCTGCTCAACCGTGCACCAACTCTTCACCGTCTGGGCATCCAGGCGTTTGAACCGGTTCTGATCGAAGGTAAAGCGATTCAGCTGCACCCGCTGGTCTGCGCCGCGTACAACGCCGACTTCGACGGTGACCAGATGGCCGTGCACGTACCGCTGACGCTGGAAGCCCAGCTGGAAGCGCGCGCACTGATGATGTCGACCAACAACATCCTGTCGCCTGCCAACGGTGAGCCGATCATCGTGCCTTCGCAGGACGTGGTACTGGGTCTGTATTACATGACCCGTGAAGCGATCAATGCCAAGGGCGAAGGTCGTATTTTCGCTGACCTGCAAGAAGTTGACCGTGTCTTCCGTGCCGGTGAAGCCTCGCTGCATGCTCGCGTTAAAGTGCGCATCAACGAAGTGATCAACGACCGCGACGGCAGCAGCACCAAGAACACCCGTATTGTCGACACCACTGTCGGCCGCGCGCTGCTGTTCCAAATCGTTCCGCCTGGCCTGTCGTACGACGTGGTCAACCAGACGATGAAAAAGAAGGCGATCTCCAAACTGATCAACCAGTGCTACCGCGTGGTGGGTTTGAAAGAGACCGTTATCTTCGCTGACCAGTTGATGTACACCGGTTTCGCCTACTCGACCATTTCGGGTGTGTCGATTGGTGTGAACGACTTCGTTATCCCGGATGAGAAGGCGCGCATCATTGACGCCGCCACCGAGGAAGTTAAAGAGATCGAGTCGCAGTACGCCTCCGGCCTGGTAACCCAGGGTGAGAAGTACAACAAAGTGATCGACCTTTGGTCCAAGGCTAACGACGAAGTGTCCAAAGCGATGATGGCCAACCTCTCGAAAGAGAAAGTGGTTGATCGCGATGGCAACACCGTTGAGCAAGAGTCGTTCAACTCGATGTACATGATGGCCGACTCCGGTGCGCGAGGTTCTGCTGCGCAGATCCGTCAGCTCGCCGGTATGCGTGGTCTGATGGCCAAGCCGGACGGCTCGATCATCGAAACGCCGATCACCGCGAACTTCCGCGAAGGTCTGTCGGTTCTGCAGTACTTCATCTCGACGCACGGTGCGCGTAAGGGGCTTGCGGATACCGCGTTGAAAACCGCTAACTCCGGTTACCTGACCCGTCGTCTGGTCGACGTGGCGCAGGATCTGGTGGTTACCGCCATCGATTGCGGCACCGAGCATGGCCTGCTGATGACGCCGCACATTGAAGGCGGTGACGTGGTTGAGCCGTTGGGTGAGCGCGTTCTGGGTCGAGTAATCGCCCGTGACGTATTCAAACCAGGCACCGAAGAAGTCATCGTTCCAGCCGGTACGCTGGTTGATGAGCAGTGGGTTGAATTCATCGAGCTGAACAGCATCGACGAAGTGATCGTGCGTTCGCCGATCAGCTGTGAGACCCGCTACGGCATCTGTGCCATGTGCTACGGTCGCGACCTGGCTCGTGGTCACCAGATCAACATCGGTGAAGCAGTCGGCGTTATCGCGGCTCAGTCGATCGGTGAGCCGGGTACCCAGCTGACCATGCGTACGTTCCACATCGGTGGTGCGGCTAGCCGGACCTCGGCGGCTGACAGCGTACAAGTGAAGAACGGCGGTGCGATTCGCCTGCACAACCTGAAGCACGTTGAGCGTCTGGACGGCAACCTGGTGGCGGTTTCCCGCTCCGGCGAGCTGGCGATTGCTGATGAGTTCGGTCGTGAGCGCGAGCGCTACAAACTGCCATACGGTGCCGTCATTTCCGTGAAGGAAGGTGACAAGGTTGACGCTGGCGCCATCGTCGCCAAGTGGGACCCGCACACCCACCCGATCGTTACCGAAATGAAAGGTACCGTGACCTACGTGGGCATGGAAGAAGGCATCACCATCAAGCGTCAGACCGACGAATTGACGGGTTTGACCAACATCGAAGTCCTCGATCCGAAAGATCGTCCGGCGGCTGGTAAGGACATTCGTCCTGCTCTGAAGATGGTTGGCGAAGATGGCAAGGATCTGCTGCTGCCAGGTACCGACGTACTGGCTCAGTACTTCCTGCCGGCAAACGCCCTGGTGGGTGTGGCGAACGGTGCGAACATCGCGATCGGTGATGTTATCGCGCGTATCCCGCAAGAGACTTCCAAAACCCGCGACATCACCGGTGGTCTGCCGCGTGTTGCCGACTTGTTCGAAGCGCGTCGTCCGAAAGAAGCCTCGATTCTGGCTGAAATCAGCGGCACCATCGCGTTTGGTAAAGAGACCAAAGGCAAGCGCCGTCTGGTCATTACCCCGAACGATGGCAGCGATCCGTACGAAGAGCTGATTCCGAAGTGGCGTCACCTGAACGTGTTCGAAGGTGAGCAGGTCAACAAGGGTGAAGTTATCTCCGACGGTCCGAGCGATCCGCACGATATCCTGCGTTTGCTGGGTGTCAGCGCGCTGGCCAAGTACATCGTCAACGAGATCCAGGACGTGTACCGCTTGCAGGGCGTGAAGATCAACGACAAGCACATCGAAACCATCCTGCGTCAAATGCTGCGCAAGGTTGAAGTGGCTGAGTCGGGTGATTCCACCTTCATCAAGGGCGATCAGATGGAGTTGACCGCGGTACTGGGCGAAAACGAGCGTCTGGCGGCAGAAGACAAGTTCGTTGCCAAGTACACCCGCGTGTTGTTGGGTATCACCAAGGCGTCGCTGTCCACCGAGTCGTTTATCTCGGCGGCTTCTTTCCAGGAAACCACCCGCGTTCTTACCGAAGCGGCCGTTACTGGTAAGCGCGATTACCTGCGTGGCTTGAAAGAGAACGTGGTTGTGGGTCGTCTGATCCCGGCCGGTACCGGTTTGGCCTACCATGCTGAGCGTAAGCGCAAGCGTGAAGCCGATAAACCAGTACGGGTTAGTGCCAGTGAAGTGGAAGCTGCTCTGACCGAAGCGCTGAATTCCAGCGGTAATTAAGTACAAAGCCCCGCTAGTTCGCTAGCGGGGCTTTGTCTTGACTGGGGCGGTGAGTCTCTTTAGACTCATGCACCCCTAAATTTGGCAGGGCATGTGCTCTGCCATTTTGTTTATGTAGGGTAATAGCGTCGCAAGACAACAGTGGAGCTTAAGATGGCAACTATCAACCAGCTGGTACGTCAGCCGCGTAAGCGTATCGTCGAGAAGTCCGACGTGCCTGCGCTGCAGAACTGCCCGCAGCGTCGTGGTGTGTGCACTCGTGTGTATACCACTACGCCGAAAAAACCTAACTCGGCACTGCGTAAAGTATGCCGTGTGCGCCTGACCAACGGTTTCGAGGTTTCCTCGTACATCGGCGGTGAAGGCCACAACCTGCAAGAGCACAGCGTCGTACTGATTCGTGGCGGTCGTGTAAAAGACTTGCCAGGTGTTCGTTACCACACCGTGCGCGGTTCGCTGGATACCTCCGGTGTTAAAGACCGTAAGCAGGGTCGTTCGAAGTACGGTACCAAGCGTCCGAAGTAATCGGCGCTGTGTATTGAATTGCGAGTTTCTATTTTTCTGAGTCGATAAGAGTAAGGTCGGGCATCCATCCTAAGGGGTGCAGTCCCGGGCTAACCTGAAGACCGTTTGAGGGCTTATCAAATGCCAAGACGTCGTGTAGCAGCCAAGCGCGAAGTGCTTGATGATCCAAAATACGGAAGCCAAATCCTGGCCAAGTTCATGAACCACGTGATGGAAAGCGGTAAGAAAGCCGTTGCCGAGCGTATCGTTTATGGCGCCCTGGATAAGGTTAAAGAGCGTAAGAACAGTGATCCCCTGGAGATCTTCGAGAAAGCTCTCGACGCCATCGCTCCGCTGGTCGAAGTGAAGTCGCGCCGTGTAGGCGGTGCTACTTACCAGGTTCCTGTCGAAGTTCGTCCGTCCCGTCGTAACGCCCTTGCCATGCGCTGGCTGGTGGATTTCGCCCGCAAGCGTGGCGAGAAATCCATGGCTCTGCGTTTGGCTGGTGAGTTGCTGGATGCCGCTGAAGGCAAAGGTGCTGCAGTTAAGAAGCGTGAAGACGTGCACCGTATGGCTGAAGCCAACAAGGCTTTCTCGCACTACCGCTTCTAATTTTAGCGTCACTCAATTTGCGAGGGCTTTATGGCTCGTACTACACCGATTAGCCGCTACCGTAACATTGGTATCTGTGCACACGTGGATGCTGGTAAAACCACCACCACTGAGCGCGTCCTTTTTTACACAGGCAAAAGTCACAAAATGGGCGAGGTGCATGATGGCGCCGCGACCACCGACTGGATGGTGCAGGAGCAGGAGCGTGGTATTACCATTACTTCTGCTGCTATTACCGCCTTCTGGCAGGGTTCCGAGAAGCAGCACAAAGACCAATACCGTTTCAACGTTATTGATACCCCAGGGCACGTAGACTTCACCATTGAAGTTGAGCGTTCCCTGCGTGTACTCGACGGCGCGGTCGTTGTGTTCTGCGGCACTTCCGGGGTTGAGCCTCAGTCGGAAACCGTATGGCGTCAGGCCAACAAATACGGCGTTCCACGTCTTGTCTATGTGAACAAGATGGACCGTGCCGGTGCTGACTTCCTGCGTGTTGTTGAGCAGATCAAAAAGCGTCTGGGTCACACCCCGGTGCCGATCCAGCTGGCCATCGGTTCCGAAGACAACTTCCAGGGTCAGATCGATCTGATCAATATGCAGGCTGTCTATTGGAATGACGCGGACAAGGGCACTGTGCCTGTTCGTAAGGACATTCCGGCGGAGTTGCTGGCAGAAGCTGAGAAGTGGCGCGGCAACATGGTTGAGGCTGCGGCCGAAGCCAATGAAGAGCTGATGAACAAGTACCTCGAAGGTGAAGAGCTCACCAACGCGGAAATCAAGGCTGCTCTGCGCCAGCGTACTATCGCCGGTGAGATCGTTTTGGCTGTTTGCGGTTCTTCGTTCAAGAACAAGGGTGTTCCCCTGGTTCTCGACGCCGTTATCGACTTCCTGCCTGCGCCAACTGACATTCCTGCTATCAAGGGTACAGACCCGGATAACGAGGAAATTCAGCTGGAGCGTCATGCAGACGACAGCGAGCCGTTCTCGGCGCTGGCGTTCAAGATCGCAACCGACCCATTCGTGGGTACCTTGACCTTCGTCCGCGTTTACTCGGGCGTGTTGGCCTCAGGTGACGGCGTGATCAACTCGGTTAAAGGCAAAAAAGAGCGCGTGGGCCGTATGGTGCAAATGCACGCTAACGCCCGCGAAGAGATCAAGGAAGTGCGCGCTGGTGACATCGCGGCCTTGATCGGCATGAAGGACGTCACCACGGGTGAGACTCTGTGCAACGCTGACAAGCCAATCATCCTGGTTCGCATGGACTTCCCGGAGCCGGTTATCTCGGTTGCCGTAGAGCCTAAGACCAAGGATGACCAGGAAAAAATGGGCATCGCTCTGGGCAAGCTTGCTCAGGAAGATCCATCTTTCCGCGTAAAAACTGATGAAGAGACTGGTCAAACGATCATCTCTGGTATGGGCGAGTTGCACCTGGACATCCTGGTCGACCGCATGCGCCGCGAGTTCAACGTTGAAGCCAACATCGGTAAGCCTCAGGTTTCCTATCGTGAGCGCATCACGAAGAACTGTGAAATCGAAGGCAAGTTCGTTCGTCAGTCCGGTGGTCGTGGTCAGTTTGGCCATTGCTGGATCCGTTTTGCGCCTGCTGACGAAGGTCAGGAAGGTCTGCAGTTCGTGAACGAAGTTGTGGGTGGTGTGGTTCCTAAGGAATACATCCCGGCTATCCAGAAGGGTATCGAAGAGCAGATGAAGAACGGTGTTGTTGCCGGCTATCCGCTGATCGGCCTGAAGGCTACCGTGTTCGATGGCTCTTACCACGACGTCGACTCCAACGAGATGGCGTTTAAGGTGGCTGCGTCCATGGCGACCAAGCAACTAGCCCAGAAGGGCGGTGGTGAGTTGCTTGAGCCGATCATGGCGGTAGAAGTTGTTACCCCGGAAGATTACATGGGTGACGTGATGGGCGACCTTAACCGCCGTCGCGGCATGATCTTGGGTATGGAAGACACGGTCTCCGGCAAAGTAATTCGTGCTGAAGTACCGCTGGGTGAGATGTTCGGTTATGCGACCGACGTCCGTTCCATGTCTCAGGGTCGCGCAAGCTACTCCATGGAATTCAAAAAATACAATACAGCTCCGTCGCACATCGTCGAATCTGTAACCAAAAAACAAGGCTGATTCAGCCCTTTAGGCAAGGAGTTAATTGTCGTGGCTAAAGAAAAATTTGATCGTTCCCTACCGCACGTCAACGTTGGCACTATCGGTCACGTTGACCATGGTAAAACCACCCTGACTGCAGCACTGACCCGTGTTTGCTCCGAGGTTTTCGGTTCGGCTGTTGTTGACTTCGATAAGATCGACAGCGCGCCAGAAGAAAAAGCTCGTGGTATCACCATCAACACCGCACACGTCGAGTACAACTCGAAGATCCGTCACTACGCTCACGTTGACTGCCCAGGTCACGCTGACTATGTGAAGAACATGATCACCGGTGCTGCGCAGATGGACGGCGCTATCCTGGTTTGCTCGGCCGCTGATGGTCCGATGCCGCAAACCCGCGAGCACATCCTGCTGTCCCGTCAGGTTGGCGTTCCGTACATCGTGGTTTTCCTGAACAAGGCTGACCTGGTTGACGACGCTGAGCTGCTTGAGCTGGTGGAAATGGAAGTGCGTGACTTGCTCAGCACTTACGATTTCCCAGGTGATGACACTCCGATCATCATCGGTTCCGCGCGTATGGCGCTGGAAGGTAAAGATGACAACGAAATGGGCACCACTGCCGTTCGTAAACTGGTTGAAACCCTGGATAGCTACATCCCAGAGCCAGTTCGTCTGACCGACAAGCCGTTCCTGATGCCAATCGAAGACGTATTCTCGATTTCGGGTCGCGGTACCGTTGTGACTGGCCGTATCGAGCGTGGCATCGTCCGCGTTCAAGATCCGCTGGAAATCGTAGGTCTGCGTGACACCACTGTCACCACCTGCACCGGTGTTGAGATGTTCCGCAAGCTGCTCGACGAAGGTCGTGCGGGTGAGAACTGTGGCGTTCTGCTGCGCGGCACCAAGCGTGACGACGTAGAGCGTGGTCAGGTTCTGGTTAAGCCGGGTTCGGTTAAGCCGCACACCACCTTCACTGCAGAAGTGTATGTGTTGAGCAAAGAAGAAGGCGGTCGTCATACTCCGTTCTTCAAAGGCTACCGTCCTCAGTTCTACTTCCGTACAACTGACGTAACCGGTAATTGCGAACTGCCGGAAGGCGTTGAAATGGTTATGCCAGGTGACAACATTCAGATGACTGTCACGCTGATCAAAACCATCGCAATGGAAGATGGTCTGCGTTTCGCCATTCGTGAAGGCGGTCGTACCGTCGGCGCCGGCGTCGTAGCCAAAATCATCGCGTAAGTGATGATTTAAGAAAAGCCTCCGCTTGCGGGGGCTTTTTTATTGGGTTGACACCTGCTAGGGGCGTCTATAGAATCACGCCTCCTTTTAACGGGCGTAATGCGTCCGTTGGGAATAGCAGCTTGGAATCTGAGGTCAAAATGCAAAACCAACAAATCCGTATTCGGTTGAAGGCTTTTGACCATCGCCTGATCGATCAATCAACCCAGGAAATCGTGGAAACCGCGAAACGTACTGGTGCTCAGGTGCGTGGTCCTATTCCTCTGCCTACCCGCAAAGAGCGGTTCACCGTACTGACCTCGCCTCACGTCAATAAAGACGCGCGTGATCAGTTCGAGATCCGTACTCATAAGCGTGTTCTGGACATCGTCCAGCCGACGGATAAAACCGTTGACGCGCTGATGAAGCTTGATCTTGCGGCTGGTGTGGAAGTGCAGATCAGCCTCGGCTAAGACCGCCTTAGGTTTTAGTCGTGTAACGCTCTGAAATGGGCGGCCATAGCGGGTGAAAGCCCCGTACACTCATGAGGTTACAACATGACTATTGGTGTAGTCGGTCGTAAGTGCGGTATGACCCGCATTTTCACCGAAGAAGGTGTCTCCATTCCGGTTACGGTCATTGAGATCGAGCCGAATCGTGTCACCCAGTTCAAAACTGAAGAGTCCGATGGCTATCGTGCAGTGCAAGTCACTGTCGGCGAGCGTCGCGCTTCTCGTGTGTCCAAGGCGCAAGCCGGCCACTTCGCTAAGGCGAATGTCGCGGCAGGTCGTACTGTTATGGAATTTCGTCTTGAAGAAGGCGATTACCAGGCAGGTGATCTGATCAACGCTGAAATATTCCAAGCTGGTCAACTGGTGGATGTCACCGGTCAGTCCAAAGGTAAAGGCTTTGCCGGTACCATCAAGCGTTGGAACTTCCGCGGCCAAGACAACACTCACGGTAACTCCGTGTCCCACCGTGTTCCGGGTTCCATTGGCCAATGCCAGACTCCGGGTCGCGTATTCAAGGGCAAGAAAATGTCCGGTCACATGGGTGCTGAGCGCGTGACTGTGCAGTCCCTGGAAGTAGTGCGCGTCGATGCTGAACGCAACCTGCTGCTGGTCAAGGGTGCCGTTCCTGGCGCTACTGGCGGCAACCTGGTTGTCCGTCCGGCAGCCAAGGCTCGCGGTTAAGGGGAAGCTGACATGCAATTAAATGTAAATGGCGCTCAAGCAATCGAAGTATCCGAAGCCACTTTTGGCGGCGCTTACAACGAGACCCTGGTTCACCAAGCAGTTGTGGCCTACATGGCCGGCGGCCGTCAAGGCAGCAAGCAGCAGAAGACTCGTTCCGACGTGTCCGGTGGCGGTAAGCGCCCATGGCGTCAGAAGGGTACCGGTCGTGCTCGTGCAGGTACCACTCGTGGTCCGATCTGGCGTGGCGGTGGTGTGACCTTCGCGGCTCGTCCGCAGAATCACGATCAAAAGCTGAACAAGAAGATGTATCGCGCTGCGCTGCGTTCGATTCTTGCCGAGCTGGTTCGTACTGATCGTTTGATCGTCGTCGAAGACTTCACTGTTGAAGCGCCGAAGACCAAAGAACTGTTGGGCAAGTTGAATGGCATGGGTCTGACCGATGTGCTGATCGTGTCCGATGCTATTGATGAGAATCTGTACCTGGCTGCGCGTAACCTGCCGCACGTTGATGTTCGTGACGTTCAAGGTTCCGACCCAGTTAGTCTGATCGCGTACGAAAAGGTGCTGGTCACCATTTCTGCCGTGAAGAAATTCGAGGAGCTGCTGGGATGAACCAGGAACGCGTATTTAAAGTGCTGCTTGGCCCGCACATCTCCGAGAAGGCCACAGACCTCGCTGACAAAAAAAGTCAGTTCGTTTTCAAGGTTGCAACCGATGCAACCAAGCTGGAAATCAAGAAGGCCGTCGAAAGCCTGTTCAGCGTGAATGTTGCTGCTGTTAATACCGTGAATGTTCTCGGTAAGACCAAGCGCAACGCTCGCGGTTTGGGCAAGCGTAACGACTGGAAGAAAGCGATTATTTCGCTTCAGCCAGGCCAAGATCTCGATTTCGCCAGCAGTGCTGAGTAAGGAAGGGGTGCATCATGGCAATCGTTAAATGCAAACCGACTTCCCCTGGCCGCCGTTTTGTGGTCAAGGTGGTCAATCAGGAGCTGCATAAAGGCGCTCCTTACGCTCCGCTGCTTGAGAAGAAGTCGAAGACTGGCGGTCGTAACAACAATGGTCGTATCACCACCCGTCATATCGGCGGTGGCCATAAGCAGCATTATCGTCTGGTCGATTTCCGTCGCAACGACAAAGATGGCATTCCAGCCACTGTTGAGCGTATTGAATACGATCCGAACCGTACCGCACACATCGCTCTGATGCTGTACGCGGACGGCGAGCGTCGCTACATCATTGCCCCTAAAGGCGTGAGCGCTGGCGATCAGCTGATAGCTGGCATCATGGCTCCGATCAAGCCGGGCAACAGTCTGCAACTGCGTAACATTCCAGTTGGTAGCACTGTTCACGGTATCGAACTGAAGCCGGGTAAAGGTGCTCAGATCGCCCGTTCCGCTGGTGCTTCGGCTCAGCTCATCGCGCGTGAAGGTGTCTACGTGACCCTGCGTCTGCGTTCCGGTGAAATGCGTAAAGTACTGGCTGAGTGCCGTGCGACCCTGGGTGAAGTCTCGAACTCCGAGCACAGCCTGCGTTCGCTGGGTAAAGCAGGTGCTAAGCGTTGGCGTGGCGTTCGCCCAACCGTTCGTGGTGTTGCCATGAACCCGGTTGACCACCCACATGGTGGTGGTGAAGGTCGTACCTCTGGTGGTCGTCATCCGGTGTCTCCATGGGGCTTCCCGACGAAGGGCGCGAAGACTCGTGGTAACAAACGCACCGACAATATGATCGTCCGTCGTCGCAAGTAAATAGAGGGATACGACAGTGCCACGTTCTCTGAAAAAAGGTCCTTTTATTGATCTTCACCTACTGAAGAAGATCGAAGCGGCGGTGGAAAAGAACGATCGCAAGCCGGTGAAAACCTGGTCGCGCCGTTCGATGATCCTGCCACAAATGGTCGGTCTGACCATCGCTGTACATAACGGTCGTCAACATGTCCCAGTTCTGGTGAACGAAGATATGGTCGGTCACAAACTAGGCGAATTTGCCGGCACCCGTACCTATCGTGGGCACGTGGCTGACAAGAAAGCCAAGCGTTAAGGGGTTAGGAAATGGAAGTAGCCGCTAAGTTGTCGGGCGCTCGCATCTCCGCCCAAAAAGCCCGCTTGGTCGCCGACCAGATCCGCGGGAAGAAGGTGGGCGAAGCGCTCAACCTCCTGGCTTTCAGCAGTAAGAAAGCCGCCGAGATCATCAAGAAAGTGCTGGAGTCGGCTGTAGCCAACGCCGAGCACAACGAAGGCGCAGACGTTGATGACTTGAAGGTCAGCACCGTTTTCGTCAACGAAGGGCGTTCGCTGAAGCGCATCATGCCGCGTGCCAAAGGCCGCGCTGATCGCATCGTCAAGCGGTCTTGCCATATCACTGTCAAGGTTGCGGACAAGTAACGGAGTCGATCAGATGGGTCAGAAAGTACATCCCATTGGCATTCGCCTGGGAATCGTCAAGGAGCACACCTCCGTCTGGTACGCCAGCGGTCGGACTTATGCGGACTATTTGTTCGCTGATCTGAAGGTGCGCGAGTATCTCCAAGACAAACTAAAAAGCGCGTCCGTAAGCCGTATCGACATTGCTCGCCCGGCTCAAACTGCACGCATCACCATCCACACTGCTCGTCCCGGTATCGTTATCGGCAAGAAAGGTGAAGATGTTGAGAAGCTGCGTCAGGACCTGACCAAGCAAATGGGTGTGCCTGTGCACATCAATATCGAAGAGATCCGTAAGCCGGAACTCGACGGTATGCTGGTTGCGCAGAGCGTAGCTCAGCAGCTGGAGCGTCGTGTGATGTTCCGTCGCGCTATGAAGCGCGCTGTACAGAACGCCATGCGTATTGGTGCCAAGGGCATCAAAATCCAAGTGAGCGGTCGTCTCGGCGGTGCTGAAATTGCACGTACCGAATGGTATCGCGAAGGTCGTGTGCCGTTGCACACCCTGCGTGCCGATATCGACTATGCCACGTACGAAGCGCACACCACTTATGGTGTGATCGGTGTCAAGGTTTGGATCTTCAAAGGCGAAGTGATTGGTGGCCTTAAAGAAGAACTGAAACCACAAGCACCTGCGCCTCGTAAAAAAGCTGCTAAGTAAGGGGTACGCCAAATGTTGCAACCAAAGCGTACGAAGTTCCGCAAGCAGATGACAGGCCACAACCGTGGCTTGGCTCAGCGCGGTAGTAAAGTCAGCTTCGGCGAATATGCGCTGAAGTCTGTTGCTCGCGGTCGTCTCACCGCCCGTCAGATTGAGTCCGCTCGTCGTGCTCTGACTCGTCACGTGAAGCGTGGCGGGAAAATCTGGATTCGCGTTTTCCCGGACAAGCCAATCTCCAAGAAGCCTCTTGAAGTGCGGATGGGTAAAGGGAAGGGTAGCGTTGAATATTGGGTAGCTCAGATCCAGCCAGGCAAAGTCCTGTACGAGATCGAAGGCGTTTCCGAAGAGTTGGCGCGTGAGGCTTTTGCCTTGGCTGCTGCAAAGCTGCCGCTCGCCACCACTTTTGTTAAGCGGACGGTGATGTGATGAAGGCGAATGAACTTCGTGAAAAATCAGCACAGCAGCTGAACGAGCAACTGCTCGGCCTGCTGCGCGACCAGTTCAATCTGCGTATGCAGAAAGCAACTGGCCAGTTGGGGCAGTCTCACCTGCTCTCGCAAGTTAAGCGCGACATCGCTCGTGTGAAAACTGTGCTCAACCAGCAGGCAGGTAAGTGATCATGGCTGAAGCCGAAAAAACAGTCCGTACGCTGACCGGCCGTGTCGTCAGCGACAAGATGGACAAGACCATCACCGTATTGATCGAGCGTCGCGTTAAGCACCCGATCTACGGCAAATATGTCAAGCGTTCGACCAAGCTGCACGCGCACGACGAAACCAACCAGAGCAAGATCGGCGACAAAGTTTCCATTCGTGAAACCCGTCCCGTAGCCAAGACCAAGTCTTGGGCGCTGGTTGAGATCCTCGAACGCGCAGTGGAAGTCTAAGGGCTAAGGGTCGGAGAAATTATATGATTCAGACTCAATCCATGCTCGACGTCGCTGACAACAGCGGTGCTCGTCGCGTTATGTGTATCAAAGTGCTGGGCGGCTCGCATCGTCGTTACGCTGGCATCGGCGACATCATCAAAGTCACCGTTAAGGAAGCAATTCCACGCGGTAAAGTGAAGAAAGGCCAGGTGATGACTGCTGTTGTAGTCCGCACGCGTCACGGCGTTCGTCGCCCTGACGGCTCGATCATTCGCTTTGATGGCAACGCTGCTGTTCTGCTGAACAACAAGCAAGAGCCAATCGGCACCCGTATTTTTGGGCCAGTGACTCGTGAACTTCGTAATGAGAAGTTCATGAAGATCGTCTCGCTCGCACCTGAAGTGCTGTAAGGAGATCCGACATGCAAAAGATTCGTCGTGACGACGAGATCATCGTGATCGCCGGTAAAGACAAAGGTAAGCGTGGCAAGGTGCTCAAGGTTCTCGCTGACGACCGTTTGGTCGTTGGTGGGATCAACCTGGTGAAGCGCCATACCAAGCCGAACCCGATGTCGGGCGTTCAGGGCGGTATCGTCGAGAAAGAAGCGCCAATGCACGCTTCTAACGTGGCCATCTTCAATGGCGAAACCAACAAGGCTGACCGCGTTGGTTTCAAAATCGAAGAAGGTAAAAAAATTCGTGTCTTCAAGTCGACCCAAAAAGCGGTTGATGCTTGAACACTGCTAGGTAGAAGACCATGGCACGACTAAAAGAGATTTACCGGAAAGAAATTGCGCCGAAGCTTAAGGAAGAACTTAAGCTTGCCAACGTGATGGAGGTTCCGCGCATCACCAAGATCACCCTTAACATGGGCCTGGGCGAAGCTATCGGTGACAAGAAAATCATCGAGCACGCTGTTGCCGACCTGGAAAAGATTACCGGTCAGAAAGTCGTTGTGACTTATGCCCGTAAGTCGATTGCAGGCTTCAAGGTTCGTGAGGGCTGGCCGATTGGCGTCAAGGTCACTCTGCGTCGCGAAAAGATGTATGAGTTCCTGGATCGTCTGCTGTCCATCTCCCTGCCGCGTGTGCGTGACTTCCGCGGCCTGAATGCCAAGTCCTTCGACGGTCGTGGTAACTACAGCATGGGCGTTAAAGAGCAGATCATTTTCCCGGAAATTGATTACGACAAGATCGATGCTCTGCGTGGTTTGGATATTACTCTGACCACCACCGCCCGTTCGGATGATGAAGGTCGCGCCTTGCTGCGTGCTTTCAAATTCCCGTTCCGCAACTGATTGGAGTTGGATCATGGCCAAAATGAGCATGAAAAACCGCGAGCTGAAGCGTCAGCTGACGGTTGCCAAGTACGCCAAGAAGCGTGCTGAGCTGAAAGCCATCATCGTCGATCAGGAAGCAACTCCTGAAGCGCGTTGGGAAGCTTCGGTGGCACTGCAGAAGCAGCCGCGTGATGCCAGCGCTTCGCGCCTGCGCAATCGCTGCCGCATTACCGGTCGTCCGCACGGCGTTTATCGCAAGTTCGGGCTGTCGCGTATCAAGCTGCGTGAAGCTGCAATGCGTGGTGATGTACCAGGTTTGGTTAAAGCCAGCTGGTAAAAAACAAAGCCGGCCCAGTGCCGGCTTTGTCTTATCTGTGAATCAAGCCCCTTTGGGGCTTGATTCATTTTTGATCAGTCTCTAGAATGCTCGGCTCGCCTGAGCCTGGGTTTGTTTTCCCAGCGTTGTCAGCGACTGTAGCCGCAAGGCTAATTCTTTTTGTATCAGGAGCGTCTAGCCCATGAGTATGCAGGACCCGTTAGCGGACATGCTAACTCGTATCCGTAATGCCCAGATGGCTGAAAAGTCCGTCGTAAGCATGCCATCTTCCACGTTGAAGGTGTCTGTAGCCAAAGTTCTAAAAGACGAAGGTTATATTGCGGGTTATCAGATCAGCGGTGAAGTTAAGCCGCAGCTGTCCATCGAGCTGAAGTACTTCGAAGGCCGTCCGGTTATCGAAGAAGTTAAGCGCGTAAGCCGCCCAGGCCTTCGCCAATATAAATCCTCTGATGATCTGCCGAAAGTTCGTGGCGGTCTCGGGGTTTCCATCGTCTCCACCAATAAAGGTGTGATGACGGACCGCGCTGCGCGCGCTGCCGGTGTCGGCGGCGAAGTGCTTTGCACAGTGTTCTAAGGGGGGAATAAGCATGTCTCGTGTTGCTAAGAACCCCGTTACGCTGCCCGCTGGTGTTGAGATCAAGCTCACCGGCCAACAGCTTTCGGTAAAGGGTGCCAAGGGCACTCTCGAACTGAATGTTCACTCGTCCGTTGAAGTTCTGCATGAAGCTGGTGAGCTGCGTTTCGCTGCTCGCAATGGTGATCAGCAGACTCGCGCTATGGCCGGCACTACTCGTGCTCTGGTCAACAATATGGTGATCGGTGTCCATGCTGGCTTCGAGCGTAAGCTGCAGCTGGTCGGCGTTGGTTACAAGGCGCAAGCCAAAGGTCAGGTGTTGAGCCTCTCTCTGGGCTACTCCCATCCGATCGAGTACGAATTGCCGGAAGGCATCGTGGCTGAGACTCCCAACCAAACCGAGATCCTGATTAAGGGTACGGATAAGCAAGTGGTTGGTCAGGTCGCTGCGGAGATTCGTGACTTCCGTCGTCCTGAACCTTATAAGGGCAAAGGTGTTCGTTACGCTGACGAAGTCGTCCGCCGTAAAGAAGCCAAGAAGAAGTAGGGCATAGCAAATGACCGACAAAAAAGTTACTCGACTGCGTCGCGCTCGCAAAGCACGCCTGAAAATGCACGAGCTAGAAGCCGTGCGTCTCTGCGTGTATCGCTCTTCGCAGCACATTTATGCCCAGGTCATTTCGGCCGACGGCAGCAAGGTTCTGGCCAGCGCCTCTACCTTGGACAAAGCACTGCGTGACGGCGCCACTGGCAACGTCGACGCGGCCAAGAAAGTTGGTGAGCTGGTTGCTGAGCGTGCGAAAGCCGCTGGTGTGACTCAGGTTGCATTCGACCGTTCTGGCTTCAAGTACCACGGCCGCGTTCAGGCGCTGGCTGATGCTGCTCGTGAAGGCGGGCTGGAGTTCTAAGTTATGGCAAATAACGACCAAAAGCGCGACGAAGGCTATATCGAGAAGCTGGTACAGGTTAACCGCGTTGCCAAGACCGTTAAGGGTGGCCGTATCTTCACTTTCACCGCGTTGACCGTGGTGGGTGATGGTAAGGGTCGCGTCGGTTTCGGCCGTGGCAAATCCCGTGAAGTGCCTGCGGCCATCCAGAAAGCGATGGAAGCTGCTCGTCGCAACATGATCCAGGTAGACCTGAACGGTACCACCTTGCAGTACGCCATCAAGTCTAACCATGGCGCTTCTAAGGTGTACATGCAGCCTGCTTCTGAAGGTACCGGCATCATCGCCGGCGGCGCAATGCGTGCTGTTCTGGAAGTGGCTGGCGTGCAGAACGTTCTGGCTAAGTGCTACGGCTCGACTAACCAAGTGAACGTGGTGTACGCCACCTTCAAAGGTTTGAAGGCTATGCAGTCGCCAGGTTCTATTGCGGCCAAGCGTGGCAAGAGTGTCGAGGAGATTCTCTAATCATGGCTAATACCGTAAAAGTTACGCTGATCAAAAGCATGACCGGCCGTATCCCTAACCATAAGCTCTGCGTTAAGGGTTTGGGTCTGCGTCGCATCGGTCACACCGTAGAAGTGCTGGATACTCCCGAGAATCGCGGGATGATCAACAAGGCTTACTACATGCTGCGAGTCGAGGGTTAATACATGTACCTGAACGATTTGAGTCCTGCGCCGGGTTCCCGTCGCGAGAAGCACCGTCCGGGCCGTGGTATCGGTAGCGGTTTGGGTAAGACTGGTGGCCGCGGCCACAAGGGTCAAACCTCCCGTTCCGGTGGCACCATTGCTCCGGGTTTTGAAGGCGGCCAGCAGCCTCTGCACCGTCGTCTGCCTAAGTTCGGCTTCGTTTCTTTGAAGGCTATGGATCGCGCACAAGTGCGTACGTCCGAGCTGAATAAAGTCGAAGGCGGCATTATTACTCTGCAGTCGCTGAAGGATGCCAACCTGATTAACCAAAACGTGCAGCGTGTGAAAGTCATGCTGTCCGGTGAAGTTACTCAAGCAGTCACCCTTAAAGGTATCGCCGTCACCAAAGGTGCGCGCGCGGCTATCGAAGCAGCTGGCGGTAAGTTCGAGGAATAAATGGCTAAGCAAGGTGCTCTCTCAGCGCTCAGCAATGGCGGGTTGTCGGAACTCTGGGCTCGTTTGCGTTTTCTATTCATGGCGATCATCGTCTATCGGATAGGTGCACACATCCCCGTTCCCGGCATTAATCCGGACCGGTTGGCGGACCTGTTTCGACAGAATGAGGGGACCATTCTTAGCTTGTTCAACATGTTTTCCGGCGGCGCGCTGGAGCGCATGAGTATTTTTGCACTGGGGATCATGCCGTACATTTCGGCGTCGATCATCATGCAGCTCATGACCGCTGTTAGCCCGCAGCTGGAGCAGTTGAAGAAGGAAGGTGAGGCTGGCCGTCGCAAGATTAGCCAGTACACCCGCTACGGCACCCTCGTCCTAGCAATTGTTCAAGCTATCGGCATGTCCGTTGGTTTGGCCAGTCAGGGCGTAGCGTTCACGGTTGATTTCGGCTTCCACTTCGTTGCAGTCACCACGTTTGTGGCGGGTGCGATGTTTATGATGTGGCTGGGCGAGCAAATCACCGAGCGTGGTGTTGGCAACGGTATTTCGATGCTGATTTTTGCAGGCATCGTAGCCGGTCTGCCGTCGGCGATTGGGCAGTCTTTCGAGTCTGCTCGTCAGGGTGACATCAATATTTTTGCCCTGATTGCCATCGGTTTGCTGGCAGTAGCGATTATCGGTTTTGTGGTGTTCATTGAGCGTGGTCAGCGTCGCATTGCGGTGCACTATGCCAAGCGTCAGCAGGGTCGTAAGGTTTTTGCTGCGCAGACGAGCCACTTGCCGTTGAAGGTGAATATGGCGGGGGTTATCCCGGCTATTTTTGCCAGCAGCCTTCTGTTATTCCCGGCTTCGCTGGGTGCCTGGTTTGGTCAGTCTGAAGGTATGGGCTGGCTGCAGGATATTTCACAGGCTATCGCTCCTGGTCAGCCGTTGAACATTTTGCTGTTTAGTGCAGGGATCGTATTCTTCTGCTTCTTCTATACAGCGTTGATGTTCAACCCGAAAGACGTAGCGGAGAACCTGAAGAAGTCCGGTGCCTTTATTCCCGGTATCCGTCCAGGTGAGCAGTCGGCGCGCTATATCGATGGCGTTTTGACTCGTTTGACCATGTTCGGTGCTCTTTACATGACGGCCGTATGCTTGCTGCCCCAGTTCCTGGTGGTGGCTGCCAACGTACCGTTCTATCTTGGCGGGACCTCGTTGCTGATCGTGGTAGTGGTTGTGATGGACTTCATGTCGCAAGTACAATCGCACCTCGTTTCGCACCAGTACGAATCCCTGATGAAGAAAGCCAACCTGAAGGGCTACGGCAGCGGCATGCTGCGCTGAAGTCCATAAGGTTCGAGGAGTTGGTGATGAAAGTTCGTGCATCGGTGAAAAAGCTGTGCCGTAACTGCAAGATTGTCCGTCGCGAAGGTGTTGTTCGCGTCATTTGCAGTGCGGAGCCGCGTCACAAACAGCGCCAAGGCTGAGTGTGAGGAAGTGATAAGCCCGGCAGCTAGTGCGCTGCCGGGTTGATTATTTGTTTCTACAGCGTTAATATCTCGCGCCCTATTTCTTGGCTTCCGGGGCGTAGGTAGCTGTCAATTGGAGTTCCACTGAATGGCCCGTATTGCAGGCGTTAACATTCCGGATAACAAGCACGCTGTTATCTCGTTGACCTACATCTATGGTGTTGGTCGCACAACTGCACAGAAAGTCTGTGCTGCCGCCGGCGTCAATCCGGCTGCAAAAATCAAAGATCTCTCTGACGAGCAGATCGAGCAGCTGCGTGGCGAAGTAGCCAAGGTTAATACCGAAGGCGACCTGCGTCGTGAAGTGAACATGAAAATCAAGCGCTTGATGGACCTGGGTTGCTACCGCGGCCTGCGTCATCGTCGTGGTCTGCCGGCTCGCGGTCAGCGTACCAAGACCAACGCGCGTACCCGCAAGGGCCCGCGTAAGCCGATCCGCAAGTAATCGCATTCGCGCATCGACAGGAATTTAGTCATGGCAAAACCTGCTGCTCGTACTCGTAAGAAAGTCAAAAAGACGGTGGTTGATGGCATCGCCCACATCCACGCTTCTTTCAACAACACAATCGTGACCATTACTGACCGTCAGGGCAACGCTCTGTCTTGGGCTACCTCTGGTGGTTCGGGTTTCCGCGGCTCGCGTAAAAGCACCCCGTTCGCCGCCCAGGTGGCTGCAGAACGTGCTGGTCAAGCTGCGCTGGAATATGGCCTGAAGAACCTCGACGTTAACGTCAAGGGTCCCGGTCCGGGTCGTGAGTCCGCTGTCCGTGCTTTGAACGGCTGTGGCTATAAGATCGCCAGCATCACCGATGTGACGCCCATCCCGCATAACGGATGCCGTCCTTCGAAGAAGCGTCGCGTGTAATCAGGAGACAGTGAGAAATGGCTCGTTACATTGGTCCCAAATGCAAACTGTCTCGTCGTGAAGGCACAGATCTTTTCCTGAAAAGCGGTGTACGCGCTCTGGAATCGAAGTGCAACATCGAAGCAGCCCCAGGTATTCACGGTCAGCGCCGTGGCCGTCAGTCCGACTACGGCACCCAGCTGCGTGAGAAGCAAAAAGTTCGTCGTATCTACGGTGTACTTGAGCGTCAATTCAGCGGTTATTACAAAGAAGCTGCCGGCAAGAAAGGCGCGACTGGTGAGAACCTGCTGCAATTGCTCGAATGCCGTCTGGATAACGTGGTTTACCGCATGGGTTACGGTGCTACTCGCGCTGAATCCCGTCAGCTGGTATCGCACAAGTCGATCAGCGTAAACGGTAAAACTGTCAACGTACCGTCCTACCAGGTTAAAGCTGGTGACGTGGTTGCAGTCCGCGAGAAATCGAAGAATCAGCTGCGCATTGTTCAAGCTCTTGAGCTGTGTGCCCAGCGTGGCCGCGTTGAATGGGTAGAAGTAGACACTGAGAAGAAGTCTGGCGTGTTCAAAAGCGTCCCGGCTCGCAGTGATCTCTCCGCCGACATCAACGAAAGCCTGATTGTCGAGCTCTACTCCAAGTAAGGGCTAGAAAATAGGTGCATCCATGCAGATTTCGGTAAATGAGTTCCTGACCCCCCGTCACATTGATGTGCAGGTGGTCAGTTCGACCCGCGCTAAGATCACTCTCGAGCCTCTCGAGCGTGGCTTTGGCCATACCCTGGGCAACGCGCTGCGTCGCATCTTGTTGTCCTCCATGCCTGGCTGTGCAGTAGTCGAGGCCGAGATTGACGGTGTACTTCATGAGTACAGCGCCATCGAAGGTGTTCAGGAAGACGTCATTGAAATCCTGCTCAACCTTAAAGGTCTGGCTGTCAAACTGCACGGTCGTGACGAAGTGACGTTGACTCTGGCGAAGAAGGGCTCGGGCGTAGTTACCGCTGCCGATATTCAGCTGGATCACGATGTCGAAATCGTCAATGGCGACCACGTAATCGCCAACCTGGCTTCCACTGGCGCGCTGAACATGAAGCTAACCATAGCTCGTGGTCGCGGCTATGAGCCGGCTGACGCTCGTCAGAGCGATGAAGACGAAAGCCGCAGCATTGGTCGCTTGCAGCTGGATGCTTCGTTCAGCCCGGTACGCCGTGTGTCGTACGTGGTGGAAAACGCTCGTGTTGAGCAGCGTACTAACCTGGACAAACTGGTTATCGACCTGGAGACCAACGGTACTCTGGACCCTGAAGAGGCTATCCGCCGCGCTGCAACCATTCTGCAACAGCAGTTGGCTGCGTTCGTCGATCTCAAAGGTGACAGTGAGCCTGTGGTTATCGAGCAGGAGGATGAGATCGATCCGATCCTTCTCCGCCCGGTTGATGACCTGGAACTGACTGTACGTTCGGCCAACTGCCTCAAAGCAGAAAACATTTACTACATCGGTGATCTGATTCAGCGCACCGAAGTAGAACTGTTGAAAACGCCGAACCTGGGCAAGAAATCCCTGACTGAAATCAAGGATGTTCTGGCTTCTCGCGGTCTGTCCCTCGGTATGCGCCTCGACAACTGGCCGCCGGCAAGTCTGAAGAAAGACGATAAGGCGACTGCCTGATCGTCATCATCACCGAACGTGAGTTTGGTAAGGAATTGAACCATGCGTCATCGTAAAAGTGGCCGTCACCTTAGCCGCACCAGCGCACACCGCAAGGCCATGTTCCAGAACATGGCGGTATCGCTGTTCGAGCACGAGCTGATCAAAACTACTCTGCCGAAAGCCAAAGAGCTGCGTCGCGTTGCCGAGCCGCTGATTACTCTGGCTAAAGAAGATAGTGTTGCTAACCGCCGTTTGGCCTTCGACCGTACGCGTTCGAAAGCCATCGTTGGTAAGCTGTTCAACGACCTGGGCAAGCGCTACGCCACCCGTCAGGGCGGTTACCTGCGTATCCTCAAGTGCGGTTTCCGCGCTGGCGACAATGCTCCAATGGCTTATGTTGAACTGGTTGACCGTCCGGTCGCTGGTGCAGCTGTAGACGCTGAGTAAGTCGTAGGTTGTAGAGAAAACCGGGCCTTGGCCCGGTTTTTTTATAGCTGCAAAAATGTTTTATAAGCCTGTGCCGCCTTTCCTGCTTGACCCGTGTGTATTGTGCGGCCAGCATTAATTGATGTTTTTCGCTTGTTTAAGGAAGTCCCCATGAAGGGTCATGTAGAAGTTATTGATTACCTGAAAATGCTGTTGAAGGGCGAGCTGGCAGCGCGGGATCAGTATTTCGTGCATTCGCGTCTGTATGAGGATTGGGGCTTCAGCAAGCTGTACGAGCGCATCAACCATGAAATGGAAGAGGAGACCCAACACGCCGATGCGATCCTCAAGCGTATTCTGTTTCTCGAAGGTACGCCGGATATGGTTCCGGATAGCTTCCATTTTGGCCAAACAGTACCTGAGATGCTTAAGCTCGACTTGGCGCTGGAGTATCACGTGCGCGCGGCACTGAGCAAAGGTATTGCCCTGTGCGAGCAGCATCAGGATTACCAGACCCGCGACATCCTGTTGGTGCAGCTCAAGGACACTGAAGAGGACCATGCTTACTGGCTGGAGGTTCAGCTGGGGTTAATAGACAGGATTGGTCTGGAGAATTACCTGCAGGCGCAGATGTAAGGTTGCAGCTGATAATAAAAAGCCCCGCACGCGCGGGGCTTTTTTATAGCGTGCGAGATTAGTCGCGATCACGCTCCAGTAGCGGTTTGAGGAAGTAGCCGGTGTGCGACTGCGGCATCTCGGCGACTTCTTCGGGCGTGCCGCAGGCGATGATCTGGCCACCCTTGGAGCCGCCTTCCGGGCCGAGATCCACCAGCCAGTCAGCAGTTTTGATCACGTCGAGGTTGTGTTCGATCACCACTACGGTGTTGCCGTGGTCGCGCAGGCGGTGCAGCACGTCGAGCAGTTGCTGGATATCGGCGAAGTGCAAACCGGTGGTCGGCTCGTCGAGGATATACAGGGTCTTGCCGGTGTCGCGCTTGCTCAGCTCGCGGCTTAGCTTGACCCGCTGCGCCTCGCCGCCGGACAGCGTCGTGGCGCTCTGGCCCAGCTTGATATAGGACAGGCCAACATCCATCAGCGTCTGCAGCTTGCGCGCCAGCGCCGGCACGGCATCGAAGAACGCTCGTGCTTCTTCGATGGTCATGTCGAGCACCTCGGTGATGCTCTTGCCCTTGTACTTCACTTCCAGGGTTTCGCGGTTGTAGCGTTTGCTTTTGCACACGTCGCACGGCACATAGATATCCGGTAGGAAGTGCATCTCCACCTTGATCAAGCCGTCGCCCTGGCAGGCTTCGCAGCGTCCGCCCTTGACGTTGAAGCTAAAGCGCCCTGGGCCGTAACCGCGCGAGCGTGATTCTGGCACGCCAGCGAACAGCTCGCGGATTGGGGTAAACAATCCGGTATAAGTCGCCGGGTTGGAGCGCGGCGTGCGACCAATCGGGCTCTGGTCGATATCGACCACTTTATCCAGGTGCTGCAGCCCATCGATGCTGTCATGGGCTGCAGCTTCAAGGGTGGTTGCACCGTTCAAAGCGGTGGCGCTAAGCGGGTAGAGGGTGTTGTTGATCAGTGTTGATTTGCCCGAGCCGGATACGCCGGTTACGCAGGTAAGCAGGCCTATCGGAATCTCCAGGTCGACATTACGCAGGTTGTTGCCGCGCGCGCCTTTGATCTTCAGCGAGAGCTTCTTGTCGCGTGGCGTGCGCTTGGCCGGCACTTTGATTTTCACCCGTCCGGACAGGTACTTGCCGGTCAGTGAGTCGGGGTGGGCCATGACTTCAGCTGCGGTGCCCTGGGCGACGATCTGCCCGCCGTGTACGCCGGCACCAGGGCCGATATCCACTACGTAGTCGGCCATGCGGATGGCGTCTTCGTCGTGCTCGACCACGATCACCGTGTTACCGATGTCGCGCAGATGGCGCAAGGTGCCAAGCAGGCGCTCATTGTCGCGCTGATGCAGGCCAATGGACGGTTCGTCGAGGATGTACATCACGCCGACCAAGCCTGCGCCGATCTGGCTGGCCAGGCGAATACGCTGCGCTTCCCCGCCAGACAGAGTGTCGGCGCTGCGATCAAGGGTCAGGTAATCGAGGCCAACGTTGACCAGAAACTGCAGGCGCTCGCGGATTTCTTTAAGGATCTTCTCGGCGATTTCGCCGCGTCGCCCAGGTAAAGCCAGGCTGCCGAAATACTCGGTGGCGTCGCCAATCGGCATGCCGCTGACTGCGGGGAGGGTTTTTTCGCCAACCCATACGTGGCGCGCCTCACGGCGCAGGCGGGTGCCGCGGCAATCCTGGCAGGCCTGGGTGCTAAGGAACTTAGCCAGCTCTTCACGCACGCTGGTGGATTCGGTTTCGCGGTAGCGCCGCTCCAGGTTCGGCACGATGCCTTCGAAGGGGTGCGAGCGCTTAACGATGTCGCCACGGTCGTTGAGGTACTTGAAGTCGACGTTCTGTGTGCCGCTGCCGAATAAAATGCACTTTTGATGTTCAGTGCTGAGCGCATCGAACGGCACTTCCAGGCTAAAGCCGTAATGCGCGGCCAAAGACCCAAGCATCTGGAAGTAATAGACGTTGCGCCGGTCCCAGCCGCGTATCGCGCCTTCGGCCAGGGTCATCTCGCCGTTTACCAGGCGCTTGATGTCAAAGAATTGCTTCACGCCCAGGCCGTCACAGGTCGGGCAGGCACCGGCTGGGTTGTTGAAGGAGAACAGCTTGGGTTCGAGTTCGCTGATTGAATGCCCGCAGGTTGGGCAGGCGAAGCGTGCGGAGAAGATGATCTCTTCGCCTTCTTCACCCTCCATGGGCGCAATCAAGGCCAGGCCGTCGGCCAGCTTTAGTGCGGTCTCGAAGGACTCGGCCAAGCGCTGCTGCAGATCGCCGCGGGCCTTGAAGCGGTCGACCACGGCATCAATGCTGTGCTTCTTTTGCTTATCGAGCTTGGGCAGCTCGTCCAGTTCGTAAATCTTGCCGTTGACCCGCACGCGGACAAAACCCTGGGCGCGCAGCTCATCGAAAATCGCCAGGTGTTCGCCTTTGCGTTCGCGAATCACCGGCGCCAGCAGCATCAGCCTGCTGCCTTCGGGCAGGGCCAGCACCTGATCAACCATCTGGCTGACGGTCTGCGCTTCCAGCGGCAGGTCGTGGTCCGGGCAGCGTGGAATACCGGCGCGGGCGTAGAGCAGGCGCAGGTAGTCGTAGATCTCGGTGATGGTGCCGACGGTGGATCGTGGGTTGTGCGAGGTGGATTTCTGCTCGATAGAAATCGCCGGCGAGAGGCCTTCGATGGTGTCGACGTCTGGCTTTTCCATCATCGAGAGAAACTGTCGGGCGTAGGCCGACAGCGATTCAACATAGCGACGTTGACCCTCGGCGTAGAGGGTGTCGAATGCCAGTGACGATTTGCCGGAACCGGACAGGCCGGTGATCACAATCAGCTTGTCGCGTGGCAGGGTCAGGTCGATGTTTTTCAGGTTGTGGGTGCGTGCACCCCGAATCAGAATCTTGTCCACAAACAACGGCCTCGCGTGGCGGGCGGAAAACCACCGAGTATACGGCTCGGGAGGCGGGCGCGGCAAAGCGTCACTGCTGTGCCGTATTCATTGAGGCTGCTAGAATCGCCGCCTATTTCTTCAGGGCGTTTCCCATGCACGATCCGCACAACGAGCGCATGAGCGGCAGTGAAACCCGCGCAGCCGGTGGTTTAGCGCTGGTGTTCGCGTTCCGGATGCTCGGTATGTTTATGGTGCTCCCGGTACTGGCGACTTATGGCATGGAGTTGCAGGGCAGCACGCCGGTGCTGATTGGTCTGGCGATTGGTGCCTACGGTTTGACTCAGGCGTTCCTGCAAATTCCATTTGGCATGCTCAGCGACCGCATTGGCCGACGGCCGGTTATCTATGCCGGTTTGCTGATTTTCGCTGCAGGCAGCTTGCTGGCGGCCAATGCTGATTCGATTTACGGCGTTATTGCCGGACGCATCTTGCAGGGCGCCGGGGCCATTTCGGCGGCGGTGATGGCGCTGTTGTCTGACCTGACGCGCGAGCAGCACCGCACCAAAGCCATGGCCATGATTGGCATGAGCATTGGCTTATCGTTTGCGGTGGCGATGGTGGTGGGGCCGCTGTTAACGCGTGCGTTTGGTTTGTCTGGCCTGTTTCTCGCCACTGCCGCGATGGCGCTGCTGGGGATTGTGATCGTGGCTGGGCTGGTGCCGTCGGCGGCTGGGCCGCTGCAGCACCGTGAGTCGGGGGTGAATAAGCAGGCGTTATTGCCGACCCTCAAACATGGCGATCTGCTGCGTTTGGACGTTGGCATTCTGGTACTGCACGCCATTCTGATGGCCAGTTTCATCGCCTTGCCGCTGGCATTGGTGGAGCATGGCGGGTTGGCCAAAGAGGAGCACTGGTGGGTTTATCTGACGGCCCTGCTGGTGGGCTTCTTCGGCATGGTGCCGTTTATTATTTACGGCGAAAAAAAGCGTCGGATGAAACACGTGTTACTGGGCGCCGTCAGTGTGTTGCTGCTGTGTGAACTGTTCTTCTGGTGGTTTGGCACCAGCCTGCGCGCGCTGGTGCTGGGTACGGTGGTGTTCTTCACCGCATTCAACCTGCTAGAAGCCTCGCTGCCATCGCTGATCAGTAAGGTCGCTCCGGCTGGCGCTAAAGGCACGGCGATGGGCGTGTATTCCACCAGCCAGTTCCTCGGTGCGGCCCTGGGCGGTATTTTGGGTGGTTGGCTGTATCAGCACTACAGCCTGTCGGGCGTGTTCGCCGGCTGCGCGGTGCTGGCTCTTTTTTGGCTGGCCTTTGCTGTTACTATGCGCGAACCGCCGTATGTAACCAGCCTGCGTCTGCCGCTTTCAGTTGCGGCGTTGAACGACCTGGGGCTGGCCGAGCGATTACAGGCAGTGCCCGGAGTGGCGGATGCCATAGTGGTGCGCGACGAAGCGGCCATCTATATCAAAGTGGATACCCAACAATTGGACCGCGCGTCCCTTGAGCGCCTCATTGAGACGGCGCCAGCGGCGTGCTGAAAGCCTAGGAGAACGTTATGGCCCGTGGGGTTAACAAAGTCATTCTGGTCGGTACCTGCGGACAGGACCCGGAAACTCGCTACCTGCCAAACGGCAACGCAGTCACCAACCTGAGCTTGGCGACCAGCGAGCAGTGGACCGATAAGCAAACCGGTCAGAAGGTCGAGAAGACCGAATGGCATCGCGTGTCGATGTTCGGCAAAGTGGCGGAAATTGCCGGTGAATACCTGCGTAAAGGTTCGCAGGTGTATATCGAAGGTAAGCTGCAAACCCGTGAGTGGGAAAAAGACGGTGTGAAGCGTTACACCACCGAAATCATCGTCGACATGCAGGGCACCATGCAGCTGCTGGGCGGTCGTCCAGACAATGCGGGGGGGGACGCCACGCAGCGCCAGCAACGGCCTGCTGCGCCTCAGCGCGCGCCGCAGCAATCTGCTCCGCGCCCTGCGCCGCAACCGGCGGCCCAGCCTGCTCCGGACTTCGATAGTTTCGACGACGATATCCCGTTCTGATCGCCTGAGTAGCGCTGTTTATGCGTATGCGGCTAATGCTGCTGGGGGGTGGTAACGCGCTGGGACAGGCGTTGATCCGCCTCGGTGCCGAAGAGGATATTGGCTTTCTCGCGCCCAAGCCACCGGAGTCAGGCTGGGATCCTGCCAGCTTGACTCAGTTGCTAGATGACACTCGGCCTGATGCCCTGATCAACCTTGCTTATTACTTCGACTGGTTTCAGGCCGAAGGGGTGAGTGAGGTGCATCTTGCTGCCCAGGAACGCTCTGTCGGGCGTCTTGCCGAACTTTGCCAGCACCACCAGATTCGTCTACTGCAGCCTTCAAGTTATCGCGTGTTCGATGGCGTGCGCGCCACCGCTTACAGCGAGAAGGAAGAGCCGCAGCCGCTGGGGGCGCGTAGTCACGCGCTGTGGCGTTTCGAGCAGACCGTCCGCGCTGTTTGTCCGCGGCATGTGCTGCTGCGTTTTGGTTGGTTGCTGGATGACAGCGCCAACGGCTTGCTCGGGCGTTTTCTTGCCCGGGCCGAGCATGAAGAGCCGCTGTCCCTGGCTGACGACCGGCGCGGTAACCCGACTCCGGTTGACGATGCTGCGCGGGTCATTCTCGCTGTACTCAAGCAGCTGGATTGTGAAGCGCCATTGTGGGGCACCTACCACTATGGTGGCCTCGAGGCGACCACGTCGCTGGCGCTGGGGCAGGCGGTGCTGAGTGAAGCGCGGAACTTCCGCAGCAATCTGGTCGATGAGGTTAACCCGCAGGCGCACAGCGCACGCCCGGATGCAGCTGAAGAGCCGCAGCATGCGGTGCTGTCCTGCAAAAAAATTCTGCACACCTTCGGCGTTAAACCCCGCGCCTGGCGCTCGGGTTTGCCGAGCTTACTGGACCGTTATTATCGCCATGTCTAATTCGCGACCTATTTTGATTACCGGTGGAGCCGGCTTTATTGGCTCACATTTGGTTGATGCGTTGCTGGCGCAAGGCTTCAGCGTGCGGGTGCTGGACAACCTGTCGATGGGCACACTGGCCAATCTGCCGCTGGACAATCCACAGCTGCAGTTTATTCGGGGCGACGTCGCCGATGCAGCTGTGGTGGCGCAAGCGGTTGCCGGCTGCGCGGCTGTGGCGCACCTGGCGGCGGTGGCCTCGGTGCAGGCGTCGGTGGACGATCCGGTTAGTACGCACCAGAGCAACTTCGTCGGTACGCTGAATGTGTGCGAGGCGATGTACGCGCATGGCGTCAAGCGTGTACTGTTTGCTTCCAGCGCGGCGGTGTATGGCAATAATGGTGAAGGTCAGGCCATCAATGAAGACACGGCCAAGGCCCCGCTGACACCTTATGCGGCAGACAAGCTGGCCAGTGAACACTATCTGGATTTCTATCGCCGTCAGCATGGCTTGGAGCCGGCGATCTTTCGCTTCTTCAATATTTTCGGGCCGCGTCAGGATCCATCTTCGCCGTACTCAGGCGTCATTAGTATCTTCACTCAGCGCGCCCAGCAGCGTTTGCCGATCAGTGTGTTTGGTGATGGCGAGCAGACCCGTGATTTCTTCTTTGTCGCCGATCTGGTGGTCTTGCTGATGCAGGCGTTGTCCGCACCTCAGGTCGTGGAGGGGGCGGTAAATGTCGGCTGGAGCCAGGCGGTCAGCTTGAACCAGTTGCTGGCTACGATTGGTGAGCTGTGTGGTGGCTTGCCGGCCGTTAGTTACCAAGCGTCACGCGCTGGCGATATTCGCCATTCGCGGGCTAATAACCAACGGCTGCAGGCGCATTATCAGCTGCCGGAAGCTACTTCTATGCGCGAAGGCTTACGTCGATTACTAGCGCAGCCTTGACGCGTCGCTAAACGAAAAAACCGGCCATCAAGGCCGGTTTTTTATGGTGCTCAGGCTCAGAACTTATAGCCCAGACCAACCATGTAAACGAGTGGGTCTACGTCTACATCGACTTTGACCTTGCTGCCGTTAAAAGATGTGGTGCCGGTAGTTTCGATATCGATATAGCGCACTTGAGCGTTAAACATGATGTTGTCAGTCAGCATATAGTCCATGCCTACTTGGGCTGCGAGGCCCCAGGAGTCCTTCATGTCCAGGCCGCTGAATCCCTTGCCTTCAGCTTCGCTGCTCAGCTCAGTGTCGAAGAACCATGTGTAGTTAATACCAGCACCGACATAGGGCTGAAAGGCTGAGCTAGAGTCCAGCGGGTAGTACACCACGCTCAAGGTTGGTGGCAGATGCTTGAGTTCGCCCAAGTTGCCGTTCAGACCAGCGAAGCCGCCTGGCATGCCTTTTACGCCGACGTTATGGCTGAACGGAGTGGCAGCCAATAGCTCGATACCGATGTTGTTGGTCACCATGTAAGCGAAGTTAAGGCCCAGCTGAGTATCACTATCCAGAGTCGCTTTGGTGCCTGCGACATCGTTGAGCCCAGCAACCCAGATATCACTGCTGCTTTCCTGCGGGTCAACGGTGATTGCACCGGCGCGCACGATGATATCGCCAGCCTGGTGCGCCTGTGCCAGTGGGGCGGCGATGGCCAAGGCCAGCAGTGAAGCGGTAAAGAGTGAAGTACGCATGATGTGCTCCCATAAAGCATCGGTTCGTATTAGCTGGATACGATGTTAAGGGCGCGAAAAAAGCGACTGTTGATCCAGCTCAATAAAGTAGTTAGCTACCTAAATTTTCTTTTATGGCGTCTGAGGCCAGGGGTTCTGGCGGTTTAACCTGTAGTTAAGGGTCTAACGTGGGTTGCTTGAGAGATGTAATGCAGTTGATAATGGTTCTCTTTATGTACGTTCTCTTAACAAGGAATGCCCCATGATCCCTCTGCCGAAGCGCCTGCTGGCAGTCGCTCTGGTTCTGGCCAGTGCGCCGCTCGCGGCCACCCCTTTGGATGCTGCGCTGGATGAAAGTCAGCAACTGGCCGCCGACGCCAAGGCCTCGCAGGCGCGTATCGAGCAACTCGATGACGCCAGCCGGGAGATGCTCACCGAGTACCGCAATGCATTGCAGCAAGCGGAAGCCCTGCAGGGCTATAACGCTCAATTACGTGAATTGGTGGCGGCGCAGCGCAAGGAGCTGACCGGCTATCAGCAGCAGCTGGATGGCATCGAGCGCACCCAGGAGGCGGTGACGCCTCAGATGCGTCGCATGGTCGAGGTGCTGGGTGAATTTATCGCCGCCGATCTGCCGTTCCTGCCGGATGAGCGCAGTGATCGCCTGGCTCAGCTGCAGGACTTGCTGCCGCGTGCGGATGTCAGCCTGGCCGAGAAATACCGACGCATCCTCGAGGCTTACCAGGTGGAGAGCGACTACGGCCGCACCCTGGAAGCCTGGCGCGGTGAGCTGCCGAGTGAGGGCGCGTCGCGCAGCGTCGAGTTCCTCCGCCTGGGCCGCGTGATGCTGTATTTCCAGACCCTCGATGGGCATGAAAGTGGCTGGTGGAACCCGCAAACCCGCAGCTGGCAGATCCTCGACGGCAGCGCCCGTCGTCCATTGCGTCAGGCTATTGCGATTGCCCGCCAGGAGCAGGCCCCGGCCATGCTTGACCTGCCCGTGAAGACCCTGGCGCTGGAGGCCAAGCCATGAATCGTCGCGTTCTCGCTTTTACCCTGGCCCTGCTGCCCGCCCTGGCTGGCGCGGCCGAGCCGCTGAGCCCGGATCAACTGCTGCAACGTATTCGCAGCGAGCGCGCGGCTGAAGTCAGCGCCATGCAAAGCCGCGAGCAGGCCTTTATTGCCGAGCGTGGCGAGCGTGCCCAGCTGCTGGCCACTGCGCGCAGCGCCCTGGCCACAGAGAAGGCTGAGGCCGAACAGTTGAAGGCCGAATTTGACCGCCAGGAAAGCCTGCTGGCCGAACAGGAAAAACTCCTCAGCCAGCGTGCCGGTCACCTTGGCGAGTTGTTTGGCGTGGTCCGTCAGAGCGCCGGTGATGTCGCCGGCCACTGGCAGGACAGCCTGCTCAATGCCCAGTACCCCGAGCGCCTGGCGCGCCTCAAGGCGCTGGCCGAAAGCCGCACGCTGCCCTCGGCAGCCGACCTCGATGGCTACTGGATGCTGCTGCTCGAAGACCTCACCGCCAGCGGCCGGGTTGAGCAACTGCAACTGCCGGTAGTGGCTGCCGACGGCACCCGTAATTCGCAGGATGTGCTGCGGGTCGGCGCGTTCTCCGCCTACGCTGCCGATGCCTTCCTGCGTTATGACGCCGATGCCGGCGAGCTGCTGGCGCCGCCGCGTCAGCCGTCTGGTTTGGGCCAGGTTGCGGATTATCTGGATAGCAGCGCCGCAGTTGCCAGTCTGCCGGTTGACCCCAGTCGCGGCACCTTGCTGGCGCAGTTGCAGCGCGAGCCTGGCTTGTGGGATCGCGTGCAGCAGGGTGGTCTGGTCGGCTGGGTGATTCTGGTTCTCGGTGCATTCGGTCTGCTGCTGGCCGCCTGGCGCATGGTCTACCTGACCCGTGTGGGCCGTGGCGTCAGTGCGCAGATGCATGACCTCAGCGCACCGCGTGGCGACAACCCGTTGGGGCGGATTATCGGTGTACTCGGGCCGAAGCCGCAGTTGGCGGATCTGGAAACCTTGGAACTCAAGCTCGACGAGGCGATCCTGCAGGAAACCCCGCCGCTGGAAAAAGGCCAGGGCCTGCTCAAGCTGCTCAGCGCCGTGGCGCCGCTGCTCGGCCTGCTCGGCACCGTGACCGGCATGATCGTCACCTTTCAGGCGATTACCCAGGGCGGTGGCGGCGATTCGCGACTGATGGCCGATGGTATCTCGCAAGCACTGGTGACCACGGTGCTGGGGCTGGTGGTGGCGATTCCGCTGCTGTTCCTGCACACCCTGCTGGCCAGCCGCAGCAAGGGCCTGATTCAGCTGCTCGAGCAGCAAAGCGCCGGGCTGATTGCCCTGCACCTGTCCGGGGCGCCGCGCCGTGACTGATTGGCTGGCGCTATGGTTGCGCCTGGTTGACAGCGGCCATGCCTTGCTCGACTTCATGAGCGCCGGTGGCGTGGTGATGTGGGCGTTGGCCGGGCTGTGCGTGGTGTTCTGGACCCTGGTGTTCGAGCGCTTCTGGTACATGCGCCGGGTGTTTCCGGAGTGGGTTGCCGAGCGCCGCCAGGCCTGGCAACAGGTGCTGGGTGACGACACCGGTAACTGGCAGCGCGCGGTGCGCAGTGCCTGGCTGGCGCAGGCGCAACAGCACCTGCTCGGGCCATTGCGCCTGAGCAAGACCCTGGTGGCGATGTACCCGCTGCTGGGCTTGCTTGGCACGGTCAGCGGCATGGTCGCGGTGTTCGACGTGCTGGCCATCAACGGCACCGGTAACCCGCGCGGCATGGCGGCTGGGGTTTGGCAGGCGACTCTGCCGACCATGGCCGGCATGGTATTGGCGATTAGTGGATTGTTCAGCCTGGCGCGCCTCGAACGCGATGCACGCCGCGCTTTAGAGCGGCTGGCTGACCAGCTGCGTCACGACTGAGATTCGACACATGAGAATGCGCCGTCACCACCAGCAAGACGAAGACACCGGCATCGACCTGACGCCGATGCTCGACGTGGTTTTCATCATGCTGATCTTCTTTATCGTCACCAGCTCCTTTATCAAGGAAGCCGGCGTCGAAGTGCAGCGGCCCCAGGCCCAAACCGCCAGCCCGCAGGACAAAGGCAATATCCTCATCGCCATCACCGCCGATGGGCAGGTGTGGATGGACAAGAAAGTCGTCGATGTGCGCAGCGTGCGTGCCCATGTCGAGCGCATGCGCGTCGACCAGCCGGACGGCGCTGTGGTGGTTCAGGCCGATCAGGATGCGCGTACCGGCCTGGTGGTGCAGGTGATGGATCAGGCGCGCCTGGCCGGCGTGCATGACGTGGCCCTGGCCGCTACGGCGGGAGCGCTTTGATGCGTTTGCCACTGTCCTTTGTCGCGGCCTGTGTGATGGCGCTGGCGCTGTTCGGCCTGATGCTTTACATGGTCGCGCCGCCCAGCAGCAAGCCGAGTGAGGAACCGCTGACGGTGGCCAATTTCGTCCGTCTCGATGGCGACTCCAGCGACACCGCGACGCGCACCCGCCAGCAGGCACCGCAACCGCCGCAAGCACAAACGCCGCAAACCCCGACACCACCAACGCCGATGGTGGCTACCCCGAGCGCCAACCTGCCAGCCCTGGATCTGCCCGTGCCGAGCCTGAGCAGCGGCATTGCCGTGAATAGCGCGCCGACGCCTAGTTTGACTGGTCTGGCGGCAGGCGCCTCGGCGCCAAGCGTGGCGACGCCCGGCGCTCCAGCCCCGAGCGATGCCGGTGGTCAGCCGGGTGGCCCGGAAAGTGAAGTGATGCCGCTCAATGATGTCAGCCCGGAATACCCGCGCTACGCCCTGCAGCGCGGCATTGAAGGGCATGTGAAGCTGGCGTTCACCATCAACCGCGTAGGTGCGGTAGAAAACGTGCGCGTCATCGAAGCCAGCCCGCAGAACGTGTTCGAACGCGAAGCCCGCCGCGCCGCCGTGCGCTGGCGTTTTGCGCCGCGCACCGAAGGCGGTCTGGCGGTGGCCCGTGAAGCAGTGAAAACCCTGTACTTCCGTCTGGAAGGAGCTCGCTGATATGTATCGTCTACTGTTGCTGATCGCGCTGTGTAGCGCTGGTGTCGCGCAGGCGGCTGGGCAGAGTGTTGATCCGGGCGTGTTTCGCGCGCTGGATACGGCGCAGACCGCACAGAAGAAAGGCGACTACGCGGCCGCGCGCCGCGCTCTGGATGCCGCCAAGGGCACGCCGGGTAGCCTGGAAGAGGCGTTGCTGTGGCGCAGCCGCGGTTATCTGGCCTGGGCCGAAGGGCAGAATCCCCAGGCCATCGAACTGCTGGGAAAGGTGCTGAAGAGCGGCAAGCTGGACGCCGAGCTGCAGGCCGCTGAAGAGCTGAACCTGGCCCGCCTAAACCTGGTCGAGCGCCGCTACGCCCAGGTGGTGACCCTGCTGGCGCCGGGTCAGGCCAGCGCGAATGAAGAGGTGCTGCAGATGCTGGTGCAGGCCTATCAGGGCCTCGGTCAGCCGGCCAAGGCGCTGCCCTTGGCCGAGCGTTATGTGCAGGCTAATCCGCAGGCCGCCGATAGCTGGCTGCAGTTTTTAGTCGCAATGAACGCTGATCTGAAGAAGTACGCTGCCGCTGAGCGCTGGCAGCGCCAGTTGCTCGCACGCCAGCCGAATAACGCCCAGGGCTGGCGCCAGCTGGCGGCTTTGCAGCAACTGAGCGGCAGCCATGACAAGTCGCTGGCCACCTTGCGCGCGGCGTACCAGAAGGGCCTGCGCTTCAATGAAAGCGAACTGGACAACCTGGTGCTGCTGGCCGGGGCTGCCGATCAACCCTGGCAAGGCGCCAAGCTGCTCGCCGGGATGCTCGATCAGGGGCTGTTGCCGCGCACCGCTGCTCGTGAGGAGCGCCTGGGGCTGCTCTGGTGGCAGGCGCGTGAACGCAGCAAGTCAGCGTTGATCTTCCGTGAACTGGCGCAGCGCTCGGGCAGTGCCAAGCACTGGCTGCACCTGGCCCAGCTGGAGCTGGAACAGACGCGCTGGCAGGCCGGGCTCGACGCCCTGGCCAAGGCCGAACGAGCCGGCGCCGAACGCAGCAAGGTGCGCGCCTGGCGCCAGTGGGCGGAAAGTGAGTTGAGTTATCAGCGGGAAAAGCATGTTGCCAGTCGTAGCTGAACACAGCGCAGACGTTTTGGTCGGTCCTGTGTTTATTCTCAGGTCACGTTTTTTGGGGTGGATGACGCTTCACCCATCCACCAGCGGCGATGGTGGATGAAAAAAGAGTCAGCTACGCGCACCGATCCACCCCACACAGCTTCCGTAGCCCGGATGAAATCCGGGACGCGGTGTCGGCGGCACAACCTTCCTCGAGTTTTATCCGCGCAACAAAAATGCCGTTCACCTGGCTTGGATGAACGGCATCGGCATGAAGGCTTTACTCAGCTATCCGGCAGCTCATAGGCGTAAATCTTTTCCGCCTCCATTTGATAGCCCGCTTCGGCCAGCTCGCTGCTGGCGTGCTCGACCCTCATCGGGCCTTCGATCCAGAACGGCTGATACAGCGCATCGAGCAGCACGCCCAGTTCGCTGGTGACATGGACGATCTGATTCGACGGCGGTGGCGGCACGTGGATGCACGCACCGAAGTACGGCACCAGCAAAAATTCGGTCACCCGGCCTTCCTCGGTGACATCCAGCGGCACGATATAGCCCGGCAGTTTTACCGATTGGCCATCCAGTGCCTGCACCACCGGCGCTGCGGGCGATTGCTGCATGGCTGCGGGACCGGATTCGGCGAGGGCGTCGGCCAGCTGCGAGAGGTCATGAATCGGTGCCGGCTCAACGACTTGCGGCGGCGCATCGGCCGGGACCATTTCCGACCAGGTCAGCTCGCGCACCTCGGCAGCCGCCAGAGGCAGGGCCAAGGTGAACAGCAGGGTGGCGAGCAGAGAGCGCTGCATGCAAAAGCCTCATAAGCGAATCGATAAGCCATCGGCCAGGGATTGGCGGTACGCGCGCCAGGCCGGTACACAGCCCATCAACAGGGCGGCGCTCAGGATAGCGCCGAGCAGCGTCCACTCATAGCGGGTCGGCAGATTCAGTGGCAAGTACAGGCCGTAATTCGCCTGCACATAGCCCTGCGCCCCGGCGATGCCCAGGTACAGCAACAGCAAACCAAGCAGCACGCCGGCCAGGGCCAGGGCAAAGGCCTCGACGATCAGCAAGCTGGCGATATGCCAGGGCCGCGCGCCGACCGAGCGCAGAATCGCCATTTCCCTTCGGCGCTCGTTCAGGCTGGTGAGAATCGCCGTAAGCATGCCGATCAGCCCCGTCAGCACCACGAACAGTGAAACCACGAATAGCGCCTTTTCGGCGGTGCCCATCAGACTCCACAGCTCCTGCAGCGCGACGCCGGGGAGGATTGCCAGCAGCGGCTCTCCGCGAAATTCGTTGATCTCGCGTTGCAAGCTGAAGGTGGCGATCTTGCTGTTCAGGCCGAGCATGACGGCAGTGATCTGCTTGGGTTGCAGGTCCATCGCCCGCGCCTGCTCAGCACTGACCTTGGCCGCGCCGCGTGCTGGCATGCCGTTTTGCCAATCGACATGCAGGGCCTCCATGCCAGCCAGCGAGATGTGCAGGGTGCGGTCTACCGGGGTGCCGGTGCGTTTGAGGATGCCGACCACCTTGAACGGTTTGTCGTCATGTTTGACCAGGCTGATGGTGGCCACGCCATGGGCCAGCACCAGCTCCTGATCGATCTGGTAGTTGAGCGCTTGCGCCACTTCTGCGCCAAGTACAACCTCGAACGGGTCATCGGCAAAGGCGCGGCCGCTGCTCAGCTGCAGTTGTTGGCTGCGGGCATAACGATAGTGCTCGAAATACGCCGGGCTGGTGCCCATCACCCGGTAGCCACGGTGCGAATCGCCCAGCGAGATCGGGATGGCCCATTTGACCTGACGGTGCTGGACTAACTGCTCGAAGCTATCCCAGCGAATATTGTTGGTGGCGTTGCCTATGCGAAATACCGAGTACAGCAGCAGGTTCACGCTGCCGGAGCGCGCGCCGACGATCAGGTCGGTGCCGCTGATGGTGTTGGCAAAGCTGGCGCGGGCTTCGGTGCGAACCCGCTCGACGGCGAGCAGCAGACACACAGAGAGGGCAATGGCAAACACCGTCAGCCAGGCGGTAAAGCGGCGATTGCCCAGGCTGGCCAGGGCGAGACGCAGTAGATACATCGTTAAATCTCCGGGAACAGGCCGTTGAGAAACGTAGGCGAGGCCGCCGAGACAAGGCAAAAACAGGCGAGGAAGCGGAGTTTACTGGTGTAAATGAGCATTTCGAGCCTGTTTTTAACGCCGTATCGGCAACGTAGGTAGTTTCTCAATGGTCTGTCAGGCGGGGGGCGCGGTTGAGTTCGGCCAGTGACAGGCTGCGGTCGAACAGCCGCGCCAGGCTCTGGTCGTGGCTGACAAGTAGCAGGCTGGAGCCGGCCTCGCGGCACTCGGCGAACAGCAATTCGAGAAAGGCTTCGCGGGCATCTGCATCCAGCGCCGAGGTGGGTTCGTCGGCGATTACCAGCTCCGGTTGACCGATCAGCGCACGGGCTGCTGCTACGCGCTGCTGCTGGCCGATCGACAGGTCGCCGGCGCGGCGTTGCAGCAGCTCAGGCTGGTGCAAGCCCAGGTGGGCGAGCAATGCGCTGGTGGCCTTGGCCACGCTGCCGTGGCGCTGCACCGCGCGGCTGGCGCGCAGCTTGGAGAAATGGCAGGGCAGTTCGACGTTCTCGCGTACTGAGAGAAATGGCAGCAGGTTGAACTGCTGGAAGATATAGCCGGTGTGATCGACGCGAAAGCGGTCGCGAGCGCTGGCGGACAGCGTACTCAAGTCCTGCTCAAGCAGCTGGATGCTGCCGCGATTAGGTTTCTGTACGCCGCCGAGCAGGCCGAGCAGGGTGGTCTTGCCGCTGCCACTGGGGCCTTTGAGAAACAGGCTTTCGCCGCGTTGCAGGGTAAAACTGTCGATATCCAACAGCTCGGGCTGGCCGGGCCAGGCAAAGCCGAGGTTGGACAGGTAGATCAGGGCTGAACTCATAAAGTAAGCGGCCGGGTTACCCCGGCCGTTCTGCTGCAAAAGGGGTGGTTAGAAACTCAGGGTCGGCTGCGCAGGCGTCAGCTCCAAGCCTTGCTGGCCATTCGGGCCGATCAGTTGTACCTGAATTTTTGTGGTGGCGGGGAAGCGCTTGAACAGCTCGGCCAGGTTAAGTTGTTGCAAATCTTCAGGCTTCAGGCAGTCGAGGCGGTAGGTCGCGTGGATATCGCTGTGTTCGCTGTCTTGGGCGTGGTTGTCGTGGTGTTCTTTGTGCTCATGCTTTGCGTGCTCAGTAAACAGTGGGCTTTCCAGTGCCAGCGTGCTCACGCTGCAGTCACCGGCGGTCAGGCCAAATAGTGCATGCGGCTGCTCCAGCTGGCTGCGCGCGGCGGCGACCTTGGTTTTGTCGGCGTCGCTTTGCGCGGCGTGTTCGAAACCCACCAGGTTCATGGCCGGGCTCTCCAGTTGCAGCTCCAGCACCTTGCCTTCGAGTACCACGTTCAGTTGAGCGGCGCCGTGCTCATGGGCACTTAGGCTGTCGTTTTTGGCATGCTCGTGCTGATGTTCATCATGACTGTGGCTGTGCTCGGCGGCACTGACGGCAAGTGGCAGCAGGGCAAAGGGCAGGGCAACTAGCAGGCGGCGCATGGCGATCTCCAATTCAAAAACAAGGTCTTGTTACGTTATAACAACTTTTTGGTGTGCGTGGCCAGCCTTGCTTGGCGATGCCGTATGGACGTGGGAGCATGGCGGCTGGTCAGTAGAGGGCAGAATGATGGTGCGAATTCGTGGACAAGTCGGTGCTTGGCCGGTGGACCTGACGGTTGAGTTGGATGCGCAGGATTGGGCGCAATTAGCGCAGCACATCAGCCTGGAGGTGCCGCCGGTTGAGGCTTCACCTGAGCCGGTAAAGGCATCTGCGGGTCAAGCGGGTGATGCTTTATGGCAGACCACGCTGCAACTGCTGCGCCAGGCCGGGCAGATCGAAGGGCCGCAATTACTTGGGCAACTCGCCGGGCTGGCGGGGGGAGAAGCGGCAGGCAAGCGCCTGCTGGTGCGCCTGCGCCATTGCGCGCACGTGCGGGTGGAGGCGGGTGCGGATGCGCCCATTTATCACTGGGTGGGCTGATAAGTGCCGATGCCGCACAGCTGACCTGCCGCGGCTAAGGCGGAGTGCCGTCCGGCCCTCCCGCAAGCACAGAACTCGCTGTGTTGTGGGAGGGGCTTTAGCCGCGATGCTTGGCAGACCACAGGCTGTTTAGTAAATCGCTTGGTACAACTTGCGCCGGTACGCGGTAACCAGCGGGTGGTCATTGCCGAGCAGGTCGAAGACTTGCAGCAGGGTCTTGTGCGGCAGGCCGTCGGCGTAACTGCGATTACGGATAAACAGAGTGAGCAGGGCGTCGAGCGCCGGCTCGTAGTGCTGGCGCGCCAGTTGCTGGATCGCCAGCTGGTAGCTGGCTTCATCGTCGTCGGCGTTCTGCGCCAGGCGGGTTTTCAGGCTGGCGACCTCGGGCAGCTCGCCGGCCAAACGCAGGAAGGTTAATTGCGCGCGGGCACCGGCCAGGGCTTGTTTATGTTCATCGCCTTTTACCGCATTCAGCACCACCTCAGCTTCGCCCAACTCGCCACGCTCGGCCAGGCAGCGGGCGTAGAGAATCAGCGCGGCGGCGTGCTCGTTGTTCTCTGTCAGCAGCACTTTGAGCACGGCTTCGGCATCGGCAAAACGGCCTTCGCTGAACAGCGCCTGCGCCGCTTCCATCGGATCAGCAGCGGCCGGCGCCGGTTCGGCCACGTGCGGCTTAAGCATTTCGCGAATCGCCGACTCCGGCTGCGCACCCGCAAAGCCATCGACCGGCTGACCATTCCTGAACAGCACCACAGTGGGCAGGCTGCGGATGCCGAAGCGGGCGACGATATCTTGCTCTATATCGCAGTTGACCTTGGCCAGCAGCAGCTCGCCGCGGTATTCCTCGGTGACTTTCGCCAGCAGCGGCATCAGTGCCTTGCACGGTGCGCACCATTCGGCCCAGAAATCCACCAGCACCGGCTTCTGGAAGGAGTTCTCGATCACCAGCTGTTCGAAGCTGGCGCTGCCTGCGATATCAAAGATGTAAGGGGAGTCGCTCATGGTCGGTCTCGGCGGTGCGAAAAATGGGATGGACTATAAATGTGGGCTGGGTCTGGCGGATACAAGGGCTGCTAAATGCGTTCGGCGTGGTACAGGCTGACATGGCGAAACTCCGCCGGTTCAGCCAAATCCGGCCAGGTGCAGGCTTCGAGTACGCCGAGCCGCTGATACAGCGGATGCTGAAAATCGCGCACTCGGGAGTCCGCCACCAACGCCTGGCGGCCACGGCTGAGAAACTGATCGAGCAGCGGCAAATTGGCGCGGTCGTAGAGCACGTCGGCGACGATAATCAGGTCGAAGCGGTCGGCCTCGGCAAAAAAGTCGGCGGAGTAATGCAGCTCCACGTCATTTAGCGCGGCATTGGCCTGGCAGGCGGCAATCGCCAATGGATCAAGGTCGCAGGCCACCACTTCCAGCGCACCGGCTTTGGCGGCGGCAATGGCCGCGACACCGGAGCCTGCGCCGAAATCCAGCACGCGTTTGCCGCGCACCCACTCAGGGTGCTCGGCCAGCCAGCGCGCCAGTACCAGACCGCTGGCCCAGCAGAAGCACCAGTAGGGCGGCTCTTCGAGGATCAGGCGAGTTTCTTCCGGGCTGAAACAGCGGTCCATATTCGCCGGATCGATCAGCCACAGCTTGATCGCCGTGCCGGGCAGGGTTTGCGCGCTGAGCTGAGCGTCACCGAGCAGCTCGCTGAGGGCGGCTTGTAAGGCGGCTGGTGCTGTCATGGCGCCGGCACCAGGCTCAACTCACCGAGGGCCTGGGTTTCGGCCTGGGCAATCGCTTGCGCGGGCAGGCGCAGAATCAACCGGCCGGCTTGGTTGGCGCGGCCATGCAGCTCGATGCGGCTGTGCTTGTTAAAGGTTTCCGGGTTGAACAGCAAGCGAAACGCCAGCGGGTTGCCGGTGCCGCGCAGCTGGATATTGCCCAGCAGCGCCTGCGGCCGGCCGCGTTCGTCGACCGCCAGCAGGGCCAGCTCAACATCCGCTTCATTGGGCACATTCAACAAGCTGCCGCTTAGCTCGCGCTGGTAGGCCGGCAGCGGCGCTGCTTCGGCCGTAGCCTTAGCTGGTGCGGTGGGTTTGGCGGGCGGCGGGCTGTCGCTGGCGCAAGCGCTCAGCATGGTGATCATACTCAGTAAAATCAGCGGTTGTAACGGCATTGGGATTTTCATGGTGGGCATCAACTCCGCCGGTTTCGATGGGCGCTTGTATACCGCAAACCCCTCGGCTTGTCTTGCTTGCGGGATGCGCTACCATGGCGATCTTCGTTCTAAAGCTGGCCTTATTTATGCACTGCCCTTTTTGCGCTGCCAATGACACCAAAGTGATCGACTCGCGCCTGGTTGCCGAGGGTGAACAAGTGCGTCGCCGGCGTGAATGCCTGGCCTGTGAAGAACGCTTCACCACCTTCGAGACCGCTGAGCTGGTCATGCCGCGCTTGATCAAGCAGGACGGCAGCCGCCAGCCCTTCGATGAGGACAAGCTGCGCGCCGGCATGCAGCGTGCGCTGGAGAAGCGCCCCGTGAGCATTGAGCGCCTGGAAGCGGCCATCGCCCATATCAAACACAAGCTGCGCGCCACCGGCGAACGCGAGATCAAATCGCTGGTGCTGGGTGAATTGGTGATGGGCGAACTGCAGAAGCTCGATGAAGTGGCCTATATCCGTTTCGCCTCGGTGTACAAACGCTTTCAGGATCTCAACGAGTTCCGCGAGGAAATCGATCGCCTGTCCCGCGAACCTGCCAAGGGTTGATGATGAACTCAGATCACGCCTTCATGGCGCGCGCGCTAGAACTCGCCCGTAAAGGCCTGTACTCCACCCACCCCAATCCTCGCGTGGGCTGTGTGATCGTCCGTGATGGGCTCATCGTCGGTGAAGGCTGGCATGTGCGTGCCGGCGAACCGCACGCTGAGGTGCACGCCCTGCGTCAGGCTGGCGATAAGGCGCGCGGCGCCACCGCCTATGTCACCTTAGAGCCCTGCAGCCATCACGGGCGTACGCCGCCCTGCGCCGATGCGCTGGTTACTGCCGGCATCACGCGCGTGGTGGCCGCCATGCAAGACCCTAATCCGCAGGTCAGCGGTAATGGCCTACTGCGCTTGATGCATGCGGGTATCGCGGTGCAGAGCGGTGTGCTGGAGGCCGAGGCGCGTGCGCTGAATGCTGGGTTTATTAAACGAATGGAGACGGGCTTGCCGTTTGTGCGGGTCAAACTGGCGATGAGCCTGGACGGGCGCACGGCCATGGCCAGCGGCGAGAGCCAGTGGATTACCGGCGCTGCCGCGCGCTCAGCCGTGCAGCGCCTGCGGGCACGCTCGAGCGTGGTACTGACCGGTGCGGACACCGTACTGGCAGATGGTGCGCGCCTGACCCTGCGCGAAAGCGAATTGGGCCTGAACCCGGAACAAACCTTTATGGCCCTGTCGCGCCAGCCGCAGCGTGTGCTGATCGATGGTCGTTTGCGTGTGCCGCTGCATGTGCCGTTTTTTCAGGCCGGAGCGGCCATGGTGGCGACCTGTGCGGCGGCGTCGGCACGTTTTCGCTATCTCGACGATGGTCACGAACTATTGGCCCTGCCCGGCAGTAACGGGCATGTTGACCTGCGCCGATTGTTGGTGGAGCTGGCGACGCGCGGTGCCAATGAAGTGCTGGTGGAAGCCGGGCCGCGACTGGCTGGCGCGTTTGCCCGTCAAGGGCTGGTGGATGAGTACCAGCTGTTTGTGGCGGCCAAGTTTCTCGGCTCCAGCGCGCGTCCGCTGCTGGATATGCCGCTGGCGCACATGGCCGATGCACCCGCGTTGAAAATTATCGACATGCGCGCAGTCGGTGACGACTGGCGGATTATCGCGGTGCCGCAGCCTGCTGGCTGATGGGTGTGAGTCGCGACGGCGCAGTATTGACGCCGTCGTTTGCCGATGCAGGGCGTCGGCAATCTGTGGTAAAACGCGTCTCGGCTACGCAAGTGGCCGCAACGTTCTCAGGGCGGGGTGTAATTCCCCACCGGCGGTAATGGCGTGATGCCTAGCCCGCGAGCGCTTGCCTTGGTGCTGTAAAGCACGGGGCAAGGTCAGCAGACCCGGTGTGATTCCGGGGCCGACGGTTAGAGTCCGGATAAAGAGAGAGCGGGATTGCCTCTATCAGGCATGCCTAGGCGTGCCTTGAAATCCCTATCGATCAAACGCGCCCTGTTTTTTATAAAACAGGAGTTGGTCTAGATGTCTGATTTTTATTTCGTGCCGCGCGCATCTGGCGTTATCTGCCAGCGTCGTGACGTGGGCGCTAAACAGGGGGTGGCATGTTTACCGGCATAATCGAAGCCATTGGCAGCATTCGCGCGTTGACGCCCAAGGGCGGCGATGTGCGGGTTTATGTAGAGACCGGCAAGCTTGATCTTGCGGACGTCAAACTCGGCGACAGCATTGCCGTCAACGGTGTGTGCTTGACGGCAGTAGAGCTGCCGGGCGACGGGTTTTGGGCGGATGTCAGCCGCGAAACCCTGGCGCGGACCGCCTTTATTGATTTCAAGGCGGGCAGTAAGGTCAACCTGGAGAAAGCCCTTACGCCGACCAGTCGCCTTGGCGGCCACTTGGTCAGCGGGCATATCGACGGCGTCGGCGAGATCGTCGCCATGTCGGAAAACGCCCGTGCCTGGCAGTTCACCATTCGCGCGCCGCGTGAGTTGGCCAAGTACATCGCCCATAAAGGCTCGATCACTGTCGATGGCACCAGCCTGACCGTTAACTCGGTTAACGGTGCTGAATTCGAGCTGACTATCGTGCCGCACACCTTGGCCGAAACCATCATGGTCGATTACCGCCCCGGCAAGCAGGTCAACCTTGAGGTGGACCTGCTCGCCCGTTACCTGGAGCGCTTACTGCTCGGTGACAAGGCCGCCGAGCCGAAAGCCTCCGGCATGACAGAAAGTTTTCTCGCCGAACACGGCTACCTGAACAAATAAGGAATCGCCCGCATGGCTCTTAACAGTATCGAAGAACTGGTCGAAGACATCCGCGCCGGCAAGATGGTCATCCTTATGGATGACGAAGACCGCGAGAACGAAGGTGATCTGATCATCGCCTCCGAGTGCGTGACGGCCGAGCACATCAACTTCATGGCGCGCTTCGCCCGTGGCCTGATCTGCATGCCGATGACCCGCGAGCGCTGCGAAACCCTCAAGCTGCCACTGATGGCGCCGCGCAACGGTTCCGGTTTTGGCACCAAATTCACCGTCTCCATCGAAGCCGCCGAAGGCGTCACCACTGGCATCTCTGCCGCTGACCGTGCGCGCACCGTGCAGGCCGCCGCTGCGAAAAACGCCAAAGCCGACGATATCGTCAGCCCGGGTCATATCTTCCCACTGATGGCGCAAGCGGGCGGTGTATTGGCGCGTGCCGGCCACACCGAAGCGGCCTGCGATCTTGCGCGCATGGGCGGTTTCGAGCCGAGCGGGGTGATCTGCGAAATCATGAACGACGACGGCACCATGTCGCGCCGTCCTGAGCTGGAAGTCTTCGCCGCCGAGCACGGTATCAAGATTGGCACCATCGCCGACCTGATCCACTACCGCCTGATGCACGAGCGCACCGTTGAGCGTGTGAGCGAACAGCCGCTGGACACCGAGTTGGGCCAGTTCACCCTGGTAACCTACCGTGATTCAGTCGAGGACACCGCGCACATGGCCCTGACTCTGGGCGCGGTATGCGCCGACGAGCCGACGCTGGTGCGAGTCCACAACATGGAGCCGCTGCGTGACCTGTTCCTGGTCAAGCAACCGGGTCGCTGGAGCATGCGTGCGGCCATGGCCGAGGTGGCCAAGGCCGGCAGTGGCGTGGTGCTGTTGCTGGGTAACCCGCTGACCGGCCCCGAGCTGCTCGCGCATCTGGATAAGCAGCCGGCCCCTAGCCCGGCTACTTACAGCACTGTGGGCGCGGGTTCGCAGATTCTACGTGACCTTGGCGTGCGCAAAATGCGCCTGATGAGTTCGCCAATGAAGTTCAATGCGATATCCGGCTTTGACCTGGAAGTTGTAGAATACCTGCCCGCTGAATAACGACTGCCGCGCCATGCGCTGTTTTGTCGGGCTATACATTTAAGCCCCCCCGGCTCTTTAACGCTATATGAGATCTGTTCCATGACCCTGAAGACCATCGAAGGTACTTTCATCGCCCCGCAAGGCAAATTCGCCCTGGTCGTCGGCCGCTTTAACAGCTTTGTTGTCGAAAGCCTGGTAAGTGGCGCTGTTGACGCCCTGGTTCGCCATGGCGTGAAGGAAGACGACATCACCATCATCCGCGCGCCGGGTGCCTTCGAAATTCCGCTGGTGGCGCAGAAAGTCGCCCAGCGTGGTGACTTTGACGCCATCATCGCCCTCGGTGCCGTCATCCGTGGCGGCACCCCGCACTTTGAATATGTGGCGGGCGAATGCACCAAGGGCTTGGCCCAGGTGTCCATGGAGTTCGGCGTACCGGTTGCGTTCGGCGTGCTGACGGTGGACTCCATCGAGCAAGCCATCGAGCGTTCCGGCACCAAGGCCGGCAACAAAGGCGCAGAAGCTGCACTGTCTGCCCTGGAAATGGTTAGCCTGCTGGCGCAGTTGGAGGCCAAGTGAGCCAGAACGACGGTAACGGGCAGCCGCCACACGCGCCGAAAAAAGGCCCCAGCACCAAGACCCTTGCGCGCCGTCAGGCGCGCACGCTGGCCATGCAGGCTTTGTACTCCTGGCACATGGCCGGTCAGTCGCTGAACGAAATCGAAGCGCAGTTTCGCGTTGATAACGACTTCACCACGGTTGACGGCGCCTACTTCCACGAGATTTTGCACGGCGTGCCGCGCCAGCAAACCGAGATTGACGGGGCGTTTGAATCGCTGCTGGATCGTCCGCTGGATGAAATTGATCCGGTTGAACTGTCGATTCTGCGCCTGTCGACCTTTGAGCTGAAAAATCGTATTGATATCCCCTATCGCGTGGTGATCAACGAAGGCATTGAGCTGGCCAAAGTGTTTGGCGCCACTGACGGGCATAAGTTCGTTAACGGCGTGCTGGACAAGCTGGCGCCGCGCTTGCGTATCGATGAAGTCCGCGCCCACAAGCGCTAAGCCCGCGTTGGGTGAGTTCGAGCTAATCCGTCACTACTTCGCCGCTGCGTCTTGCGCGCAGGCGGGCGAAGGGGTGGCATTGGGCATTGGCGACGACTGCGCCCTGTTGCAAGTGCCGGCTGGAGAACAGCTGGCAATCTCCACCGATACCCTGGTTGCCGGGGTGCATTTTCCGGAATCGCCTGATCCGTTCCTGCTCGGCCAACGTGCGCTGGGTGTTTCGGTCAGCGATCTTGCCGCGATGGGCGCGACGCCTGTCGGCTTTACCCTCGCGTTGACCCTGCCAGGCGCTGAGCCGGATTGGCTGCAGGCGTTTGCCCAGGGTCTGGATCACATGGCGCAATCGTGCGCGATTCGCCTGATCGGCGGCGATACTACCCGTGGCCCCCTGAGCCTGACCCTGACTGTCTTCGGTCGCGTACCGGCAGGGATGGCGCTGACCCGCAAAGGCGCGCAAGTCGGCGACCTGCTGTGCGTTGGTGGTGAGCTGGGGGATGCTGCCGGTGCCTTGCCCCTGGTGCTCGGGCAGCGCCAAACAGAACCCGCTGTGGCCGCTGTGCTGCTGGCCCGCTACTGGTCGCCCATGCCGCAGCTTGAGCTGGGCCTGGCCCTGCGCGGCAAGGCCACTGCCGCACTGGATATCTCCGATGGGTTGCTGGCCGATTGTGGCCATATCGCGGCCGCCTCTGGTGTGGCGCTAATTATCGAGCAGGCGCAGGTGCCGCTGTCCGACGCCTTGCGGGCTTTTGCCGGCGAGGCGACCGCGCTGCAATGTGGTTTAACGGGCGGCGATGATTACCGGCTGGCGTTTACGTTGCCGGCTGACTATTTGCCGGCGTTACAGCAGGCGGGTTTGCCGGTGCAGGTGATCGGCCGAGTTGCGACCGGTCAAGGTGTTACCCTGCTGGACCCACAAGGTCAGCCTGTTCTGCTGCCTCATGGCGGCTATCAACATTTTGGAAGTGCCCGTGACTGATCATCCCAAGCAAGTTCCCGCCGAGTTCGTGCCTCCGTCGGTGTGGCGCAATCCCTGGCATTTCCTGGCCTTCGGGTTTGGCTCCGGCACCTTGCCGAAAGCCCCTGGCACCTGGGGCTCGCTGGTCGCGTTGCCGTTTATTCCGTTGCTGCAGCTGCTTCCTGATTGGGGCTACTGGTTGATGCTCGGCGTCACCATGCTGTTCGGCTTCTGGCTGTGCGGTAAGGTCGCCGATGACTTGCGTGTGCACGACCACGAGGGCATCGTCTGGGACGAAATGGTCGGCATGTGGATCACCCTGTGGCTGGTCCCCGACGGCTGGGGCTGGCTGCTGCTAGGCTTCGTACTGTTTCGTGTGTTCGACATCCTCAAGCCCTGGCCGATTCGCTGGATTGATCGGCATGTGCATGGCGGTGTTGGCATCATGCTGGATGATGTATTGGCAGGGGTGTTCGCCTGGATGGCCCTGCAACTAATTGTCTGGGGTTGGGGTAATGGCCTGGCCGCCGCGCTGGGCTGGTAGCGAGGAGAGGCAATGAGGCGCTGCAGGAGCTGGGTGTTGTGGGCGTTAATATGCGCTGTCAGTCCGTGGGCCAGTGCCGCTGAGCCGACGCAGGTGCGCATCGCCGCCGAAACCTGGCCGGGGCACACCGAGGCGGATGGCAGCGGCATGGCCTGGGATATTTTCCGTGCTGTATTCGAGCCTGCCGGCGTGCAGCTGGATATCCAGAGCGTGCCCTACACTCGCTCCATTGGCCTGGTTCAGCGTGGCGAAGCCGATGCCTGGGTCGGCTCCTACCTTAACGAAGTCAGCTACCGGGTGTTTTACCCGCGCTGGAGTTATGACTTCGACCAAATTGTTGCCTTGGGGTTGAAGCATACACCTGTGCCTACGTTGGAGAATTTGGGCTCGTTTCGGCTGGCCTGGATGCGTGGTTATGAATACCAGCGCTATCTGCCAAATTTGCACCAGTACCGCGAAATAATTCGCCGCAACGGTATTGTCGGCATGCTGGACCAGGGGCATGCCGACTTCTATCTTGATGCCCTCGGCGAGGTCAATGATGTTCTCAATAGCGCCGCTGAACCATCGCGCTACCGTATAACGCTGTTGACCAACTTGCCCCTTTATCTGGGCTTTGCGGACAACGCACGGGGGCGCGTTCTGGCCGAATTGTTTGACCGGCGCATGGATGAGCTGGTGGCGAATGGCAGTCTGCGACCAATCTTCAAACGTTGGCAGCAGCCTTATCCTTTTGACTGATGACTGCGAGACCGAGCATGCGTGTGTTTAACCTGATCGCATTGGGCCTGTTGTTGTGCGCCACCCATGCGCTGGCGGCCACTCAAGTGCGCGTTGTAGGCCTGTTTCCAGGCGCTGCGGTGCTGAACGTTGAAGGGCAGCGAAAACTGGTCAAAGTCGGCCAGGTTGGCCCGGGCGGCGTGGTGGTGGTGAGTGCCGACAGCCGCGGCGCAGTGTTGCGCGTTGACGGTGTTGAACGCAGCTACAGCCTCGCTCGCGAATACAGCGACGGCTTTGCCGAGGCACAAAAAAAGCAGCTCAGCGTGGCCAAGGGCATCGGTGGGCATTACTGGGTGGCGGGCTCGGTGAACAGTCAGTCCATCCAGTTTCTGGTGGATACCGGCGCCACCTCCGTGGCCTTGAATGATGAGCATGCCCGGCGGTTAGGTATCGACTATCGCGTTGTCGGTACGTCGTTGCAGGTCAGTACTGCCAGCGGCACTGCTCGCGGTTGGCGGGTGACGTTGGACCGGGTCAAGGTCGGTGAGCTGGAAGTGCTGGGCGTTGAGGCTGTGATTCTAGAAGGCGGCTCGCCGCGCGAAGCTCTGCTCGGCATGAGTTTCCTCAGCCGGGTTGGCTGGAAGGTCGAGCAGGATGTGCTGGTGCTGGAGTCCAAGTACTAAACCCCGTTTACAGTCTGCTGCGCTAAAAATAGGTGTGCACTACTCTGGCTCGCATCATCGGAAACAGATTCTAAGCTGCTCGATCGCTATCATCAGTAATTCAGGCTAAGCGGCTGTAAGGGCCTGCTGTTACAATGCCAGCCTTATTATTTCCTGCCCATTTCCTTTAGGAGTATCCGGTGTCTGTCGTGTTTGTCGCCGCCTCCCAGTTGCCCACGCCCTTTGGCACCTTCACCATGCATGGCTTTCTCGAAGAGGCCACCGGCAAGGAACATGTTGCCCTGACGTTTGGTGACGTTGCCGATGGCGCGCCCGTACTCGGGCGTTTGCACTCTGAATGCCTGACCGGCGACGCACTCTTCAGCCTGCGTTGCGACTGCGGCTTCCAGCTGGAAGCTGCGTTGCGCGCCATTGCCCAAGAAGGCCGTGGCGTTCTGCTTTATCTGCGCCAGGAAGGCCGTGGCATTGGCCTGCTGAACAAAATCCGCGCCTATGAGCTGCAAGACGGCGGTGCGGATACCGTCGAGGCCAACGAGCGTTTGGGCTTCGGCGCCGACCAGCGCGACTACGCCATCTGCCTGCCGATGCTTGATCACTTAGGTATCAGCCAACTCAAATTGATGACCAACAACCCGCGCAAAGTTAAAGCATTGGGTGACATGGGCATCAATGTGGCGACCCGTGTGCCGCTGCAGATCGACCATAACCCGCACAACAAAAAGTACCTCGCGACCAAGGCTGGCAAGCTCGGGCACATGCTCGGCAGCCTGCACCAGGGTGAGGTTGAGGAAAGCCTATGACCCGCAGTGAAGTGCGCCGGCGGCTGATGCTGGAGTGGTGGCGGCAGTTGGCCGTGACCCTGTTGCCGCTGTTTGTGCTCAATCTGCTGTTTGGTGCCGAGCGCCAAACAGGCTTGCTGACAATGCCGCTGTTTATCGCCGGCCTGGCCTCGATGTTTGTCAGCCTGCCACTGTTCAGCCGCTACAAGCGCGCATTGGTCGCCACTGAAAAAACCCTCGATACCGCCGATGAGCACGATGCCTGGCTAGAACTGGCGCGCGTGCGTCGCCTGGCGTTTCTCGGCGCGGCGGCGCCGGCTTGGATTGCTGCTGTAGCGGTATTTGCCGGCTTGGAAGCGATTCCGCTGATTCTGCTGGCGATTTCCAGCATCGTGTTGCTGTACCTCTACCGCATCCCTCGCCAACTCGGCTGATGCGCGCCCTCGCGGTGGCCCTGCTGGCGCTGCTGGTCTGGCCCGCAGCCGCTGCCGAGCGCGTGGTGACTCTAGCGCCGTCCCTCACCGAAATCATGCTTGAACTGGAGGCTGGCGACCTGTTGGTGGGCCTGCTTGATGCTGGGGAGCGCCCGGCGGCCGTGCAGCATCTGCCTTCGGTCGGTCATTTTGGCCGCCTGGAACTGGAGAGCCTGCTCAGCCTGCAGCCCGACCTGGTACTGCTCTGGCCGGACAGCATCAGCAGCGGCCAGCGCCAACAATTACAGCGCCTTGGCATCCCGATAATGCTTGTCGAGCCCCGCAAGCTGGCTGATCTGGCCGGGCAGTTTGCCGAGATCGGTACGCGTGTGGGGCGTGCAGAGCAGGGAAAGCGTTTGCAACAGCAGTTCAACCAGGGCCTGCAGCGCCTGAGTCAGCGCTACCAGCGGCAACACCCGTTGCGCCTGTTCTATCAGGTCTGGGATGTGCCGCTGTATACCCTCGGCGGCCAGCAGATTATTAGCGATGCCCTGCGTGTGTGTGGCGCCGAGAATGTCTTTGCCGACCTCAGCCTGCCGGCTCCGCAAGTGAGTGTCGAGGCGGTGCTGCAGCGCAACCCCGAGGTGATTTTGGCCGGCAGCCAGGCGCAACTGGATGCCTGGCGCGTTTGGCTGGGGATGAAGGCGGTTGAGCGTGGGCAGTTGTGGCAGGTGCCCGATGACGGCCTGGAGCGGCCCAGTTTTCAGATGTTGGGGGCGATGGAGAAACTGTGTGAGCAGTTGGCAGCGGCCGAGTGAGTCGTGAAAGCAAGAAGGCCGCCCAATAGGCGGCCTTCTTGTAGGTGCTGCGTGGTTAGAAGCGATAGCCGACGCTTAGTTGTACCTGTTCTTCTGGAGCCGGGTAGTGGTACGAACCACTCCAGATGCTCCAGCCAGCGTGGCTATCGTACTGCTTGCCTGTAAGATTATTGACCCGCAGTTTGCTGCTGAACTGCTGATAGTCCCAGCTCAACGCCGCGTTAATAAGGGTATAGCCACCCTCGCGGGGCAGGGTATGTCCATCATCACTCGACAGATAACGGGCGCCGGTATAGACCGCCTCGACATAGCTGGTTACACCAGGCAGCAGTTTGTAGCTGAGGTTAGCGCTGGCGCTATGGCGGGAGACCCAAGGCACTTCGTTGCCCTTGAAGTTGCCCTGCAGGTATTCCGAGTCGGTGAAACTGTACTGCCCGCCGATGCTCAGACGTTCGCTTAGCTGGCGTTCGGCTTCCAGCAATAGGCCTTGGCGGCGGGTCTTGTCCAAGTTGATGTTGGCCCCCTGGCCTGCATTGGCCTGAGAGTCGTACATCAGCTCGTCTTCCAGATCGAGGCGATACAGGCTGGCCTGATAGCGCTGCCTGCTGTCTTGCCATTCGGCTCCGGCTTCCCAGGACAAACCGGTCTGCGGCTTGAGGTAATCGATGCCCGGGAGTACATAGCCGTTTTCATCGACGTTGGCCCAGCGCAGAACGTCTTCACGCTTGATAAACAAGCGCGTGTGCTCGGCCGCCTGCCAGCTGAGGCCAAGGCTACTGCTGCCCTGGTTATCGGTATGCGACTTGCCCGAGCCGCGCTTGCGATCTTCGGCTTGGCTCTCACGGTAGCCTGCACTGAGGCTGAGGCTGCTGCTCAGCGGCTGTACCCACTGGCCGTACCAATCGCGTTGGGTTTGGCGGAACTCGGTGCTGGTCAGGCTATTTTCATAGTCGTTATTGATATGGTCATGGCCCAGCAGCCACTCACTGCGGCCGAGGACGCTGTCGAGGTGCCCTGAGAAGCGTGGGCTAATGCTTCCCACCCGAGTAGCCTGGCGGTAGCGGCTGCCCCAGGATGAGCCAACGCCATCCTGATCGCTATGGCTGTAATCGAGGTTGGCGTTAAGGTTATCGTGTAGCTGCTGTTGCAGTGCGATACGGTGCAGCTGGGTCTTGCTGTCAAACCAGTCGCTTGAGGTGCTTTGCTTACGGTCGACGTGGCGCTGGCTTTTGTTGATGCTGCCGGGGTAGAGCAACTCATCGTCTACCGTCTGGTATTCGTAGAGGGCATGGCCGCTGTCGTGGTCATAGCGCAAGCGGGCGAAAGCGTTACTGTAGCTGGCGTTGTTATGGTCGCGGTAATTGTCGGCGGTGCGCGACTCACCACTGAGAAAGGTGGAGAAACCACCGCCTAATACCTGCGATAGATGGCCGCGGAGGGCTTCTAGGTCATGGCTGCCGCGGCTGGTCTCAATATAGGCTTCGCTGGCTTTGGGTTGGCGAGTGATGATGTTGATAACTCCGCCCACGGCCTGGTCGCCATACAGCACGCTGCCCGCGCCACGGATAATTTCAATTCGCTCGATATTGCTCAGCGGTACGCTGCTCAAGTCTGCTCCAGCGAGTGCGGGCTGATTTAGGCGCCGACCGTCGACAAGGATTAGGGTGTTATTCACCGCGTTTTCACCAAAACCGCGCAGGCTGAAAGTGGCTCGGCTGCCATCTCCGATCACGTCGCGTACTTGCAATCCAGCCTCACCACGCAAAACGTCGACCAGCGAGCTGGCTGCGCTTGCCTCGATTTTTTCACGATCAATTACTCGCACGCTAGCGGGGGCAGGGGTTTGCAATGGAGTGGCGCGGGTGATCACCAGCGGCGGTAATTCATAGCTGCTGGTATCAGTGGCAGCCGAGGCAAAACTCGGCGTAAGTGCCAAAGCCAGAGCAAGACGGGACAATTTCATTTAAACAATCCTCAAAAGGTCGGAAGACTTTTGAGGAGGGCAGGTGCAAGAACGGGCGCACGCAAGGGCAGCCTGAGCTTGACGGTGATGCCCTCCGCAGCACCAGTCACATCCGCTAAGGCCGGTCTCCGGGCTCTCGACATGTGCAGCCTCGCCTTCCCGGCTTACGCCAGTGGCTTTCAGAGGTTGCATGCAGATTGACTCTGCGGTCGATTACCGTTGCGGGGGCAGCGCCGGGATGGCTCTTAATGAGCGCACCGGCTTCCCGTTTAACGCCGCTTTACGGATAAAGAGGCGCACCTTGGCGGAAGTAAAACGCCGCGCACCTTAATGCGCGGGGGGATGAACTACAAGCAAGCGATGTTCAGCGCTGGATGAGCGGTACTCATGCAGGGCGAGTGGCGAGCCGGGCGCGTATGGCCGCTTCGATACCGGCGGCGTCCAGCCCGCATTCAGCGAGCATCTGCGTGGGCTTGGCGTGCTCAACGTAATAATCAGGCAGGCCCAGGTGCAGCAGCGGTTTGAGGATGTTCTCGCGGGCGAGGAACTCGCTGACCGCACTGCCGGCGCCGCCCATCACGCTGTTCTCTTCGATGCTGACCAGCAAGTCGTGGCTGGCGGCCAGTTCACGTACCAGAGCTTCATCCAGCGGTTTGACGAAACGCATGTCGACCACGGTGGCGTTGAGCGCTTCGCCGACCTTGAGCGCTTCGCTCAGTTGTACGCCGAACACCAGCAGGGCAACTGTCTGGCCCTGGCGGCGGCGGATGCCTTGGCCAATTTCCAGCGGCTCCAGGCCAGGCTCGATGGCAGCATTGGGGCCTGTGCCGCGCGGGTAGCGCACGGCGGCCGGGCCATTGTAGAGGTGGCCGGTGGTGAGCATACGGCGCAGTTCGTTTTCGTCACTCGGCGTCATTACCAACATGCCGGGGATGCAGCGCAGGTAGGAAATATCAAAGCTGCCGGCGTGGGTCGGGCCGTCTTCGCCAACCAAGCCGGCGCGGTCGATGGCGAACAGCACGTCAAGGTGCTGCACGGCTACATCGTGGATCAGCTGGTCATAGGCGCGCTGGAGGAAAGTCGAATAAATCGCCACCACCGGCTTAACCCCATCACAGGCCATGCCGGCGGCCAGGGTCACGGCGTGCTGCTCGGCGATGGCCACATCGAAATAGCGCTCGGGGTAACGTTCGCTAAAGGCCACCAGGTCCGAGCCTTCTTTCATCGCCGGGGTAATACCGACCAGGCGCGGGTCTTGCGCGGCCATGTCGCACAGCCATTGGCCGAAGACGCTGGAGTATTTCGGGCCGCTTGGCTGCTTGGCCACGGGCGGCGCGTTGATGGGCTCCAGCTTGGTGATCGCGTGATAGCCAATCGGGTCGGCCTCGGCCGGGGCGAAGCCCTTACCCTTTTTGGTGACGACGTGCAGGAACTGCGGGCCCTCGAGGTCACGCATATTGCGCAGGGTGGCAAGCAGGCTGGGCAGGTCATGGCCGTCGATTGGGCCGATGTAGTTCCAGCCGAGCTCCTCAAATAGAGTGCCGGAGACCAGCATGCCCTTGGCATGTTCTTCAGTTTTACGTGCAATTTCCCAGGCACCGGGCAGCTTGGACAGCACTTTTTTACTGCCTTCACGCATGTTGGCATAGGTGCGGCTGGAGAGGATCTTCGCCAGGTAGGTGGACAGACCGCCGACATTTTTTGAGATCGACATGTCGTTGTCGTTGAGCACCACCAGCATATTGGCTTTGACGTCACTGGCGTGATTGAGCGCCTCAAAGGCCATGCCGGCTGTCAGCGCGCCGTCGCCGATCACTGCCACCGATTTGCGCTTGCTGCCCTGCATACGCGCCGCAATGGCCATGCCCAGTGCTGCACTGATGCTGGTGCTGGAGTGGCCGACGCCAAAGGTGTCGTACTCGCTCTCGCTGCGGCGGGGGAAGGCGGCGATACCATCTTTTTGGCGCAGGCTGCCCATTTGCTCGCGGCGACCGGTGAGAATCTTATGGGGGTAAGCCTGATGGCCGACATCCCACACCAGGCGATCATCCGGGGTGTCGAAGACGTAGTGCAGCGCGACGGTCAGCTCAATCACGCCGAGGCCTGCGCCGAAGTGCCCGCCGGTCTGCCCGACCGTATACAGCAGGTACTGGCGCAGTTCGTCGGCCAGGGTTTCCAGCTCGGTTTCGCCCAGGCGACGCAGTTCATCCGGCGTATTGGCGCGGTCTAGAAGTGGCGTCAGCGGGCGCTCACGGGGAATCTCGTGGAAGGTCGTCGGCATCGGGCAGATCGTTATGGGAGCAAAAGATGCGGCAGTTTACCCGAAGCGCCGGAAACTGCCCAAACATGCTTCGGCTCAGCGCACCTGTAGCCCGGATCTAATCCGGAAAGTCTCATTCAATGTGGCCCCGCGTGCACCCGCGCGACGACCACTGGGCTACCAGGTATCGATTGAGCGCTTTTTACCTTCACGCGCTGCCGGCCTGGGTGTGGCATTCAGCCCGCGTAGCAGCCAGGCGCGGGTTTCCAGCGGGTCGATCACGGCATCAATCTCGAGAAAGCTGGCCATATTGATGCCCTTGCCATTCTGGTAAGCCTTGGCCACCAGCTTGTCGAACAGCTGCTGGCGCGCGGCGGGCTCTTCCCCGGCGGCCAGCTCCTTGGCAAAACCCAGGCGCACCGCACCTTCCAAGCCCATGGCGCCAAACTCGGCGCTGGGCCAGGCGATGGTAAACAGCGGCGAGTGGAAGCTACCGGCGGCCATGGCCTGGGCGCCGAGGCCGTAACCCTTGCGCAGCACCACGGTAAAGAACGGCACCGTCAGGCTGGCGGCCGCGACAAACATGCGCGAGACATGGCGCACCGTGGCCTGTTGCTCCGCCTGCGGGCCGACCATAAAGCCAGGGGTGTCGCACAGCGACAGCAGCGGAATATCAAAGGCGTCGCACAGTTGCATAAAGCGCGCAGCCTTGTCGCCGGCCACCGCATCGATGGCCCCGCCGAGGTGCGCGGGGTTATTGGCGAGCAAGCCGAACGGTTTGCCTTCGATGCGGATAAAGGTGGTGATCAAGCCAGGCGCGAACTGGCGGCGCAGTTCCAGCATCGAATCCGTGTCGGCGAGGGTGGCGATCACCTGGCGGATGTCATACACGCGCAGGCGGTTTTCTGGGATTAAGTGGCGCAGCTCGCGCTGATCCGCGCAGTTCCACTCGCTGAGCGCGCCCTGGAAGTAGCTCAGGTACTGCTTGGCCACGCGCACGGCCTCGGCTTCATCGCTCACCAACACATCGATTACGCCATTAGGCCCTTGCACATTGACTGGGCCGACCTGCTCGGGGGTAAAGCTGCCCAGCCCACCGCCTTCGATCATCGCCGGGCCGGCCATGCCGATGGTCGCGTTGTTGGTGGCGATAATCACATCGCAGCAGCCGAGCAGCGCGGCGTTGCCGGCAAAGCAGCGGCCGGAGACGATCCCGACGGTTGGCACCAGCCCGGAGAGCCGCGCCATACCGACAAAGGTGTGGCAATCCAGCCCGGCCACACCGACAAAATCGGTATCGCCCGGTCGGCCGCCGCCACCTTCGGCAAATAGCACCAGCGGCAAGCGCCACTGCGCGGCGAGGCCGAGCATGCGGTCGGTCTTTTTGTGGTTCATCACGCCCTGGGTGCCGGCGAATACCGTGTAGTCGTAGGCGATGGCCATGCAGCGCGCGGCCTGGCTACCGAACGCCGCAGCGTTAATTGTGCCGGTGCCGGCCACCAGGCCATCGGCCGGGCTCTGTTCGATTAGCTCTTCCAGTGAGCGGCGACGCCGTTGCGCGGCGAGGGCGAGCGCGCCGTATTCGTTGAAACTGCCGTCATCGAGCAGGTCCGCCAGGTTCTCACGCACCGTGCGCTGACCAGTTTTGCGCCGTTTGGCCACGGCCTGAGGGCGGCGCTCGTCGCGGGTCACGGCGTGACGTTCGAGTGCTTCGGCCAGGTCCGCGCGGATATGATCGAGGTCCAGGCTGTGTTCGTTCTGACTGGCGGCGGCGTCGACCTCGGCGGGTTCGATAAACAGCAGCGGCTGGCCTGCATTGAGTGCGCTGCCGACCTGCACGGCCAGTTGACGGACGATGCCGCTGTGGCTGGCGCTGATCACAAACTCCATTTTCATCGCCTCCAGCACGGCGATGCTCTGGCCGACGGCCACCGCAACGCCTTCGGCCACTGCCAGGCTGACCACCACGCCGGTGCTGTGGGTCAGCAGTGGCAGGCAGCCTGGCGGCGCATCCGGTATCTGCTCGGCGCTTTGGCTGGTCGCCTGCGTACCGGTAAAGAAGTGATGCGGGTGGGCCTGGGTTTGCGCTGCCAAGAGTTCACTTAGCTGGCTTTCGACAAAACGCGTGGTCAACTGGTAACTCGCCACCTGGGGTAGACGCAGCAGGTTTTGCAGCAGGTGCAGGTTGCTAGCCACGCCCTCTAAGCGGAATTCGCACAGTGCGCGGTAGGCGCGGCGCAGGGCGCTGGGGTAATCCGGTGCATGGGCAATCAGTTTGGCCAGCAGCGAGTCATAGCTGGGGCTGACCGAATAGCCGGCGTAACCGTAGCCATCCACGCGCAGGCCGGGGCCGCTGGGTGGTTGGTAGGCCGTTAGGGTGCCGGCGGCCGGGCGGGTGCTGCCATCTGCGCCCATGCTTTCCAGATTGATCCGCAGTTGCACCGCGCAGCCATTGAGCGGCGGCGGTTGCAGCAGGCCTAGGTTGGCCAGGGTGTGGCCGGCGGCGAGCTTGAGCTGGGTGTGCAGCAGGTCGACGCCGGCGACCTGTTCGGTGACGGTGTGTTCGACCTGAATGCGCGGGTTGGCCTCCATAAAGTAAAAGCGCTCGGGCCGCTCGGCATCCAGCAGAAACTCAAAGGTACCCACGCCCTGGTACTGCGCTGCGCCGGCCAGCTTGAGCGCAGCGGCGATCATGCGTTCACGGGTGGCGGACGGCAGGTCTGGACTGGGGGCGATTTCCACCAGTTTCTGCTGACGACGCTGCAGGCTGCAGTCGCGCTCCCATAGATGGCTGATCGCGCCCGTGCTGTCGCCCAATACCTGAATCTCGATATGCCGGGCGCTGCGCACCAGTTGTTCGATATACAGCGCGTTATTGCCGAAGGCGCTGTAGGCCTCGGACTGGCAGCGGGCAAAGGCCTCGTCCAGCGCGGCGGCGCTAAATACCGGGCGCATGCCACGCCCACCGCCGCCGGCCAGGGCTTTGAGCATGACTGCGCCGTGCTCGGCGAGAAAACCATGGGCTTCATCCAGACGGATCGGCCGATTGATCCCGGCCACCAGCGGCACATCGCAGCGCTCGGCCAGTTCGCGGGCGGCGGCCTTGTCGCCAAACAGCTGCAACACCTCAGCACTGGGACCGACAAAACACAGCCCGGCGGCCTGACAGCGGCGGGCGAACTCGGCGTTTTCGGCGAGAAAGCCGTAGCCGGGGTGGACGGCATCGCAGCCCTGATCCTGGGCGATGGCAATCAGCTGATCCATATCCAGATAGGCCGGCACGCCGCGCCCCTTCAGCGCCACCGCGCTATCGGCCTGGCGCACATGCAGCGAGGCGCCATCGTCCTCGGCGTACACCGCCACCGAGCGGATACCCAGCTCACTGGCGGCGCGGGCGATACGGATGGCGATTTCGCCACGGTTGGCGATCAGCAGAGCGGCGAAGGGCGCAATGGTAGCGGGCATGGTGGCTCCAGAATTTTTATCCTGCAGCCATCTTAAGCGCTCTATGGGCGAGGTAAACCAAGGCCTAGTGGGCGTAAGTCGGGGTATTTGTCTGGGTGATGGTTGCCGCACGTGTGTAGCCCGGCTGCCATCCGGGAGGGCTATTCCTAAGGCCGATTGTCCCGGATTTCGTCCAGGCTATGGGCTGCATCCATGCAGGCGTCGCCGCGGCAGCAGCGGCACCGCCCGCCGCTAAAGCGATTCCCACAACGGTGTGCGGCGCGGTTTAGCTGCGGCGTTCGACGATATAGCGTGCCAGCTCGCGCAGCGGCTCGGCGGCCTGATCGAATGGGCGCAGGGCATGCAGGGCTTGGTCGCGCAGTTCCATGGCGTAGGCCTTGGCGGCGTCTAGGCCGAGCAGAGCGGGGTAGGTCGGTTTGTCGTGGGCCTGGTCCTTGCCTTGGGTTTTGCCCAAGGTAGCGGTGTCGCTTTCCACGTCGAGGATGTCGTCCTGCACCTGGAACGCCAGGCCGATGGCGCGGGCGTAAGTGTGCAGGGCTTTTAGCGCGTGGTCGTCAGCCTGGCCGCTGGCCAATGCACCGAGTTGCACGCTGGCTTCGATCAATGCGCCGGTCTTGTGCCGGTGCATGGTTTCTAGGGCGTTCTGGTCGAGGTTCTTACCCACCGAACCGAGGTCGATGGCCTGACCGCCGACCATGCCAGCTGGGCCGGCGGCGCGGGCCAGGGCGTTGAGCATGGCCAGGCGCAGATCGGCGTCATGCGGGTTGTGCGTGGCGTCGGCGAGCACTTCAAAGGCCAGGCTTTGCAGGCCATCGCCGGCGAGAATCGCGCAGGCTTCGTCAAAGGCTTTGTGGGTGGTCGGCTGGCCACGGCGCAGGTCGTCATCGTCCATGGCCGGCAAGTCGTCATGCACCAGGGAATAGGCGTGGATCAGCTCCACCGCGCAGGCCGCCGCATTGGCGCGCTGCGGGGCGCCGCCCAGGGCTTCGCAAGCCGCATAGGCGAGCAATGGGCGTACACGTTTGCCGCCATTGAACAGGCTGTAGCGCATGGCCGCGTAGAGGCGTTCCAGCTCGGGGCGTGGGCTGTGCAGAAGGCTGTCGAGAGCGGCATCAACGCGGCTCTGGCAGCTGCTCTGGTAAGCCGCGATCATGCCGGTTGGTCCGCGTCGAAGGGGGCTTCCTCCAGAGCGCCGTCGCGCTCCATCAGGATTTGCACTTTTTGCTCAGCCTGGGCCAGGGCGGCCTGGCAATCGCGGGTCAGGCGTACGCCCTGTTCGAAGGCCGTCAGCGAGTCTTCCAGCGACAGCTCGCCGTTTTCCAGACGTTCGACCAGGTTTTGCAGATCGGTCAGGGATTGCTCGAAGTCGAGCGCGGCTTTTTTGCGGGCGGCCATGGCGAATTTCTCGGGGCGGATCGGGGAAGTGGAACCGGCGCGACACTAGCAGAGCCGGGCCGTGCGGGCAAATCAGCGGGCGGTATCTGAACCCGTGGGGCGCTTTGGCAGCCCACGACTATCGCGGCTGAAGCCCCTCCCGCAAGACGGTTGCGCAATTAGCAGCAGTCAGCCGATCACGCCATAACCGCGCGCCATCAGCGCCGCCAGTAATGGGATAGCCAGCAGCAGGAACAGTTCCAGACGAATCACGGTAGTCACCAAGCGAGCCTGACGCGCACTGACCTGCGGCACTTCACCGGCCTTGAGGCTGTTGCGCCAGTTGAGGAAGACAAAGGTTGGCACCACAGAAATCAGCCCAACCAGAATAAACAGGCCGACTTTGGCGTGAAACAGGCTGTTGCCCAGGTAGTGGTCCAGGCCCTTGCCGTGCCATAGCACCCGCGCCAGGCCGGTGAACAGCACCACGCCGGCGCAAACGCCATAGGCGATGTCGGTGATGATCAGGCTGCGCGCGCGGCGCAGGTCCAGCGGCAGTTTGAATTGCACATGCTCGATACTGAGCAGGGCGAATAGCAGGAAGATCGACAAGTAATGCAGGTAGGCGGCAATCGCTTGGCCCATGCTGGCGTCCTTTCACGTGGGGGTTAGCTGTCGAACTCGACCCGGTTGCGGCCGTTACCTTTGGCCTGGTAAAGCGCCCGGTCAGCGCGATTCAAGGTTTGGCCTGTGGCTTCCTGGGCCGAACGCAGGGTGGCGCCGATGCTGATGGTCAGGTTGATGTGCAGGCCATCGATATCCAGCGGCTTGTTGCTCATGGCGGTGCGGATGCGTTCGGCAATCTGCAGCAGTTCATGCTGGTCATGCACCTGCAGCACCACCACGAACTCCTCACCCCCGCTGCGCGTCACCACATCCTGCGGGCGCACGGCAGCGCTGATACGCCGCGCAGTTTCCCACAGCACCTTGTCGCCAGCAGCGTGGCCGTGGCTGTCGTTGACCTTCTTGAAATAATCCAGGTCGCAGAACAGTACGCCCAGTTGCAGGCCCAGCTCGTCAGCCTGCTGCTGTTGCTTGGGCAAAAAGTGATTAAGCCCGGCGCGGTTCCACAGCTGGGTCAGCGGGTCGAGCATGGCTTTGCGCTGTTCACGGCTCAGTGCGGCGCGCAATTGTGCGGTCTGCTCACTGTCGTTGCGCAGCTTCAGATACCCCTCCACCAGTGTGGCCATGTCGCTAAATAAGGATTGTTGTTTATCGGTGAGCTGATGCGGCGCCGGGTCGATCAGGCACAGGGTGCCCAGTGCTAGGCCTTCCTTGGAGAACAACGGTTGCCCGGCATAAAAGCGGATATGCGGGTTGTTGACCACCAGCGGGTTGTCGTCAAAGCGCGGGTCGCTGTGGGTGTCTTCGACGATAAACGGCTGGGTGCCGAGAATGGCGTGGCCGCAGAACGAGATCGCGCGTGGGGTTTGGTCCGCCTCCAGACCGATGCGCGACTTGAACCACTGACGGTCGTGGTCGATCAGGCTGACCAACACGGTTTTGACCGCGAACACCTCACGCACCACCCGCACCAGCGTATCCAGGTAAGGGTCGGCAGGCGTGTCGAGTAAATCGTTCTCGTCGAGGATGAGCTGGCGCAGCGCTTCCTCGCTGGGTGTTTCAGGGCTGAGCATGGGGGGCTCCTGGTTGAGTGGGGGCGAACCATTGATCGGCCTGTGTCAGACGGTAAGCATAGCCCCCTAGGCACAGGCTGCGCAGCGCCATAAAACTGAGAAAGGCCAACCACAACCCCTGGTTACCCAGCGGTTGCAGAACCCAGGCCAGCGGCAGGCTGAGCAGCAGCGCCAGGAGCATGGCGTCGCGCATTTCGCGGGCGCGGGTAGCACCGATAAACAGGCCGTCGAGCAGGTAACTCCAAACGGCGATCAGCGGCAGCAGGGCGAGGTACGGCAAGTAGGCGAACGCGGCCTCGCGCACCTCCACGATGTTGGTCTGCAGGCTGATAAACCAGTGCCCGCCCAGCAGAAAGAACAGCGCAAATGCCAGGCTGGCGAGCAGTGACCAGCCGCCGGCGACGATCAGCGTACGCTTTAGCGCATTGCGATCTCTGGCGCCCAAGGCATGCCCGCACAGCGCCTCCAGCGCATGGGCCAAGCCATCAAGGGCATGCGCCGCGAGCAGCAGGCCATTGAGCAACAGCGCGTTGGCTGCCACCGTGGCATCGCCCAGGCGGGTGCCTTGCACAGTGATCAGAAAGAACACGGCCTGCAGCGCCAGGGTGCGGATAAAAATGTCGCGGTTTACTGCCAGCAGTGGTCGCCAGTTCAGCCAGCGGCGCAGCGCTGTCCAGTCTAGCGTGCCGGCGTAGGAACCTAGAGTGCGACGGGCCAGGTACAGGCCCAGCAGGGCGCCGCTCCATTCGGCAATCACTGAAGCCCAGGCCGCGCCGGCCACGCCCCAGTGCAAGCCGAGGACAAACAGCAGATCGAGGGCGACATTCAGCAGGTTGGTGGTCAGCAGAATGGCCAGCGGCCCGCGCGCATTCTGCGTGCCCAGCAGCCAGCCAACCAGGGCATAGGTGGCCAGCGCGGCGGGTAGACCAAACAGGCGAATGTGCAGGTAATTGCGCGCCAGTTGATCAAGCTGCGCGGATGGGTTCATTAGGTTCAGTGCGGCGCTGCTCAAAGGGATGGCCAGGCTAATTAGCACCACCGCGAGTAGCGCGCCGAGCAGCAAACCTTGCAATAGCACCTGACGCAGCGCGCCGCCATCACCCCGCCCCGCCGCCTGGGCGCTGAAACCGGTGGTGCCCATGCGCAGAAAACCCACCGCCCAGGTCAGCAAGGTGTACAGGCTGCCGCCCACGGCCACGGCGGCCAATTGGTGGGCATGGGGCAGATGGCCGATCACCGCGCTGTCGACCAGCGCCACCAGCGGCACCGAGAGGTTGCAGAGGATCATCGGCGCAGCCAGTGCCCACACCCGTTGGTGGGTGGGCGTGTGCTGCCAGGCATCGCGTACGGCGGTTATCAAAGGCACTCTCAAACTTGCTTGGGGATAGCTGCAACAAAATGCGTGGGCGTGTGTCACAGGCGGGCTATTAAACACTGATCGACTGCCGTGCGCTGCCAAGCAATTTTGCGAGTGCACACTTAGTTGTCGGCAGGCGGCTCGACTATAGTGTCAGGCCTCTGCAATCACCCTTGTTGGAGCCCCGCAATGCCGAAGAATGGACTGCTTCTGGCACTTGTCCTGAGCCTGCTCAGCGCCTGTGATTCATCCACCTCAGGGCCCGCTGAAGTAACGGCGACCCAACCCACTGCGGCGATTAGCCCGGCAGCCAAGCCGGCGGTTGACCGCAAAGCGCTGGCCGAGCGTTACGCCGGCCGCGAACTGACCGTGGTGGATGTCTCGGAAGTGCAGCTCGAGGGCGCCAGCACGCTCTCGATCAGCTTCTCGGTGCCGCTTGACCCCGAGCAGAAGCTCGCCGAGCGCCTGCACTTGGTCGATAGCAAAGACGGCAAGGTCGATGGCGCCTGGGAGCTGAGCGACAACCTGATGGAGGTGCGCCTGCGCCATCTGGAGCCGCAGCGCAAATTGGTGCTGACCGTGGATGCTGGGTTGCTCGGGCTGAATGGCAAGAGCCTCGCCGCCGAGCAGGTCACCCGCCTGGAAACCCGCGATCTGCAAGCCAGTGTCGGCTTCGCCAGCCGCGGCTCCTTACTGCCCACTCGGCTCGCCGAAGGCCTGCCGGTGATCGCGCTGAACGTCGACAAGATCAATGTCGAGTTCTTCCGCATCAAGCCCGAATCGCTGCCGGCCTTTCTTAACCGCTGGGGCCGGTCGAGTAATCTGGATAACTGGGAAGCCCGCAGCCTGCTGCCGATGGCTGATCTGGTTTACGGTGGTCGCTTCGATCTGAACCCCGCGCGTAATACTCGCGAAACTCTGCTGTTGCCGATTGCCGGCCTGGAGCCGTTCAAGCAGCCCGGCGTGTACCTGGCGGTGATGCGTGAAGCCGGCAGCTACAACTACGCGCAGCCGGCGACGCTGTTCACCCTGAGTGATATCGGCTTGTCCGCGCGGCGCTATCAGAACCGTATTGATGTCTTCACCCAGGCCCTGGCCGGTGGTGATGCCTTGGGCGATGTACGCCTGGAAATCCTTGATGCCGAAGGCCAGGTGCTGGCCGAAGGCAAGACCGATGGCGCCGGCCATGGCGAACTGCCGCTGCCGCCCAAGGCCGAAGTGCTGCTGGCCCACCAGGGCGAACAGACCAGCCTGTTGCGTCTGAATACCGCGGCGCTGGACCTGGCCGAGTTCGATATCGCTGGGCCCGTCGCCCATCCGTTGCAGTTCTTTGTATTTGGCCCGCGTGATCTTTATCGCCCCGGCGAAACGGTGCTGCTCAACGGCCTGCTGCGCGATGCCGATGGCCGCGCGGTCAAGGCTCAGCCGGTAAATGTGGAAGTGCGCCGGCCGGATGAGCAGGTCAGCCGCAAATTCGTCTGGCAGGCCGATGACGCCGGTTTGTATCAGTACCAGCTGCAACTGGCCGATGAAGCGCCGACCGGGCGCTGGCAGCTGCTGTTCGACCTCGGTGATGGCCGTCAGCAGCTGTATGAATTCTCCGTGGAAGACTTCCTGCCGGAACGTATGGCGCTGGAACTCAAGGGCAGCGAAAAGCCCTATACCCCAGCGGAAAACGCCCAGTTCGAGGTCACTGGGCGCTATCTGTATGGCGCGCCGGCGGCCGGTAATCGCCTTAGCGGCCAGCTCTATGTACGCCCGCTGCGTGAGGCGGTGGCCAGCCTGCCGGGCTATCAGTTCGGTTCGGTTACCGAAGAAGAGCTGAGCGAGGACATCGAGCTGGATGAAACCAGCCTCGACGAGCAGGGCAAGGCCAGTCTGGATATCGAAAGCCGCTGGGCCGATGCCAAGTCGCCGCTGCGCCTGATCCTACAAGCCAGCCTGCAGGAATCCGGCGGCCGGGCGATTACCCGGCGGATTATCCAGCCGGTGTGGCCGGCTGAGCGTCTGCCGGGGGTGCGCGGGCTGTTTGATGGCGAAGAAGTGGACGCCGACAGCCTGGCCGAGTTCGAAGTGCTGGTGGCCGACGCCGAGGGCAACAAGCTGGCAGCCGATCAGCTCAGCGTGCGCCTGATTCGTGAGCGCCGTGACTACTTCTGGAACTTCTCCGAAAGCGATGGCTGGAGCCATAACTACACCGAGAAATTCCTTACCCTCAACGAGGAAACCCTCAAGGTCGCTGCCGGTGGCACCGCCAAGATCAGCTTCCCGGTGGAGTGGGGCCCGTACCGCGTTGAAGTTATCGATGCACAGACCGGCATGCTCAGCAGCATGCGCTTCTGGGCCGGCTACCGCTGGCAGGACAACGCCGACGGCGGCGCGGTGCGCCCGGATCAGGTCAAGCTGGCGCTGGATAAACCGGCGTACGTCGATGGCGACACCGCCCGGGTCACCGTTACCCCGCCTTCCGCGGGCAAGGGTTACCTGATGGTGGAGTCCAGCGAAGGGCCGTTGTGGTGGGAAGAGATCGAGGTGCCAGCCGAAGGCAAGACCTTCGACATCCCGATTGCCAAGGACTGGGCGCGGCATGACCTGTATGTCAGCGCCCTGGTGATCCGTCCGGGCGAGCGCAAGAGCAATGCCACACCTAAACGTGCTGTCGGCCTGCTGAATCTGCCGCTGGAACGTGCGCCGCGCAAACTGGCGCTGACCCTCACCGCTGCGGAAAAGATGCGTCCCAATCAGCCGCTGAAGGTCAAGGTGCAGGCGCGCAATGCTGACGGCAGTATCCCGAAACAGGCGCAGGTACTGGTGGCCGCGGTGGATGTCGGCATCCTCAATATCACTGAGTACGCCACGCCCGATCCATTTGCCAACTTCTTCGGCCGTAAGGCCTATGGCGCGGACCAGCTGGATATCTACGGGCAACTGATCGAAGCCGGGCAAGGCCGGGTGGCCAATCTGGCTTTCGGTGGTGACGCGGCGCTGGCCGGTGGCGGCAAACGCCCGGATACCAGCGTGCTGATCGTCGCACTGCAGAGCCAACCGCTGGCGCTGAATGAGCAGGGTGAAGGCGAAGTCAGCCTGAATATCCCCGACTTTAACGGCGAGCTGCGCCTGATGGCGCAAGCCTGGACGGATGAGCATTACGGCATGGGCGAAGGCAAGACGGTGGTCGCCGCGCCGCTGATTGCCGAGCTGTCCGCGCCGCGCTTCCTCGCCGGGGGCGATGAAACCACTTTGGCCCTGGACCTGAGCAACCTGTCCGGGCGCGAGCAGAAACTGGATGTGCAACTGAGCGCCGAAGGCCAACTGCGTCTGGCGCAGAATCCGGGGGCGGCGGTGGCGCCAATCACCCTGGCGGATGGTCAGCGCACCATTCTGCGTATTCCTGTCACCGCGTTGGGCGGTTACGGGCAAGGGCGCTTCAAGGTCAGCGTTAATGGCCTGGCCCTGCCCGGTGAGGATCTGCCGCCATTCAGCCGTGAGTGGACCCTGGGCATTCGCCCGGCTTACCCGGCGCAGTTGAAGCACTTCCGCGCCGTGCTGAAAGATGAAGCCTGGCTGCTGCCTGCTGATGCCTTGAGCGCCTTTGAAACGGCGGGTCTGGAAGCGCGTCTGGCGATTTCCAGCCGTCCGCCGCTCAACCTGGGCGAGCAGATCCGTGCGCTTAAAGCCTATCCATACGGCTGCCTGGAGCAGACCACCAGCGGTCTGTATCCGTCGCTGTACGCCGATGCGGCAACGCTGAAGCGCCTGGGTGTGGAAGCCGAGCCGGATGAGCAGCGCAAGCGCTCCATCGAGCTGGGCATCGAGCGTCTGCTGAGCATGCAGCGCTATAACGGCAGCTTCGGTCTGTGGGGTGCGGACAGTGATGAGGAGTATTGGCTGACCGCCTATGTCAGCGACTTCCTCCTGCGTGCCCGTGAGCAAGGCTTCGGTGTACCGGAAGAGGCGCTGAAAAAGGCCAACGAACGCTTGCTGCGCTACCTGCAGGAACGTCATCTGATCGAGGTCAACTACAGCGACAACGCCAACCACAGCCGTTTTGCCGTGCAGGCCTACGCCGGTTACGTGCTGGCGCGCAGCCAACAGGCGCCGCTGGGTGCCTTGCGCAGCCTGTATGAGCGGCGCAGCGATGCGTTGTCCGGCTTGCCGCTGGTGCACCTGGCCGTGGCCCTGCAGAAAATGGGCGACCAGCCGCGTGCCGATGAGCTGCTGACCGCAGGCCTGGCCCGTGGTCGTGAGAGCAATAACTGGCTGGCCGACTACGGCAGCCCGCTGCGCGATCAGGCGCTGATTCTGGCTCTGCTGGAAGAGCACGACCTGGCCGGCAATCGCCGCGAAGAGCGACTGTTCAACCTGGCCGATGAAGTGGCCGGGCAGCAGTGGCTGTCGACCCAGGAGCGCAACTCGCTGTACCTGGCCGGCCGCAATCTGCTGAGCAAACCTGAGCCGAGCTGGAGCGCGGCCCTGCAAAGCGGCAGCCTGGCCTTTGAGCTGAGCAATGCCCAGCCGGGCCTCAAGCTCGATGGCAGTGATCTGGCTGCGCCGCTGACTATCCGCAATGCAGTGAGCAAGCCGGGCGATACGCCGCTGTATCAGCAGTTGACCCTCTCAGGCTACCCACGTCAGGCCCCTGCGGCCGGTGGCGAGAACCTCAGCATCTACCGCGAGTATCTAGGCATGGATGGCCAGGCGCTGGATCTGAACAACCTGCAAAGCGGCGAGCTGGTGCTGGTGCACCTGGCCGTATCCGCCAACCAGCGGGTGCCGGATGCCCTGGTGGTTGACCTGCTGCCGGCGGGCCTGGAGCTGGAAAACCAGAACCTGGCGCAAAGCTCGGCCAGCCTGGACGATGCCAGCAGTGCAGTGAAAGAGTGGCGTGAATCGATGCAGAACGCAGCGATCAAACACCAGGAGTTCCGTGGCGATCGCTATGTCGCGGCGCTGGATGTAAATGGCTACGACACCACCCACCTGCTGTACCTGGCCCGCGCCGTTACCCCCGGCAGCTACCGTGTGCCGCCACCGCAAGTGGAGTCGATGTACCGACCGAACTGGCAGGCCCTGGGTACCACGCCGGGGCGTCTGGTAGTCAAGGAACGCTAGAACGCACAAGGCCCGCCAAATTGGCGGGCCTTGTTGTTTAGCCGGTGTGCTTAGAACCTGTTTGCGATCTCGCGAGCTAGAGTCATGCAAGGCGCTACGTTAGTAACAGCCTCCGGCTGGTCAAAGCAGGCGAGGAAGCGGAGTTTACTGCTGTAAATGAGCATTACTCGTTTCACTCGCCCTTCGGGTCGCGCTGAAGCGCGTTAGCCGCAAGCGGCTTCCGAGCCTGTTTTTAACGCAGCAGGGCCGACGCGCAGCAGATCGTAGACGGGTTCTTAGCTGATCAGACCGCTCAGCAACCACAACCCCAGCACCAGCCAGATCACCCCGGCAATAATCGAGCGGCGGATAAAGGCGCGTACCGCCAGGTACAGCAGCCACAGACCTGCCACTAGAACCACGATGCTGAGTAATGATGGCGTCACCCCCAAGGCCTTGGACATGCCAGTGATAAAGCTGCTGACTGCACCGCCGAGCATGCCGAAAAAGCCGCTCAGACCTTCGACGATAAAGCGGATCACCGAGCCGACTGCCTCGCCAAGGGATTCAAAAAAACCTTCTACACCCATAGTTCTCGTTCCACTCGACCCTGCGTTGATTGCTACTGCGCGCCAGTGTGCCAGTCATTTGGCAGAATGGCAGCGCTGTTGGCCGGTTGGGCCGTTAATTGTGGTTACTGCCCCGCGATGCAAGGAATGGATCAGCGCATGACCCGCGTTAAACAGTTGTATTGGTTGGCTTGGCGTAACCGCCTGTGGCCGCTGCTGCGCCGTCCCTGGCTGGCTATTCCATTGTGCCTGCTGCTGGTTCTGGCAGCCGCTGACCGGCTGTTTCCGCTGCCCTTGCCAGGTGATGATCTGGCCCGCGTGGTGCTGGCCGAAGACGGTGCGCCGCTGTGGCGCTTTGCCGACCGTGATGGCGTCTGGCGTTATCCGGTCAGCCCTACTGAGGTGTCGCCCTATTACCTGGAAGCGCTGCTGACCTACGAGGACCGCTGGTTCTATCAGCACCCCGGGGTCAACCCGCTGGCGCTGGGCCGCGCGGCCTGGCAGAACCTCAGCGGCGGGCGCGTGCTCTCGGGTGGTAGCACCCTGTCGATGCAGGTGGCGCGGCTGCTCGATCCGCATGCGCGCAGCTACAGCGGCAAGCTCAAGCAGTTGTGGCGCACGCTGCAGTTGGAGTGGCATCTGTCCAAGGATGAGATTCTCACTCTCTACCTCAACCGCGCGCCGTTTGGCGGCACGCTGCAAGGCGTGGCGGCAGCCAGTTGGGCGTATCTGGGTAAGTCACCGAGCCAGCTGACCCGCGCCGAAGCCGCTCTGCTCGCGGTGCTGCCGCAAGCGCCGAGTCGTTTGCGCCCGGATCGTCACCCTGAGCGTGCGCAGGCGGCACGCGACAAAGTGCTCAAGCGCTTGGCCAGTTTCGAGGTGTGGCCGCAGTCGGCGATCAACGATGCTTTGGAAGAGCCCGTGCTGCTGGCGCCGCGTCAGGAACCGCGCCTGGCCCCGTTGCTGGCGCGACGGCTGAATACGGCGGGCAGTCCGCCACTGATTCGCACGACTATCGATGCAGCGTTGCAGCGCCGCCTGGAAGATCTGCTGCTGGGCTGGCGGGCGCGGCTGCCAGAGCGCACCTCGGCGGCGATTCTTGTGGTCGAACAGCCGAGCATGGCGGTGCGCGCCTACCTGGGCTCGGTGGATATTAGCGATGCCAAGCGCTTCGGCCATGTCGACATGATCAACGCAGTGCGCTCGCCCGGTTCGACCCTGAAACCCTTTCTCTATGGCATGGCGCTGGACGAAGGGCTGATCCATTCCGAATCACTGCTGCAGGATGTTCCGCGCCGTTATGGCGATTACCGCCCGGGCAACTTTGCTGCCGGTTTCAGCGGGGCAGTGTCCGCCAGCGAGGCGCTGGCCACGTCCTTGAATCTGCCTGCTGTGCAGCTGTTGGAAGCCTACGGGCCGAAGCGTTTTGCCGGCGAGTTGCGCAGTGCTGGCGTGCCGCTGCTACTGCCGCCATTGGCCGAGCCCAATCTGGCGCTGATTCTCGGTGGGGCCGGCAGCCGCCTGGAGGAACTGGTCAGCGGTTACAGCGCCTTTGCCCGTGGCGGCATGGCCGCGCGTCTGCGCTTTCAGCCGCAGGATGGGCTACATGAGCGGCGCTTGCTGTCGCCTGGTGCCGCGTGGATCGTGCGGCGCATTCTCAGCGGTCAGGCGCGCCCGGACCGTGACCCGCGCGCGCAGCTGGTGCAGCGCCCGACCCTCGCCTGGAAGACCGGCACCAGTTATGGCTTTCGCGATGCCTGGGCGATTGGCGTGGCGCCGCGTTACCTGATCGGCATCTGGATCGGTCGACCGGACGGCACTCCGGTGTCGGGGCAGTTCGGTTTGGCCTCGGCCGCGCCGCTGCTGCTGCAGGTGCATGATCTGCTGGTCAACCGCGACAGCCAGCGCGGCATTGCCTTGCCGATTGACCCACAGCCCGCCGAAGTCGGCGTGGCGGCGATCTGCTGGCCGTTGGGCCAGCCGCTGGACAGCCGCGACCCCAACTGCCGACGTCAGCGTTTTGCCTGGACCCTCGATGGCACCACGCCGCCGACCTTGCCGGCGCAGGATCAGCCACTGGGTTTGGGGCTGCAGGAAAGCCTCTGGGTGAATGCCGCCGGGCTACGCGTTGATGCTAGTTGCCCGGGGGCCACGGCACACAGCCTGGCGTTGTGGCCGGCGCCGCTGGAACCCTGGTTGCCGCGCCGTGAGCGGCGCAGTGCGCGCCTGCCGGCGGTTGATCCGCAGTGCCCGCCGCGGCATGTGCTGGTTGCCGCGCCGCTGTCGATTGTCGGCGTGCGTGACGGTGATCATTTGCGGCGCCCGGCCGGCAGTCGCGAGGCACTGCGTTTGCGCCTGTCCGCACTGGGCGGCAGCGGGCGGCGTTGGTGGTTTGTCGACGGCCAGCCGATTGCCGAAACCAGCACTGACGCGCTGTTCAATCACGCCTTTGTGCGCGCCGGGCGCTACCAGCTAAGCGTGCTGGACGAGAGCGGGCAGACCGCGCAGCTGAGCTTCAGCCTGCAGGATTAAGACGGTGCGCCTGGGTGCATTCGAGTGGTTATCTGGCGGTAGGAAATTGAATTTGTATACAAAATTGTATTCAATTGGCCTCCTTCAAATAATAACTAAAAGGCAACCCCATGGGCTTGTGGAAGCGCAGCATCCAGTGGCAACTGATCCTTAGCATGGGCGCGGCCCTGCTCGCCAGTATTCTGATTGTGGTCGGTGTTTACTCCGCGGTGGTCAACCGATTGACTGAACGCTTTCTGGTTGAGGAGGCGTTGCCGGCGCGGGTGCTGGCGATTCGCAACGACCTGGAGCGGGTGCTGACGGCGCCGGTTACGGCGAACGCCGGGATTGCCACTAATGCCTTTGTGCAGGACTGGCTTGCGGCCGGTGAGTCCGCCGATCAGCGCGAGCAGGTAGCCCGCTATTTGGAGGGCGTGCGTCAGCAGCAGAACGCCATGACCACCTCGGTTGCCGTGCTGGACAGTGGGCACTACATCACCGGCGAGGGCCTGACGCGGGTGATCAATCGCACTCAGCCGGAGAATCAGTGGTTTTACCGGCTGGTCGACGGTGATCGTGACCAGGTCATGGCCATTGATATCGACAAACGCACGCGCCAGCTCACGCTGTTTATCAACCAGCGGATCAAGCAGGGCAATACGGTGCTTGGGGTGGCGGGCCTGGGCTTCAGCCTGAAAGCCATGTCGCAAATGATTCATGACTTTCGTTTTGGTGAGCGGGGGCAGGTGTTCCTGAGCGATGCCCAGGGCGGCATCAAGGTGCATCCACAGGCCGAGCTAAGCGGCAGTGGCCGCCTTGCTGAGCTGTTGGGGCAAGCGCCCGCCGAGCAGCTGCTGAATAACCATGGCAAGGCGGTGCGTTTTGAGCGCGAGGGGGAGCCTTATCTGGCCGTGGCGCAGAAGCTCAGCAGCCTCGACTGGGTGCTGGTCAGTGAGGTGCCGGAGGCCGAGGTGTATGCCGAGGCCCGCCAGGCGCTGTTGCTGACCAGTGTCATCGGGGCTGCCGTGGCGCTGTTTTTCCTCGGTCTGGTGGTACTGCTGGCGCGTGGTTTGGTGCGGCCGATCCGCCAGGTAACCCGGGCGCTGGTGGAAATTGGCGGCGGTGGCGGTGATCTTACCCGGCAGCTGGACGAGTCCCGCGCAGACGAGCTGGGGGATCTGGCGCGTGGCTTTAACCGGTTTATCGGTGGCCAGCGCAACCTGATCGGCGATGTCTTGGCGACCAGCGAGCGCCTGCGCGCGGCAGTCAGCCAGGTGGCGCAGGTGGTCGATAACACCGCGGGGCGCGCCAGTCAGCAGCAGGAAATGACTGACATGGTCGCCACCGCCGTACATGAGATGGGCCTGACCGTGCAGGAAATTGCCGGCAACGCCAGCAGTGCGGCGCAGGCGTCGCATTCGGCGCGGGAAGAGGCGCAACAGGCGCGCACGGTGGTGGGCGAGTCCATCTGTCATATCGAGGCGATGTCCGCTGATATTGGCAGTGCCGCGTCTGCGGTCGGTGAGCTGGCCGAGCAGGTGGCGTCGATTGATCAGGTGTTGGCGGTTATTCGCGGTATTTCCGAGCAAACCAATTTGCTCGCGCTTAACGCGGCCATCGAAGCAGCCCGTGCCGGGGAAATGGGCCGTGGCTTTGCCGTGGTGGCCGATGAGGTGCGCACCCTGGCCAGCCGTACGCAAAGCTCCACCGATGAAATTCAGCAGATGATTCAGCGCCTCAAGCTGGGGGCGGAAACTGCCGTGAACTCCATGCATGCCGGGCAAAGCGCCACCGGCACTGGGGTTGAGTCCAGCCAGCGCACCGGCCAGTCACTGCGTGCGATTACCGATCAGATTGAGCGCATCAGCGACATGAACACTCAGGTGGCTGCGGCGACGGAGGAGCAGTCGTCGGTAACCGAAGAGATCAACCGTAACGTGCAGGGCATTGCCGACCTGGCACACGCCACCGCCGGTGAGGTGCAGGTGTGTAAAGAGGACTGCAAAACGCTGCGTGGTTTGGCCGATGACCTGGCCCAGCAGATGGGCAGCTTCCGTCTTTAGGTGTTATCCGGCGGCACGTTCGTGCCGCCGCTTTCAGGCCAGCTCCAGGCGATTGCGCCCGGCCGCCTTGGCCTGATACAGCGCATCGTCCACTCGCTTGAAAAACGCTTCGGCGCTGCCGTCGCGCGGCATGTCATAGCAACCCACGCCGAGGCTGGCGGTCAGCGGCAGAATCGCCCCTGGTACGTGGAAGCCTTCGCGCTCCAGTTCCTGGCGAAACTGCTCGGCCAGCTGGCGCGCCTGATCCAGCGGGGTGTTGGGCATCAGGATGCCGAACTCTTCACCGCCCAGGCGCAGCAGGGCGTCGCTGTCGCGGCGGAAGTTTTGCCGCATGCGCTCGGCAAAAGCACTGAGGCAGCTGTCGCCACAGGCGTGGCCGAACTCGTCGTTAATCCGCTTGAAGAAGTCGATGTCCAGCAGCACCAGCGACAGCGGCTGGCACTCGCGTTGGGCGTTGGCCACCATCACCGGGAACAGGCTGTTGAACTGATAGCGGTTGCCCAGCTGGGTCAGGCTGTCGGTGCGGCTGAGCTGGTCGAGACGTTCCTGTTGTTCGAGCAGCTGCAGCTCCAATGCCAGGGTGTTGTGGTATTCGCGGTGGCTGCGGCTCAGCACCAGCAGCAGGTAGCTCAGGTAGACACTCAGGGTAATGAGGATGGCGTACTGCTCGCGCCATTGCAGCGCCAGTACCAGCAGGCCAGGCAGGTAAATCAGCAACAGCGCGAGGATTGCGCGCTTTTTGCGCATGGCGAAGTTAAACGCCAGCGCGGTGCTGAAGGCGATGGTGCTGAGGGTGGCGATGGTCACTGAACTGCTGAACAGCGGGCTTTTCTGCGCCAGGGCGTGGGCAAGCCCCCAGCTCAGTGCGGTGATCAGAATCAGGCTCCAGTGCAGATTGAGCCAGCGGTCCAGCGACTCGCTGGTCTGCGCCTGCGGCAGGCGGTGCAGCACGCGCAGTGCCAGCAAGAGGGTAAACACGGCAAGGCCCAGTGCTCCGGGCAGTAGCAGCGAGTCAGGGGCGTCACTGAAGATCCAGGTCAGCAGCCACGCCAGTAGGTAATAAATACCTCCCAGCGGCGAGCGGATGCGCGTGTCCTGCGCTTCGCGCCAAAGGACGAAGGCGTGTGGCTGGCGAGGGACCTGGGCTTCAGTCATGGTCTGTGATCACAAAATAAAGGCCTGATCGCAGCATAACGCGTTGCTTTTGAAAAAGCTGTCAGATTGCTATCGCGCTGTTTGAGGCGGGCGCTGAGGCTTTAGCGCAGAATCAGCAGCGCGCTGTTGCTGGTGCGCAGCAGGGTACTGGTGGTGCTGCCGACCAGGAACTGACGAATCCGCGAGTGGCCGTAGGCGCCCATAGCCAAATCCGTGGGGCCGGCCTGGCGCTGGCGCGGGGAACTCCTGCGCAGCCGTGCACTCCTAAAACCGCAACCCTGCCTGGGCGATCACTTGTATTTTGCGCGTGCAGGGCTGTCATGTTTACACAGCACACTGCTGTTTCCCGCCAGCACGCGAGTAAGACTATTGATGATGTCCGCTGCGAAAGGGGGGCTAGGACGGCTACCTGAGATCAGCCCATGGAAATGGGCGCTGTTATTGCTGGCGCTGACCCTGGTTTACCAGGTGGGCGTGCAGCATTTGGATAACCGCCTGTATTTCTGGATCAAGACGTCCTGGCATGAGACCGAGTGGCAACACCGCAGCCTGTGGTTGCCTGGCTACCAAGTGCGGATTGATGCGTTGCCGGTCGCCGGGGTGAGCGACAACCTGTCCGGGCTGACCTACGACGAAGGGCGCGACCAGCTCTGGGCGGTGGTCAATAACCCTGAAGAGCTGCTGGCCCTGAGCAAGGAGGGCGAGCTGCTGGCGCGTTATCCGCTCAGCGGTTTCAGCGATGTCGAAGGCATCACCTACCTGGGCGATAACCTCTTGCTGCTGGCCGAGGAACGCGACCAGGCATTGGTGGTGGTCCGGCTGCCGGAAAAAACCGGCGCCCTGTTTCGTGAAGATCACCGGGCGCTGACCTTGGGCATCGACCTCGGTGGCAATAAAGGTTTTGAAGGCGTTGGCTATGACCGCGCGAATGACCGCCTGTATGTGGTCAAGGAGCATTCACCACGCAAGCTGTACGAGGTGCGTGGCCTGAAATCCAGCGTCCAAGGCGACTTCAATTTGCAGGTGATCGACCGCCAGGCGTGGATCGAGCACAAGGTGTTTGCCACGGACCTGTCATCGGTGCACTACGACGAGCAGACCGGGCATCTGGCCCTGCTCAGTGATGAGTCCAAGTTGATGATTGAGCTGGACGCCGAGGACGGTAAGCTGATCAGCTTCCGCTCGTTACTCAGCGGCTTTGCCGGGCTGCAAGACAGCGTGCCACAGGCCGAGGGGCTGACCCTGGATAACCAAGGCAACCTTTATCTGGTCAGTGAACCCAACCTGTTTTACCGCTTTGAGCGTGAAGGCCGGCCGGGCGCTTAACTGCGGCGGATCAGCCAGATGCCGGCGACGATCAGCAGTACGCCGCCGATTTTGCCCGCAGTAATCGGCGCTTCGCGAAAGCCGGCCCAGCCGAAGTGGTCTAGGGTCAGGGCCATGCTCAGTTGCCCGGCGATCACCAGTGCCATAAACAGCACGGCACCGACCTTGGGGCCGGCAAACGCGGCGGTGGCGATAAACATCACCCCCAGCAGGCCACCGCTCCAGTGCCACCAGGTCAGGCCTTTGAGGGCGCCAAGGCTGGGAAACTCGCGTTGGGCGAGCACTAACAGCAGTAACGCCAGGGTGCCCACGGCGAAGGAAATCAGCGCTGCGGCCAATACACTGGACACCTGTTTGGCCAGTTGGCCGTTAATGCCTGCTTGCAGTGGCAGGCAAGCGCCGGCAATGAATGGCAGGGCCAGCAACCACCAGATCGGGGCAGGCATGGGGTGTCTCCAGGGCAAAAGAGCGGGTGAGTATGCCGTAAAAACTGTCCGCCTCGTCAGCCTGAGCAAAGCCAGATTGCCGCTTAGCGCACGCAAAAGGCCTGGGTTTTTGACCCAGGCCTTTTGCGTGTGGTGCGTTGCTAATCAGCGGCTGTGGCTTACGGCCACTGCATTTCACCCTTGAGTACCTTGGCGCTCAGTTCCAGGCTGCTGGCGTCGAGCAGGGCTGGATACTTGGCCTTCATCGCTGCAATCAGCGCCTGACTGTTCTTGGCGTTGGGCAATACGGCCTCTAGGTCATTGAGGTAGTTGCGGGTAAAGCGCAGGTCATCCAGGTTCAGCTTGGGTTGGCCCATAAAGTGCCCCGGCACCAGGGTTTTCGGCTCCAGCGCTTGCAGCTCATCCAGTGATTTCAGCCAGGATTTACGCGCCTCTGCTGTTTGTGCATCGGCAATCCAGGGGTGGATGTTGGCGTAGGTCAGCACGCCGCCGACCACTGCTTTGATGCTCGGAATCCACAGGCTGGTGTGCTTGGGGTCATGGCCGATCAGCTCGATGCGCTGGCCTTCCAGGCTTAGGTGGTCGCCTTGCAGGGCTTGCGGCACCACTGTGCGGGCCGGTGCGCTGTCCTTGAGGATCGGGCCCCAGTAGGCCAGCTTCGGTTCACGGCTTTTCTCGATATAGGCGATGGTCTGCGGCGTGGCCACTACCTTGGCGTTGGGGAAGGCGCGGCTCAGGGTGTCCAGGCCGAAGTAGAAATCCGGGTCGCCGTGGCTGATAAAGATGGTGGTGAGGTTTTTGCCGCTGGCTTGAATGCGCTCGACCAACTCCTGGGCTTCGCGGGTGGAGAACTGTGCGTCAACCAGAATGGCATCGCGCTCGCCGCTGATCAGTGTCGAGGTCACGGGGAAAATCGCCTTGTCGCCTGGGTTGTAGACGTCCAGGGTCAGCGGTTGGGCAATCGCGGTGGTGGCAAGGGTAAGCAGGCTGCGCATGTAGCCGAGAATCGACATGGTGATCTCCTGTTGAGTAAGTGAGGCGATCTTAGTTGCTTTAAATCGATCAAAAAGCCCCTTAATCTGCGCATATTTGTTGCGCTAAGTGGGCTAATCATGGATCGGCTAACGGCAACCCGGGTATTTGTCGAAGTGGTGGAGCGCGGCAGCCAGACTGCTGCGGCCGAAGCGCTGGAGATGTCGCGGGCGATGGTTTCGCGCTATCTCGGCGAGCTGGAAGCCTGGGTCGGCGCGCGCCTGCTGCACCGCACCACGCGCAAGCTGAGCTTGACCGGTGCGGGCGAGCAGTTGCTCGGCCAGTGCCGCGAGATGCTGGCCATGGCCGACGCCATGCAGAGTGTTAGCCGCACCGATGAGGCTGCGCCGCGTGGCACCTTGCGCATCGCCTGCAGCCAGTCGCTGGCCCAGGCCTGGCTGGTGCACGCACTGGATGACTTCACCCGGCTGTATCCGCAGGTCAGCGTCGATCTGCTGGTGGGCAGCCAGGCGGTCAATCTGGTTGAAGCGCGTATCGACCTGGCCCTGCGCATCACCAATCAGCTCGACCCCAACCTGATCGCCCGCCAGCTGGCGGTGTGCCGTTCGGTGGTGTGCGCAACACCCGCGTACCTGGCCAGGCATGGCACGCCGCAGCGGCCCGAGGACCTGGCCCAACACAATTGCCTGAGTTATGCCTATTTTGGCCGCAGCATCTGGGAGTTCACTCGCGCCGGTGAGCCGCATGCCGTGGCGGTCAGCGGCAACCTCAGCGCCAATGAGTCCATGGTACTGCTAGAGGCCGTGCTGGCCGATATCGGCATCAGCCTGCAGCCGCGTTACTCGGTCAGCGAACACTTGCGCTCTGGGGCGCTGGTGCAGGTGCTGCCTGACTACGAACCGCAGCAACTGGGCATCCACGCCCTCTACGGCACGCGCCGGCAGATGCCACCGGCGTTGCGCGCGCTGCTGGATTTTCTGATTGAGCGGTTGGAGGATGCGCCGGACTGGGATATGTAGCTGGGGTTCAGAGTGTTTTGCTGAACTGGATCAGAGCTACGCGCTGGCCCTTGGGATCACGCCGTTCGACCACATCACTCAAGGCATAGCCGAGCTTGGGGTAAAGCAGCAGGCCGGCGCTGTTGGCGTTAAAGCACGACACCTGCATGCGTTTGGCGTGGTAATGCTCGCGCGCCAGCTGCTCCATCACCGCCACCAGATAGTGCGCCACGCCATGGCCACGGGCCCAGGGGGCGACCATCAGGTTGCCGAGGGCGCAGTGGTCGTCGTAGTGCCATTGGTAGAAGTTGGCAAAGCCGGCTACCCGGCCATCGAGCAGCACCACGGTACTGTCGCGGCGCTCGGCCATGGCGGCGGCCAGCTGACCGATACTCAATGGCCAATCGGCCTTTGGGTAACAGAAAAACAGCTCATCGGCGTTTTGTGGAAAGCCGACGATCTCAGCCAGGTCAGCCGCCGCCGCGGGGCGATGGCTGAGGTGTGGGGTTGGGTTCATGCAACATCCTTGTTAGTGAGGTGCGCTCAGCGCGGTGGGTATTGGCTCAGCACTTCGGCGACTGTTGCGCGAATCGACGCTTCGCGTTCGCTGGGGCTGGGTTGGCGGCTGCGCAACACCTGTTCGGCACTGCCGCGCCAGACCAGTTTGCCGTCCTTGCCGTCGAGCAGGTCGATCTGCAGGGTGCCGACCTGATAGTCCAGGGTGCGGGTTTCCACGTAACTCGGGCCGCCCCAGAAACCGCCGCCCCATGGGTCGCTCCAGCCGCCCACCTGAGTGCTGACCTGCTGCTGGCGGTTGTCGACGATCATCCACACTTGCACCTTGAGGTCGCCCGGCGTGTTTGCGGCTGCCGCGCGCAGGCCACGTTGGTCGAGCTGTTCGCTGACAGCGCTGCGGATGCGCTGGCTGGTGAGGTCGCTGTTGATGCGCGGATCGTTGGGTTTGTATTGCACGGCGGGTTCCTGCCAGCTCCAGCTGCGGTAGGCGGCAAAATCGCGGTTGGGGTCGAAGTCGCGTTCCAGCTGCGGCGTCTGGCAGGCGCTGAGGATCAGCAGCAGGGGCAGTAACAGCAGTGATGCACGCATGGGTGCTCTCCTCGGGTTAAGCAATCAGTTTGGCGGGTATGCCGCCAGGGCCTGTTGTAGCGCATTGCGCAGCGCGGCGGCGCGTTCACTCTGGCTGCCGCTGCTGAGGGTTTCAGCGCTGGCGCTCCAGATCAGCTGACCATCTTGGCCATCGAATAACTCGATGCGCACCACCATGACGTCTTCGGTATAGCTGCGTACCAGCGGCGCGCTACCCCACATACCGTACTCATCGCCATAACGGCTGTGGCCGTAATGGCTGCCGTAGCGTTCGCTGACCTGGCGGATACGTTGCTCCAAGCGCAGCTCGACGCTGACCTTGAGGTCGCTGGTTTTACCGGCACGATGCGGGCGCAGGCCGCGTTGGTCGAGGGCATTGCTCAGGGCTTCCTGCACCTGCTCGGAGCTGGCCCAGGCGCTGCCAGCCGGTAGCTGCTGCCAGCTCCAGGTGCGGTAGCGGCCATAGTCGCGCGGCGCGGCGGGGTAGGCGCTGCGGTCCAGCTGTTGCGGCGAGTGCGCAGGTGCCGGCGGCAGCGGTTTGCTGTCGGCGACATAAGGGTTGTGGCTCTGACAGGCCGCGAGGGTGGCCAGTAGCAGTAAGGCGCCAAGTTGTTTCATCGCGTTGCATGCCTCCAGTGCGATGGCAGTTAGCGTGGCCGGCAGATCCAGTGCAGATAACGGCCCAGCCCGGCAAAGCTGGGGTGGCGACGGTAGGCCAGCTCCATTTCCAGCAGGTCAGTCAGCTCGGCCTTGGCCTGGAAAGGCTGTGGCATATAGTCGTGAAACACCCGTACGCCACTCTGGCTTTCGACCTGCCACTTAGTCTCAAGTTGCGCCGCCAGCTCGCGCGGATCAAGCGGCATTTGCGGCGTCAGGCTTTGTTTCTCACCGGCGAACTCGGCTTTGCGCAGTTTGCGGAAGTGGCCCTTGAGCAGGTTGCGGTAGATCAGTGCGTCCTTGTTATAGAACGCCAGCGACAGCCAGCCGCCCGGCGCGCACAGCTGGTGCAGCACGGGCAGGATGCTGTGCGGTTCCGCCAGCCATTCCAGCACCGCGTGGCACACCACCAAATCATAGGGTTGCTCGAGCTGGCCGAGCAGGTCTTGCCAAGGCGCCTGAATAAAGGTGGCGTCTTGTCCTGCGGCAGCAAAGCGCTCGCGGGCGCCATTGAGCATCGGCTCGGCAGGTTCGGTCAGCGTCACCTGATGGCCGCGTTCGGCCAGCCACAGCGACATATGGCCAAGCCCCGCGCCAATATCCAACACTCGCAGCGGGCGCTCGGGCAGGGCTTCGGCCAGATCGGCCTGAAGTACGGCCAGGCGAATCGCGCCCTTGGCACCGCCGTAGATCTTCTCGGCAAAGCGCGTGGCCAGCTCGTCGAAGTGACGATCACTCATGGCGTTTCTCCGAGAAAACGTCGTTCGTTATCGGCCAGCTTGGCGCGCACCACTTGTTCCATGTCCAGGCCCAGTTCGCCACACAGCAGCACCAGATAGAGGACGATATCGCCGACTTCCTGGCCGGCATGGGCGAGTTGTTCGGCGGATAGTTGGCGTGACTGCGCCTCGCTCAGCCACTGGAAAATTTCCACCAGCTCGGCCATTTCCACGCTGGCGGCCATGGCCAGGTTCTTCGGGCTGTGGAATGGCCGCCAGTCGTTGTGGTCACGAATGGCATGCATGCGGGTGGTGATTTCGGCGAGGTTCATCAGGCGCTCCAGTAAACAGGCGCATAGCTTCGGGGGTTCATCCTCGCTGTGCAAGCGGCGCTTGAGCGGAGGCTCGGCATCCGCTGCCGAGCGCACTCAGGAACCGGGTTGGCCGGGGTTATTGGGCGAAATAGGTGACCCAGAAGTAATAGACGGTCATGCCGCTGCCCACGCCGATCACCAGCATGCGCAGCAGTTGCGCGGGCAAGCGTTGGCCCAGTGCGCCGCCGACATAACCGCCGACGGTGGCCCCTACCAGCAGAATCACCAGCTCATACCAACTGACCCGGCCAGCGATGATAAAGGTGGCGGTGGCCACGCTATAGATGACGGCCGAGATCAGGTTTTTCAGAGCGTTGGAGCGCGCCAGCGGGTGGCCTTCAATGGAAAACGCCGCCAGTTGCAGAATGCCCATGCCGGCGCCGAAATAGCCGCCATAAATTGACACGCCGGCGTGGGCCGCCAGCGACAGCGGGCTGTGTGGTGGTTGCGCGGCTTCGCCACGGCGCGCGGCCAACCAGCGGCTGAGCCAGGGGCTGGCGGCAAACAGCGCGGTGGCGAGCAGCAACAGCCAGGGAATGAGTTTGGCAAATACCGCATCACCGCCCAGCAGCAGCAACACGCCACCGAGCAAACCACCGGCCAGGCCTGCCGCCAGCAAGGGCCATAAATAACCGCCCAGTGGCCGCAGTGATGCCCGCGCCGCCCAGGCGCCGGCCAGGCTGGCGGGCCATAGCGCAACTGCGTTGGTGGCGTTGGCTGTTACCGGCGGCAGCCCTGCTGCGAGCAGTGCCGGGAAGGAGAAAAACGTTCCGCCCCCGGCCAGTGCATTCATCCCGCCGGCAGCGAACCCGGCAAGTACCAACAGCAGAATATCGGACACAGGCATGGCAATCGCTCGCACAAAAAAGGTGCAGCATACCCAGCCCTCGGGGGTTAGGCCATGTCGATCAAGGTCGTAGCGACGGCTTCAACTGTTTTTGCGCAGCACGTACAGGCGCAGCATGGCCAGGCCTGGGATGAGGTCACGATGGCCGGTGATGCGAAAGCCCGCAGCCGTGAATTCGTGCTCGATCTGTGTTCGGTTGCACACTTGACCATCGCGCGTGCGCCATTGTGCGGCATGCTGGAATACCGTCCTCAACAATCGGTGCGTCCAGCGTATGGTCATCACCGGTTTTCAGGGGCGTCTTGCAAGGCGGTCTGCCGTGTGCGGGCTTGGCTGTCGCCGACGCCTGCGGTGTTACTCAGCAAGCTCTGGGTGGCGACCTGCAAAAAAGCCTGCAGGCGCGGCAGCAGCGCTTGTTGCAGGGCTGCGTTGTCGAGGGGGGAGACGCCTGCATTCTCGTGCAGCCTGTAGTCGTACAGGCGCGCTGCGCCGCCACGCGGCTGAATCATCAGGTGGCTGCCGGAAACCAGGGCGACGGTCTGGTCGCTGCCTGATGGTTTGATCACGCCAATGCCTGGGTCGGCAGGGTTCAGCGCCAACAGGTCGCGACCCCAGCACTGCTGCTGCACCGGCCCGCCCAAGCGGCCCATGATGGTGGGCACAATGTCCAGTTGGGTGCCGGCAATGTCGTTGCGCTGGCCAAATTGCCCTTGGATACCGGGGGCAATCAGCAGCAAGGGTACGTGGAAGCGATACAGGTCGATGTCGCTGAGCTGCTCGGGGCTGCCAAAGCCGTGGTCGCCGACGATCACGAACAGGGTGTCCTTGAAGTAAGGCGCGCTGCGTGCTTTCTCAAAAAACTGGCCCAGGGCCCAGTCGGAATAGCGCATGGCCGTGAGGTGTTCGTCGTTGGAGCCGAAGCCGCTGACTGGTGCCACCGGCAGCGGTTCGGGAAGGGCGTAAGGGGTGTGGTTGGACAGGGTTTGCAGCAGGGCATAGAACGGCCGCTGGCGATCCAGCTTGCGCAGTTCCTGGTCAGCGCGGTTAAACATGTCCTGGTCGGAGACGCCCCAGGTTGGGTCGGAAAACACCGGGTCGACATAGTCGTTGCGGCCAATGAAATGGCTCATGCCTTGGTTGCCGAAGAAGCCTTTCTGGTTGTCCCAGCCAAAGTCGCCGTTGTACACGTATAGGTCGTCGTAGCCACGGTCTCCCAACAGCTGCGGCAGGCCCGAAAAATCATGCGAGCCCTCCGGGCTTTGCATCAGGTACTCGAAGCCGGGCAAGTTAGGGAAGCAGGCCATGGTGGCGAACATGCCTTGGTGAGTGTGGGTGCCGTTGGAGAAATAGCGGGTGAACAGCAGGCCCTCCTGGCTTAAGCGGTCGAAGTTGGGGGTGACGTTGCCGCGGCCACCCAGCGCGCCGACGTAGTGCCCGGCGAAGCTTTCCATGAGGATCACTACCACATTGCGCACAGGCAATTGCAGGTGCGGCGCCGGGGTGCTGATCCGCCGGATCGCCGCGTCGTGGCCATCAATCAGCTGATCCTGCGGGGTCAGCAACATTTGCCTTACCAGCGCTTGGGCTTCGGCGGCGGGCAAGCGGGCTTTCCACTGATTATCACGGTGATCTGACCAGCGCGCTTTGCCAGCATCGACCAGTGTCAGGGTGCCGTTGAGTCCCAGTTGGTTGGCAAATACTGATTCGGTGGTGCTGGCATCGCCCCAGCGCAGCGGTGGGCCCTGACGCAAGGTGCCGCGCACGGCCAACACGGCGAGGAACAGGCACAGGGTGAAGACACTGATACGCCAATACCAGCGCTCGCCCGATGCCTTTGTAAGGCGCGGGTCCGCTGGCGGTACTCGGCGGTGAATGGCTTGCAGGGCCTTGAACAACAGCCAGGTGGCCAGTACCCAGGCAATCAGGTAACGCCCCGCCGGGAAGCCATGCCAAAGCATGCTCATCACCGTGGTCGGGTCTTCGCCGAGGTACTGAAAAACCAGGGCATTGAGGCGCTGATGAAACTCGCGGTAGAAGTCCAGCTCCAGCATGCCGAGAAACAAGGTGAGGCTGGCCACTGCGCTGAGCCAGGTCAGCTGCCAGGTCCGCGCCGCCATCAAGCGCCGGCTGCCAATCACCAAAACCAATGGAGCCAGCGCGAAGGTCACCAGGCGCAGATCAAAGCGTAGGCCGTTACCAAAGGCTTCCAGCAGGTCACGAGTAGTGGTCGCGCCAATCAACTCATGGTTGTACACCAGCAGAGCCACCCGCAGCATGCTGTACAGCAGCATCAATAAAACGCCGCTCAGTACGGCGAACAGCAGGTGTTGGCGCAAGCCGTTACGGCCCGAGGCGTAGCGAGTGGACGTGGCGAGCATCAATCAGGTTCCTGTTGGGGGGCTGCAGGCTCAGCGCGCGAGTGCGGTCTTACTCAGTGAGCCAGTATTCACCCACGTGGATTTCGCGCCAGCGTAGGAGGTATGGCGTACCGAGTAATGAGGCGAGTCGCCTGGGAAGTGCGCAGCTGCAATCAATGCCCGCATCCTAGGGGCTCGGTATTCAAATTCCTGTCAAAAGAATGTGAAAAATTCGTAAGTACTGGGTTATTCACGGCGCGCGCAGGCAGCGGGCGGCCGGCTGGCCGCCACGAGCGGTATCTCGACGGATTGAGTGCTGTGCGGCCGACTTGAGTGGCGAGGGGCGCCTTACTTAATTGCTTTGAGCACCACAAACTTTGGCGTGGCCGCCACCTGTTCAACGCCACGGAACATGCGTTTGAGCTTGGCGTGGTAGCCCAGATGGCGGTTGCCGACGATCCACAGTTCACCGCCGGTGACTAAGGCGGCCTTGGCCTGTTGGAACATGCGCCAGGCGAGAAAGTCGCCCACCACTTGTTGCTGGTGAAACGGTGGGTTGCACAACACAAGGTCCAGTGATTCTGGCGCCTGCCCGGACAAACCATCGTCAGCGCGGATATGCACAGGGCGCTCGCCGAGGGCGGTGCGCCAGTTTTCCTCGGCCGATTGCACCGCCATGTAGGACTCATCCACCAGCGTCAGTTCGGCCTGTGGGCTGCCCAGCGCGTAGGCGATGCCGAGCACGCCGTTGCCGCAGCCTAAATCCGCCACGCGCAGGCGGCTGAGGTGCTTGGGCACGTGCGGTAGGAATGCGCGGGTGCCGATATCCAGGTCTTCACGGCAGAACACATTGGCATGGTTGCACAGCTCGATGGCCGGCGTGTCGAGGCGGTAGCGCGTGGGGTAGGGCGACACGGGGGCTGGCTTGGCTTGTGGCGTGGCGAACAGCAGGCGGGCTTTCTTCACCGCCAGCGAAGCCTGCACGGGGCCGATGTATTGCTCCAGCAGGTCACCCGCTGCGCGGGGCAGGTGCTTGACCATGGCAGCAGCGATTACCTGCGCGCCGGGGGCGAGTTGGCCGTGTAGGCGAATCAGTTGTTCCTCCAGCAGTGCCAGGGTTTTGGGTACGCGGACCAGTACCCAATCAAATGGCCCTTGGGCGGTTGCACTGCTCGGAACAAAACGCACCGCCTGCGGCGGCAACTGATTACGCTGCAGGTTGACCTGCAGCCCCAGATACCCGAGGTGTGAGTCGCCGCTGCTGGTGACATCGGCCCGGTCGGCCAAGCTGGCTGCCAATGCGCCGAAACTGTCATTGAGCACCAACACCCGCGCGTTATCAGGTAGCCCCTGCGCGTGCACATGGGTGAGCAGGTATTCGTCGGCGGCATCAAAGGCCTGCAACGGCTCGTGCAGTTGGTCAGGTTGGCGGATGAGGTCAAGTTGGGCGAAAGGCGTAACGAATATAGGCATATAGGCTGCTGGTGTTTGTGCGAGTCGGATTGCGGGACACTGGGCTAACGTCACCGGAGTGGATCAAGTATGACTGTCAGCGAAGACAAGTACACCCAGCAAACCCTCACCGCTATTCATGTCTGGTCGCCCAGCCTGTTCAGCCTGCGTTGCACCCGTGATGCCGGGTTTCGGTTCAATGCCGGGCAGTTTGCTCGCCTGGGCGTGCAGAAGGCTGACGGTACACACGTTTGGCGCGCCTATTCGATGGCCTCGGCGCCGCATGATGAGTTTCTGGAGTTCTTCTCCATCGTCGTGCCGGACGGTGAGTTCACCTCCGAGCTGAACCGCTTACAGGTTGGCGACCGCCTGCTGGTGGAGAAAAAAGCCTTGGGCTTTCTCACCCTCGACCGTTTCGCCGATGGCCGTGATCTCTGGCTATTAGCCAGCGGCACGGGGTTGGCGCCATTTCTGTCGATTTTGCAGGGGCTGGAGGTGTGGCAGCGCTTTCAACGGGTGGTGTTGGTGTACAGCGCGCGCACGGCCAGCGAGTTGGCTTATCAGCCGCTGATTGAAGGCTTGATGCAGCAGGAGCATCTGCAGGAGTACGCCGAGCGGTTTGTCTACCTGCCCCTGGTGACCCGTGAGCAGGTGCCCGGTTGCCTGCATGGGCGCATCACTACCTTGCTGGCCAGTGGCGAATTGGAGCGTGCGGCGGGGCTGAGCCTGGCCCCGGCCTATTCACGGCTGATGATCTGCGGCAACCCGCAGATGATCGACGACACCCGTGCGCTGCTCAAGCAGCGCGACCTGCAGCTCAGCCTGAGCCGACGGCCAGGGCAGGTGGCTGTCGAGAACTACTGGTAGCGGTTATTCCTCGCGGATGGCCTTAATCCGGTGTTCCCAGCGGCGCTTGGCAAAGCGGCGCATATTCGGAATGTCGTCGGTTTCATCAAGGATTGGCTTGCCGATGATGGTTTCCACGATGTCTTCCATGGTGACCAAGCCGCGCCAGCTGCCGAACTCGTCATACACCAGGCACATGTGCTGACGCTCATGCATCATCTGCGTCATCAGGTGCTCGACGCTCATGCTGTCGGATACAACCTTAAGCGGCTTGAGGATGCTCGATACCGGCGCATCGTCGACTTCGGCGGACAGGGCGTCATAGCGGAACACCACACCCAGGGGCGATTCATTCTCGCCAATCACCGGGTAGCGGGAGAACTGGCTCTCTTTTACGCGCGCCTTGAACGCACTGACCGTGTCATCGGGCGCCGCGAACTCGCAGACAATCCGCGGCGTCATGATGTCGCGCAGCTTGATTTCGTGCAGGTCGAGGATATTGCTGATCACCCGCTGCTCGTCCTCATCCAGCTTGCCCACTTCACGGCCAAGCAGGGTCAGGGCTTTGATCTCCTGGCGGATGTCGTGCTCGGGTTCCTTGCCGCCGAATAACCGCATGATCATGTCTGACAGGGCGATAAACGGCTTGAGCAGCACAATCATGCCGCCCAGCAGGCTCGGCAGGTAGGGCGCCAACGTGGGCCAGTAACGCGCACCGATGGTCTTGGGCAGAATTTCCGAGAGCACTAGGATCAGCAGGGTCATCACCGCCGAGGCGATACCCAGATAGCCGTCACCAAAAACCACTGTAACTTGCGCACCAACGCCCGTAGCACCGACGGTGTGGGCTACGGTGTTCAGCGTGAGGATCGCGGCCAGTGGCTGGTCAATCTTGTCTTTTAGCCCTTTCAAACGCTCGTAGAGCTTGGGCTTGGTTACCTTTTGCTGGGCAATATAGCTGGGCGTCAATGACAGCAACGCAGCTTCAAGAATGGAACAGATGAATGAAACAAGAATGGACAGAACTGCGAACGCAATCAGGAGGGTCATCGACGGGAGGAAGTAGCTAAGGGAAAGTCAATTTACACGAACCGGCCGTAAACGCGCGGACGGCCAGTGAGCAAGCTGCAACAAATCGTGTACGGGAGGGCACGCGGCCCTCCGCGCGGGGGCTCAGTCTTGGCGTTGCTGCGCTTTGAGCAGGTCGCGGATTTCACTGAGCAATTCCTGCTCTTTGCTAGGGGCGGGTGGCGCTTCTGGCGCGGCCGCTTCTTCGCGCTTGAGGCGGTTGATGGCCTTTACCCCCATAAAGATGGCGAAGGCCACGATGATGAAATCCAGTACGGTTTGGATGAATTTGCCGTAACTGAGCATCACTGCCGGCATTTCACCTTCAGCGGCCTTTAATGTGACGGCTAGGTCAGTGAAGTCGACCCCACCGATCAACAAGCCAATAGGCGGCATGATCACATCACCAACAAACGACGAAACAATCTTGCCGAAAGCCGCGCCGATAATAATGCCCACGGCCATGTCGACCACGTTGCCTTTGACTGCAAAGGCCTTGAATTCACTGATTATGCTCATGCTGCTTTCCCTGGTAAGTGAGGCTGCGCTGAGTGTAATCCAGCGCACGCCGCTTGCCAGCGACTTCTCAGACTGGGTAGTTGATTTCCGGCAGTGATTGGAAGCCCGGCTTGGCCAGCAAATACCCCTGAAACAACTCCACGCCCATGGCCTGCAACACCCGCAATTCGTCCAGGCTTTCGATGCCTTCGGCAATGACCCGGATATTCAGCTTGCGGCACATCTGCAAGGTGGTCTCGACCAGTATTTGGCGCACGCTGTCCTTGTCGATATCACGGATCAGGTGCATGTCCAGTTTGATCAGGTCGGGCTGGAAATCGGCCAGCAGGTTGAGGCCGGCATAGCCTGCGCCGAAGTCATCAATTGCCGTCATAAAGCCCTGTTTGCGGTAAGCACGCAGGATATTGGTGAGGTGGTCGATATCCAGCACCTGCTCCTGCTCGGTGACCTCGAAGATGATTCGCTCCAGCGGGAAGTTAAACCGCTGAGCCGCCTCCAGTGTGGCGCGAATGCAGGTCTCCGGTTTGTACACCGCATTGGGCATAAAATTGATTGAGACCATCGCCGGAACCTGCAGTTTGGCCGCCCATTCCAGGGCGGTAATTCGGCAGATTTGATCAAAGGGGTAGAGGTTGTCTTTGTTGAGCTGGCTCAGCAGGCTGCCCGCAGATTCCCCCGCCGCGCCACGCACCAAGGCCTCGTGGGCAAAGACGGTGCCCGTGCTCATATTGACGATGGGTTGAAAGGCCATGCTGATAGGAAAGCCAAGGCCTTGGCCGTCGCGGCAAGCCGCGCATCCGATTGTTGTACCCATTACCAGTTCTCTAGTGTTCTGCAATTGAGGGATAAGATAGCAGAAGTTGGTTTTCAGTCCTCATTTCAGGGTGCCACGGCAGAGCCGGCATGACTGGGCTAGTCTCAACACGAACCCGCCATGAGGATGCCGTTATGCCACTGGAACATCACCCCCTGCACCGCGAGTTTCCCGAGTTAAAAGCCCAGTTGCATGCGTTGTTGTCCAGTAATGGGCATTTCGCGCGGCTGGCCGAGGAGTATGAGGCGCTCGATAAGCGCATCTATGAGGCAGAAAGCGGTCGTGTGGCGATAGATGAGTTGCAGTTGCTTGGCATGAAAATGCAGCGCGTCAGCCTCAAGGACGAACTCGCCGTATTTCTGCATAAGGTTCCATAACGTTGCTGGCTTGACCCGGGTCAAGTGATGCACCCGGGTCAAGGGATAGGCTGCAGGCAGTGACTATCCCCGAGGAGTGCCAGCATGCACGTTGAACACCATCCGCTGATCAAAGATTTCCCTGAACTGCGCGGCGCGCTGCATGAGCTGCGCCTTGGCGACGCCGACTTTGCCCGCATGGCTGACACCTATGAAACGCTGGACAAGCGCATCTGCCGGGTCGAAGCCGGTAACGAGCTACTGGCAGACGACGCTCTGCTATCTCTCAAGCAGGAGCGTGTTGGCCTCAAAGACGAACTGGCGCGCCGTCTCAAACGTGCCGCTGGGCAATGTTGCGGGTGTGGCAATGGCTGCAAATCCTGACGCTGCAGTGCTGTAAATATATCCAGCTATTTCGTATGATCCGGGCTCCGCGTTCATAGGAGTCCGGCATGGCCAAAGCCAAGCGCATGTATGGTTGCACCGAGTGCGGCGCAACCTTCCCCAAATGGGCCGGCCAGTGCGGCGAATGTGGCGCCTGGAACACCCTGGTTGAGACCCTGCTTGAAGCCAATGCCGCCACTCCCAGCGGGCGCTCTGGCTGGGCGGGCGAGCAGGTGCAAATCAAAACCCTGGCGGAGGTCAGCGTCGAGGAAGTGCCGCGTTTCTCCACCGCTTCTGGCGAGCTGGATCGCGTGCTCGGCGGCGGTCTGGTCGATGGCTCCGTGGTGCTGATCGGTGGCGACCCTGGCATCGGCAAGTCAACCATCCTGCTGCAAACCTTGTGCAACATCGCCACGCGCTTTCCTGCGCTGTATGTCACGGGTGAGGAATCTCAGCAGCAGGTGGCCATGCGTGCCCGGCGCCTGGGTTTGCCGGAAGACAAGCTCAAGGTGATGACCGAAACCTGCATCGAAAGCATCATCGCCACTGCGCGCCTGGAAAAGCCCAAGGTGATGGTGATCGACTCGATCCAGACCATTTTTACCGAACAACTGTCCTCGGCGCCTGGCGGGGTGTCTCAGGTGCGCGAAAGTGCAGCGTTGCTGGTGCGCTTCGCCAAGCAGAGCGGCACGGCGATCTTTCTGGTGGGGCATGTGACCAAGGAGGGCGCGCTGGCCGGGCCGCGCGTGCTTGAGCACATGGTCGACACCGTGCTGTATTTCGAGGGCGAGTCCGACGGCCGTTTGCGTCTGCTACGGGCGGTGAAGAACCGCTTCGGCGCGATCAACGAGCTGGGCGTGTTCGGCATGACCGACAAGGGCCTGAAAGAAGTCACCAACCCCTCGGCAATCTTTCTCACTCGCGCTCAGGAAGAAGTGCCTGGCAGTGTAGTGATGGCCACCTGGGAAGGGACCCGGCCGATGTTGGTCGAGGTGCAGGCGTTGGTGGACACCAGCCATATGGCCAACCCGCGCCGCGTGACGTTGGGGCTGGACCAGAACCGCCTGGCCATGCTCCTGGCCGTGCTGCACCGGCATGGCGGCATTCCGACCTATGACCAGGACGTATTTCTCAACGTGGTGGGCGGGGTCAAGGTGCTGGAAACCGCATCGGACCTGGCGCTAATGGCAGCGGTGATTTCCAGCCTGCGCAACAAGCCGCTGCCGCATGACTTACTGGTGTTCGGTGAGGTCGGCCTGTCCGGCGAAATCCGCCCGGTGCCGAGTGGCCAGGAACGCTTGAAGGAGGCCGCCAAACACGGCTTTAAGCGTGCCATCGTGCCCAAGGGCAATGCACCGAAAGACCCGCCGCCTGGGTTGCAGGTCATCGCCGTGACGCGTCTGGAACAGGCGTTGGATGCATTGTTTGAGTAACTGAACAGAAGGGGAATTGAAAAAGGAGGCCAGGCCTCCTTTTTATTTATTCGTCTGCGCCGAGGGCGGCGAGTTCACGTTCAAGCAGGCTTTCATCGCCCAGATTGAGCTCCACCAAACGCCGCAAATGGCTGATTGAGTCGAGGTCAATATGCCGGCAGACAAAGCCGAGGAGGTCCGCCTGAGTGCGGGTCAACACCACCTCCATCACCACGCGGGTGTCATCGGCCAGTTTGATGTTGGCCTCAAATGGCTGGTTGGGGTCGCCATTCCAATTGTTCGGGCACTTGACCAGCAGGCCCTTCAGCGAGACGTCATGCAGTTCGACCGCCCAGCGCCGCTCGCCTTGCACAATCTCGGTGGGGGCGTCGAAAGCGATGCGGTGAAAGCGCCGACGCTCATTGGCTGTTTCGCTCATGCAAAGAAACTCCTGCGAGGTTTAACCCACTATAGCCAAGGCGGCTATCAATCGCTTTGATTTATCAGCATTGCCGCCGACGCGCGGCGACAAACTTATTGTCCGGGGCGATTGTAGCGTCACCCAGCCGCTGTTAACTGATGGTAATCGTGAATAAAAGGCAATAAAAAAGCCGGCTTGTGGCCGGCTTTTAGGGGACGGTCTTGGCTTATTTTTGGTAAGCCGCGACTGCCTTAGTAATGAGATCACGGGCTTCTTCTGCGCCGCCCCAGCCTTCAACCTTGACCCATTTGCCTTTCTCGAGATCTTTGTAGTTCTCGAAGAAGTGCTTGATCTGCTCGATCAGCAGCGGTGGCAGGTCGGTGTATTCCTGAACATCTTTGTACAGCACGGTGAGTTTGTCGTGCGGTACGGCAACCAGCTTGGCGTCGCCGCCGGCTTCGTCGCTCATGTGCAGCACGCCAACTGGGCGGGCGCGGATAACCGAGCCTGGCGCCACTGGGTAGGGGGTCACAACCAGCACGTCGAGGGGGTCACCGTCGTCAGCCAGGGTGTGCGGGATAAAACCGTAGTTGGCTGGGTAAAACATCGGGGTGGCCATGAAGCGGTCGACCATCAGGCAATCGATGTCGTGATCGATTTCGTATTTGATCGGCGCGTGGTTAGCCGGGATCTCGATGGCGACGTAGATGTCGTTCGGCAGGTCTTTACCGGCTGGGATCTTGCTGTAGCTCATGGGGCGACTCCCGAGGGGTGGGCCAAAAAAGTGGCGCGATTATAGGCATATTCCCCAAGCGTTGCTACGCCGGCTTGTTTAGCCAATGGTCGCGTGTTCGCCGTTTTTGGCCACAACCCTGTCAGCCAAGTTGCGCTCTTGAAACTGTTGCAGGCGCGTCAACGGGTTCTGCCGGTAGAACAGCGCTAGCTGCACGTATACCGCGGGGAAGGTTTCTGCGAGCAGGTCTGGTGCGCTGAAGAAGTATTCACTGGTGACTGCAAAGAATTCTGCGGGGTTTTCCGCCGCGTAGGGATCAATCGCCGTCTCACTTTCGGGGTTGGCATCCAGTTCCGCGTTGAGCTGGTCGAACGCGCGCTGCATGGCTTGGGCCCACGCTTCAACCTGCATGCTGCTGTGCAGTGGCGGTAAGCCGTTGGCGTCGCCGTTGAGCGTATCCAGCTTGTGCGCCAGTTCGTGGATCACCAGGTTGTAGCCGTCCCATTGGCCGCTGGCCTGCACCCCTGGCCAGGCGAGGATGACCGGGCCTTGCAACCAGGCTTCGCCGCTGTGCTCGCCCTCCCATTCGTGCACCACGCCGCTGGCATCACGGTGGCGTTGCGGGCTGACGAAATCATCCGGGTAAAGCACGATTTCATGAAAACCCTGGTACCAGTTAAGGTCGGCCAGGTGCAGCAGTGGCAATTCGGCCTGCACCGCCAGCAGCAGGCGGGCGTGAGTATCCAGTTCGAGGCCCGGCAGAGCAGTGAGGTGTTTATGGTGCAAGAACAGCACCGCGCGTTCGCGCAGCCGTTGCTGCTCGGCGGCATCCAGGCCATCGAGGATTGGCAGGTGCTGCAGCACGGCGTCCCACTGAGCACGGCTCACGGGATGACGGGCAAGGATGCGTTGGCGGCGCCAGGCGCGTAGCGACCACATGGGCTCTGCTCAGGTAGTAAGACGCGCCCACCATAAGCGCCGAGGCCATGCCGGGCAAGTCGGCACAAAGGCTGCAATGGCATGCCTATCCGCGACCTGGGAGGGCTGCCAATGTCGATTGCGCATCTTGATCATCCCACCATCAAACTGCTCTGCGGCAGTGGTGTTGACCTGTCGATGCAGGCCGCGCGAGCCGGTGCGACCTGGCTGCCAGGGCGTGAAGGGCGCTCGCCAGCGCTGTTGGTTGTGCTGCTTTGGGCGCGTGAGTGCCCTGATGTGGTGCGCGCGCTAGAGCGGTATCTCGCTGGCCTGCTGGCCGATTGCAGTTGTACGCCTGCTGGCTGGAGCGATGCGCAGGCGGCGCGACAGGTGTTGGCGGCGTTTAACCAGCAGCTGTTTCGCCAGCGCCAGGCCGGAGGTGGCCAGGCTCAGATAAACGCCGGAGTGTTGTTGCTGCACAACGCGCACGCGCAGTTTCTCCAAGCGGGGGCTATCGGGTTATGGCGTTCTCAACAGGGCAAGGTGTGCTGCTTGCCGGGCCGCGAGGGGATGCCGTTAGGTGCGCAGCCTGAGTTGGCGCTGGTGCAGCATCGCCTGACCCTACACCCTGGCGAGCTGTTGCTGTTAGCGCCGCAGCCGCTGCTGGATGTGGCTGACCTGCAGGATTTGTGTGCGGCCAGCCCGTTACTCACAGGCGAGGCGCTCACGGCGTTGTTTACGCCTCTGTTACAGGCCCCCGGTGCGGCCGCACTGATGGTGCCCGGCAGTGCTGAGCATGCCCCAGAGCAGATTGCACGAGAGCCTTGGGCGTTGGTCAACAACGCCCAGCCCGGCATGCAGCTGGACGGCTGGACGCTGCTTTCGGCTTGCGCCTATGGGTCGCCGGGGCGGGTGTTTCGCGCCACTGACCCACGTGGGCGTGAAGCCCTATTGTGGTTAGCCGAGCAGGCGGAGGAGGTTTTCTGGCAGCGCGAGTGGGTGTTGAGGCGCTGCGCTGTGGCGGGCTTGCCGCAGGTGCTTTCATCGCATCAGCCGCGCCGTCATGCGTTCTTGCTAGTCGAGCCCGTCAGTACGGGCATGCGCAGTCTGGTTGAGTGGCGTACTGGTCAAGGGAGATTAGCCGCGGCGACGGTACTGGCTGTGCTTGAGCCGCTGATCAGCGCTGTGCGCGGCCTGCAGCGCCGCGGGATGCAGGGGCTGTGGCTGGACCCGCGCAATATCCTGGTCGATGACAGCGGGCGAGTGCTGTTGCTGCCCGAACATGCCGCGCTGTTGCCGGGGGTGCCGCAGCAGGCATTGCCCGCGCAGGCGCTGCCGTTGGCTCCCGAGGTGCGCGCAGGCGCAGCAGTGGATGGCCGCGCCGATCAGTTCGCCCTCGCCGCACTGGCCTGCTGGATGATTTGCGGGCACTGGCCTGAGGCCGCGCAGACGGATGCGGACCACACCAGCCGTTACGTACCCTTGGCGCAGTTCAAGGTGCGTGTACCGATGGGGTGGGATGGTGTGCTGGCGCGGGCTTTGGCGCCCAGGCCGGAGGCGCGCTTTGAGGCGTTGTCGGAATTTGCCCTGGCGCTGCGTCAGCCGCTACAGCATCAATCAGCACCCACGCGCCGCACGCGGCACAGCTGGCAACTGGCGGCGTTGGGTGTGCTGGTGGTACAGCTCGTGGTGGGCGTGTGGCTTAGCCTAAAAGGCTGAGGGGCTGAGCCAGCAGCGCGCGGCGCGTCGCTGGCTGGGCAGGTTACGGCGCGGTGAAATCTTCGGTGATGGGCAGGACAAAGCTCTTGAACTCGGTGTCTTCTTTAAAACCGATGGACTCGTAGAGCTTGTGTGCAACGTCGTTGTTGACGCTGGATGCAACGCGCAAGCGCACGGCGTTGGTTTCTTTGGCCATTTGCTTGGCGGTCTGGATCAGGCGGTCGGCGACCAATTGGCGGCGTGCATCCTGGCAGACGTAGATGTCGTTGAGAATCCACACACGCTTGAGTGACAACGAGGAAAAGCTCGAATAGAGCTGACAGAAGCCGAGAATTTTGTCGTCGTCATCGGCCATGGCCAGGTAGATAACTGACTCTTTGCGCGTGATGCGGTTTTCCAGGAATTTACGTGAGGAATCAGGGTAGGGCAGCTGGCCAAAGTGTTCGCGGTAGTTAACAAACAGCGGTGTCAGTTGATCCAGATGCTCCAGGGTCGCTTGGACAATGCGCATGGTGAGCCTCTACTTCAGTCGTGTGGATGGCTTCGGCAACACGGCAGCGCTGCCTGCGAACGCTCCCGATGCTGCCTAAAGCTTTTTGAAAGTGCAATCCAAACAGTTGTTTGCCTGCAAGCCCTTGCAATCTCTGCTGTGTGCGGGCACGTTGGCGGCGCTGCGCTTTTGCCGCAAGGGGCGATAACCAGGCTGAATCTATCGCGGCTAATGCCCCTTCCGCGTGGCCAGGCATGCTGCCCACCGCTCTGCGCCTAACCCAACAAGAAATTTTCGCGCGTGCTGGAGCCTGCCAGCAGCGGTACTTCGGCTTCATCTTTCAAGTTAACTCCCGACAGCTGACGGCGGCAGGCTTCGCGCATCAGGTACAGCAGGCGATGGCTTGCCATTGCGTAGGTCAAACCTTCCTGGCGCACATTGGAGATGCAGTTGCGGTAGGCGTCGGTCAGGCCAACCTTAGGCGCGTAGGTGAAGTACAGCCCCAGGCTGTCTGGTGAACTCAGGCCTGGACGTTCGCCAATCAGGATCACCACCATGCGCGCGCCGAGTAGTTCGGCCACTTCATCGGCCACCGCCACCCGGCCCTGCGTCACTAGCGCAACGGGCGACAGGCTCCAGCCTTCGGCGGTGGCGTGTTCTTGAATGCGCTCCAGCATCGGCAGGGCGTTACGGTGCACGGCCAGGGCGGAGAGGCCGTCGGCGATGACGATGGCCAGGTCGTAGCCGTCCGGATTGTTCTCGCGGTGCTGATTCAACAGTTCGGCCGACTCATGGCTCAGGCGACGGCCCAGATCAGGCCGTTGCAGGTAGGTGTCGCGGTCTTTGGCGGCGCTGTGCAGCAGCAGGCTGGATTGCTGCTGGTGCGCCAGGGCGGCGCTCAGGCTGGCGTGATCGAACGGCAGGTGCACGGCATCGCGGGCTTGGGCGTGGGCAAACTGGAAATCCAGTTGCGCGCCGGTCGGCATGCTGGTGCCGGCGCGACCCAGTGCGATACGCGCGGGGGTTAGGTTACGCAGCTGCTGCCAGGGATTTTCGCTGGCGCCGCTGACTGGGCTGTCATCAAACATAGGCGGCTCCTTAATTAACCCAACTGCGCCAGCGCCTGGCGAAATGCCGGCGGCAGGTTGTTACCCAAGCGCGGGCGGCCATCTACCTGGCTGAGAATGCCCATGCGTTGCAGCCAGTCGGCAAACTCCGGGGCCGGTTTCAGGCCCAGGCTTTGCCGGGCATACAGGGCATCGTGGAAAGAAGTGGTCTGGTAGTTGAGCATCACATCATCGGAGCCGGGGATGCCCATGATGAAGTTGATGCCGGCCACGCCGAGCAGGGTCAGCAGCACGTCCATGTCGTCCTGATCGGCTTCGGCGTGGTTGGTGTAGCAGATGTCGCAGCCCATCGGCAGGCCCAGCAACTTGCCGCAGAAGTGGTCTTCCAAACCGGCGCGAATAATCTGCTTACCGTTGTAGAGGTACTCCGGGCCGATAAAGCCGACCACGGTATTCACCAGAAACGGCTTGAAGTGGCGGGCCACGGCGTAGGCGCGGGTCTCGCAGGTTTGCTGGTCGAGGCCATGATGGGCGCCAGCTGATAGTGCGCTGCCCTGGCCGGTTTCGAAGTACATCAGGTTGTCGCCGAGGGTGCCGCGTTTGAGGCTCAGGCCAGCGTCATAGCCTTCCTGCAGCACCTTGAGACTGACGCCGAAGCTGGCGTTGGCCGCCTCGGTGCCGGCAATCGACTGGAACACCAAGTCCAGCGGTACGCCCCGGTTGATCGCCTCGATCGAGGTGGTGACGTGGGTCAGCACACAGGCCTGGGTGGGGATTTCATAGCGCTGGATGATGCCGTCGAGCATTTTCAGCATCTCGCAGATCGAGCTGGTGCTGTCGGTAGCCGGGTTGATGCCGATCATGGCGTCGCCGTTGCCGTAGAGCAGGCCATCGAGAATGCTCGCGGCGATGCCGGCCGGTTCATCGGTCGGGTGGTTGGGCTGCAAGCGCGTCGACATGCGCCCGCGCAGGCCGACGGTGTTGCGAAAGCGGGTGACCACACTGACCTTTTGCGCGACCAAAATCAGGTCTTGTACGCGCATGATTTTGGACACGGCAGCGGCCATTTCCGGCGTCAGGCCGGGGGCCAAGGCACGTAGGGCCGTTTCGTCGGCATGCTCACTGAGCAGCCAGTCGCGAAAGCCGCCCACGGTCAGGTGGCTCACCGGGGCAAAAGCGGCGGCGTCATGGGTGTCGATAATCAGGCGGGTGACTTCATCCGCCTCGTAGGGGATCAGCGCCTCAGTGAGGAAATGCGTGAGCGGGATATCGGCCAGGGCCATTTGCGCGGCGACACGCTCACCGGCATTGCTCGCTGCCACACTGGCGAGAAAGTCACCGGAGCGTGCCGGGCTGGCCTTGGCCATCACCTCGGCCAAGCTGTCGAAACGGTAGGTTTCACCGCCTACCGTGTGCTTAAAACTGGACATCGCGTGTCTCCAAAACACCGCGCTGGCGCAACTGCGCCAGCGCGGCGGGCATTACTTGAGCGCCGCTTCGGCTTTGCCGATGGCGACGAATTCTTCTTCCGGCGTACCCGCCACCAGATGATGGCGACTGTAGATGACAAAGTAGGCGATCAATACGGCATAGATAATCGCCGCGCCAATCACCACCCGTGGGTCAACCAGGAATCCAGCCACTACCGCGACGCAAGCCAGCACCAGGGCGATGCCTGAGGTGACGATGCCGCCTGGGGTGCGGTACGGGCGATGCATCTCCGGACGGCGTACACGCAGGGTGATGTGCGCGGCCATCATCAGCACGTAGGAGATGGTAGCGCCGAACACCGCGACCAGAATCAGCAGGTCACCCTGGCCCGTCAGTGACAGGGCAAAACCGATCAGACCCGGTACGATCAAGGCCAATACGGGCGCCTTGTTCTTGTTGGTCAGCGACAGCGAACGCGGCAGGTAGCCGGCGCGCGACAGGGCGAAGATCTGCCGGGAGTAGGCGTAGATGATCGAGAAGAAGCTGGCAATCAAACCGGCCAGGCCGATCAGGTTGACGAAGCTGCTCATCCAGGTGGATTCGCCGTAAGCAATGGTCAGGGCTTCCACCAGCGGGTTGCCGGAGGCCATCAGCGCGTTGGCGCCGGCGCCGCCTGGGCCCACCACCAGAATCAGCAGCGCAAAGGCCAGCAGCACCAGCATGGCGCCGATCAGCCCGCGTGGCATGTCGCGCTGCGGGTTGCGGGTTTCTTCAGCGGCCAGTGGTACGCCTTCGACTGCGAGGAAGAACCAGATCGCATAGGGGATCGCCGCCCACACGCCGACATAGCCAAACGGCAGGAAGCTGCTGGCGCCAGAGGCCTCAGTCACCGGAATATCGAGCAGGTTGGCCACCGAGAAGTGCGGCACCATCGCGACGATAAACACGCCGAGGGCAATTGCGGCCACGGCGGTGATGATAAACATCAGCTTCAGCGCCTCACCGACGCCGAAGATATGGATGCCGATAAACAGCACATAGAAGGCCAGGTAGATCGCCCAGCCGCCAATGCCGAACAGCGACTCACAATAAGCACCGATAAACACCGCAATCGCGGCCGGGGCAATGGCGTATTCGATGAGGATCGCCGTGCCGGTGAGAAAACCGCCCAAGGGGCCGAAGGCGCTGCGGGCAAAGCCATAGCCGCCACCGGCGGTGGGGATCATCGAGGACAGTTCCGCCAGGGAGAAGCACATGCACAGGTACATCAACGCCATCAGCAGGGTGGCGAGAAACATGCCGCCCCAGCCGCCTTGGGCCAGACCGAAGTTCCAGCCGGCGTAATCACCGGAAATCACGTAGGCCACGCCCAGGCCGACCAGCAAGACCCAGCCTGCTGCGCCTTTCTTCAACTGCCTGCTTTGGAAGTAATCGGCATCGACCTGCTCTAAATCGGTGCCTTGCGGTAGACCTACCGCACTGGTTTGTTCTGCTGCCATGGGAATTCCTTATCAACACGCTGGCCGCAGCCCAGGCCCGGCCAGACGTGTAGCTATTTGAGGGGAAAGTGTTACCCAGTGGATCAGCAACCGCTGTGCCAACTCGCGCCCTGGTCTAGACCTGGGTGCAAGTTGGCGGGCCGATGTCGTTTTGCGCCATCGGCCACGGTTGCGCAGGGTGGCTTAGAAGAAGCCCAGCGGGTTGATGTCATAACTCACCAGCAGGTTCTTGGTCTGCTGATAGTGGTCGAGCATCATTTTGTGGGTTTCACGGCCGACGCCGGACTTCTTATAGCCACCGAAGGCAGCATGGGCGGGGTAGAGGTGGTAGCAGTTGGTCCACACGCGACCGGCTTTGATCGCCCGGCCCATGCGGTAGGCGCGGTTGATGTCGCGGGTCCACAGGCCGGCGCCGAGGCCGAACTCGGTGTCGTTGGCAATCGCCAGGGCTTCGGCTTCGTCCTTGAAGGTGGTGACGCTGACCACCGGGCCGAAGATTTCTTCCTGGAACACGCGCATCTTGTTGTGGCCCTTGAGCAGGGTTGGCTGGATGTAATAGCCGCCGTCCAGGGTGCCGCTGAGTTTTTCCACCGCGCCGCCGGTCAGCAGTTCGGCGCCTTCCTGCTTGGCAACCTCCAGATAGCTCAAGATTTTGTCGAACTGCTGCTCGGATGCCTGGGCACCGACCATGGTCTCGGTATCCAGCGGGTCGCCGCGTTTGATCTGCTCGACCTTCTTCATCACCTCTTTCATAAAGGCCGGGTAGATCGATTCCTGCACCAGCGCCCGCGATGGGCAGGTGCACACCTCACCCTGGTTGAAGAAGGCCAGCACCAGGCCTTCGGCGGCTTTTTCGATATAGCTTTGCTCGGCCTGCATGATGTCTTCAAAGAAGATGTTCGGCGATTTGCCGCCCAGCTCTACGGTACTTGGGATGATGTTCTCAGCGGCGCATTTCATGATGTGCGCGCCCACCGGGGTGGAGCCGGTGAAAGCGATCTTGGCGATGCGCTTGCTGGTAGCAAGGGCTTCGCCGGCTTCTTTGCCGTAACCCTGCACCACGTTGAGCACGCCGGGCGGCAGTAGATCGCCGATCAGCTCCATCAGCACGCTGATGCCCAGCGGCGTTTGCTCGGCCGGTTTCAATACCACGCAGTTGCCGGCGGCCAAGGCCGGGGCGAGCTTCCAGGCGGCCATCAGCAGCGGGAAGTTCCACGGGATGATCTGCCCGACCACGCCAAGCGGCTCGTGGATGTGATAGGCCACGGTGTTGCCGTCGATCTCGGCAGCGCTCCCTTCCTGGGCGCGCAGGCAGCCGGCGAAGTAGCGGAAGTGGTCGGCGGCGAGGGGGATGTCCGCGTTGAGGGTTTCGCGTACGGCCTTGCCGTTGTCCCAGGTTTCGGTGATGGCCAGCACTTCCAGGTTGGCTTCGATGCGGTCGGCGATCTTCAGCAGGGTCAGCGAGCGCTCCTGCACCGACGTGCGGCCCCAGGCGTCGGCGGCGGCGTGGGCGGCGTCGAGGGCCTTGTCGATATCCTCGGCAGTGGAGCGCGGGAACTCGGCAATCGGCAGGCCGTTCACCGGCGAGGTATTGGTGAAGTACTGGCCTTTGATCGGCGCGACAAACTCGCCGCCGATGTAGTTGCCGTAACGGGATTTAAAGGAAACGAGGGCACCTTCGGTACCGGGATGGGCGTAACGCATGCTGAATATCTCCTGATTCTTATGTTTGTTCTGGTGATGCAGCTGCGCAGAACCAGAGCAAAGGCTGGGCCAGGAGTGCGCAATGGCCGGGCTAGAGCGGTTGCGTCGATTGCGGTTGGAGGCTGCGTCGTGCCGCCTGTACCGGCTCTGATACAGTGCGCGTGACACTCTGTGCCAGGGGCGATACAACGCAGTGACTCGCCGGTCAGCGCGTCTTGCAATGGCCGCAAAGCTGGTGGATGCTCGGCCATCACGTGCACCTCCTAGCTAGAGCGGAGAACAATAACAATGCACAACCCAGCAAGCCGCCACGCCCAGCAGGTGCTGACCGTGGCCCAAGGGCGCGGGCAGCTCGCCGGCCCGGCAGCCGATACCTCGGTGGCGCGCTCCTGGCTGCGCTGCCTGCAGCAGCACCACCTCGACCCGGCGCAGAGCATGCCGCCGGCGGTGATTGAGCACGCGCATATGCTTGAGCGGCGCGAGCAGTTGCAACAGGTGCTGGAGATTTCCAGTAATGAGATGAACAGCCTGCACCGCCAGCTGGCCGGCAGCGGCCACGCGGTGCTGCTGACCGATGCGCGTGGGGTGATCCTCAACTGCGTCACCGAGCAGGCGGAAAAACGCACCTTCGAGCACGCCGGCCTGTGGCTTGGCGCGGACTGGAGCGAAGCCTGCGAAGGCACCAACGGTATTGGCACGTGTTTGGTTGAGCGCCAGCCGCTGACCATCCATCAAAATGAACATTTTCGCAGCCGGCACACCGGGCTGACCTGCTCGGCCAGCCCGGTGTTCGACCCGCATGGCGAGTTGCTGGCGGTGCTGGATGTGTCTTCGGCGCGGCATGACGTGTCGCGGCAAAGCCAGTTTCACACCATGGCGCTGGTCAACCTGTCGGCCAAGGCCATCGAGGGCTGCCACTTCCTGCGCAGCTATGAAGGCGAGTGGCTGCTGCGTTTTCATGCTCAGGCCGAATACATCGGTCAGTTCAGCGAAGGCTTGCTGGCCTTTGATGGCGATGGCCGGGTCAGCGCGGTGAATCAGAGTGCGATCAACCTGCTCGGTCTGTCGCGTCGGCAGCTGCTTGGGCGCACCTTGGTCGAGGTGTTTGACTGTCGCTTGGACGATTTGCTCGGCCGCGCCTCGGCGCAGCCCAGCGCCAGTTGGCCGCTGTATACCCAACGCGGCCAACTGCTGTTTGCCATGCTGCGCGGCCAGCCTCGGCGCAGCGCCCAGTCGCTGGCGACAACGGCGTTGGCAACGCCTGGGCTGTGTCTGGCCGACCCCGATTTGCAGTGTGATTTCCGCCGTGCGCTGCGGGTGTATGAGCGCGATGTGCCGCTGCTGATCGGTGGTGAAACCGGCACTGGCAAAGAAGCCTTCGCCAAGGCCCTGCATCTGGTCAGCTCGCGCGGCGGCAAACCTTTTGTGGCGCTGAACTGCGCGGCGATTCCCGAAAGCCTGATCGAGAGTGAGCTGTTCGGCTATCGCGGCGGCAGCTTTACCGGCGCGCGCAAGGAAGGCATGCGCGGCAAGTTGCAGCAGGCCGATGGCGGCACGCTGTTTCTTGATGAAATCGGCGATATGCCGCTGGCGCTGCAAACCCGATTGCTACGGGTGCTGGAAGAGCGCCGGGTCGAGCCGATTGGTGGCGAAGCGCAGGCCATTGATGTGCGGGTGATCAGCGCCAGCCACCGCGACCTGAACGAACGGGTAGCCAGCGGCGAGTTTCGCCAGGATCTGTTCTATCGCCTTAATGGCTTGGTGATCGAGCTGCCGCCATTGCGCGAGCGCAGCGACAAACTAGCGCTGCTGGATTTTCTGCTGGCCGAAGAAGCGCGCGGGCAACCCGTGCGCCTGGCTGACGCGGCCCGCGAGGCGCTGCTGGGCTATGCCTGGCCGGGTAATGTGCGCCAGCTGCGCAATGTGCTGCGCACCCTGTGTGCGTTATGTGAAAACGGCGTGATCAGTCACGCCGAACTGCCCGCCGAGATTCGCCATGCACGCCCCGCGCTTGCCCTGTTGCCCGCCGCCAAACCCGACCAGTTGGGCGATGCCGAACGCCAGGCGTTACTCGCGGTCCTGGAGGCGCAGCACTGGCAGATGAGCCGCAGCGCCGAACAACTGGGCATCAGCCGCAACACCCTGTACCGCAAGCTGCGCAAACATGGGATTGCCCTGCGCTCACTGCTTTAAATCGCCCCTCTTGAGCCCTACCTCGCAGCACGCCCCAGGCCTCTGCGGGGCGGCGGCGCTGTGCTAATCTGCGACCAGTTTTTATCCCGCCTTATTCTCCGGCTCTGACGACGCCTTCAAGGTACATCATGCATATCCATATTCTCGGCATCTGCGGCACGTTTATGGGCTCGCTGGCCGTCTTGGCCAAGGAACTCGGCCACCGCGTGACCGGCTCCGACGCCAACGTTTACCCGCCCATGAGCACCCAGCTGGAAGCCCAGGGCATCGAACTGACGCAGGGCTATGACGCTGCCCAACTCGACCCCGCACCGGACCTGGTGGTGATCGGCAATGCCCTGTCACGTGGCAACCCGGCAGTGGAATATGTGCTGAACAAAGGCCTGCCCTACGTGAGTGGCCCGCAGTGGTTGGCCGACCACGTGCTGCAAGGCCGTTGGGTGATGGCGGTGGCCGGCACCCACGGCAAAACCAGCAGTTCGAGCATGCTCGCCTGGGTGCTGGAGCATGCCGGCATGAGCCCGGGCTTTCTGATTGGCGGCGTGCCGCAGAACTTCGGCATCTCCGCGCGTTTGGGTGGCACGCCGTTCTTTGTGGTGGAAGCCGACGAATACGACAGCGCCTTCTTCGACAAGCGCAGCAAGTTCGTCCACTACCGCCCGCGCACCGCCATCCTGAATAACCTGGAGTTCGATCACGCGGACATCTTCCCGGATCTGGCCGCCATCGAGCGGCAGTTCAACCATCTGGTGCGCACCATTCCCGGCGAAGGGCTGATCATCCATCCCACCACTGAACCGGCGCTCAAACGCGTCATCGAGATGGGCTGCTGGACGCCAGTCGCCACCACGGGCGAGGGCGGGCAATGGCAGGCCAATCTGCTCAGCGCCGACGGCTCGCGCTTCGAGGTGATCTTCGAGGGTAAAACCGCCGGCACCGTGGACTGGCAACTGACCGGCCAACACAACGTGGCCAACGCCCTGGCCGTGCTGGCGGCGGCGCGGCATGTCGGCGTGGTGCCGGAGTTGGGCATCGCTGCGCTGTGCGGCTTTATCAACGCCAAGCGGCGCATGGAGAAGGTGGCCGAGGTTAACGGCGTCACCATTTTCGATGACTTCGCTCACCACCCAACGGCGATTGCCACCACCTTGGATGGCCTGCGCAAACGCATCGGCGACGCCAAGCTGATCGCCATTGTCGAGCCGCGCTCCAACTCGATGAAACTCGGCGCGCACCGCGACGGGTTGCCTGAGTCTGTGCTGCAGGCCGATTCTGTTTACTGGTACGCGCCGCCGAACCTGGGCTGGGACTTAGCTGGCACCGTGGCTACCTCGACGGTGCCGACGCAGGTGTGCGATTCCCTGGAAGCGATCATCGCCGGGGTCAAGGCTGAGGCTGCGCCGGGCACACAAATTGTGGTGATGAGCAACGGCGGCTTCGGCGGTTTGCATGGCAAGCTGGCAGCGGCTCTTTTATAAAGAGCCAAAATTCGCGCTCAAAGCGTCGCGAGCGCGGATTAGGCAAGGCGAAAGCCTGCGAGGAAGCGGAGTTTACTGCTGTAAATGAGCATTCCGAGCAGGCTTTCAACGCAGCATAAGCAAGCGCAGCAGTTTTGAGAGTGAATTTATGAGCGGTCCAGAACGAATTACCTTAGCCATGACCGGCGCGTCCGGCGCGCAGTACGGCTTGCGCCTGCTCGACTGCCTGGTGCGCGAAGACCGTGAGGTGCACTTCCTGATTTCCAAGGCCGCGCAGTTGGTCATGGCCACCGAAACCGACGTGACCTTGCCGGCTAAACCACAGGCGATGCAGGCGTTTTTGAACGAGTACACCGGCGCTGTGCCCGGGCAGATTCGCGTATACGGCAAGGAAGACTGGATGGCCCCGGCGGCCTCTGGCTCTGGGGCGCCGGCGGCCATGGTGGTGGTGCCCTGCAGCACCGGCTCGCTCTCGGCGATTGCCCATGGCGCCTGCAATAACTTGATTGAGCGCGCTGCGGATGTGGTGCTGAAGGAGCGCCGGCAGCTGATTCTGGTGCCGCGCGAGGCGCCGTTTTCCAGTATTCATCTGGAGAACATGCTCAAGTTGTCGAACATGGGCGCAACTATTTTGCCGGCGGCTCCGGGCTTTTATCATCAGCCGCAGACGATTGATGACCTGATCGACTTCGTTGTGGCGCGCATCCTCAATTGCCTGGGTATACCGCAAGACATGCTGCCGCGTTGGGGTGAACACCATCAGATCACGCCCGATGAATAAGCCGCTGCTGCGCGCGGCCGGCGCTGTGCTGGTGTGCCTGACGCTCAGCGGTTGCGCCACGGTACGCACCCTCGATGCGGCCAAGCCGGGCGCGCCGGTGGTGTATGCCGGCACGCGCTTGGACTGGTATGCGCTGCAAGGTGGTTGCTGCGCCACGGACCGCTTTGGCGCTGAAGCGCCGGCGTATCCGGCGGTTGATCTGCCGGCCAGTGCCTTGCTCGATACCTTGTTGTTGCCGTTGTCCCTGGCCACCGCCATTGGCCTCAACCTGGGCATTAGCGGCGGCTTGTAAGGCTCGCTCAGCTGTCCAGCTTTGCAGCCTGACGCAAGGGTTGTTGCAGGCCGTAGCGGCCCTTTTCATCCCGGCTGATGCGGCCCATGGCGGTTTCAGGGTCATGGGTGAACACCAGGCGTCCGCCGCGCGCATGCAGGTCAGCCAGCAGGGCTTCTTTTTCTTCGATCAGGCCTTCGGGAAAGCGGTCGTAGCCCATGGTGATCGGCAGGTGCACCCACGGCGCGCCGGGGATCAGGTCGGCGGGAAACACCACTGGGCCATCCGGCATCGCCACTTCGGGAATCAGCTGGCCGGGGGTGTGCCCATCGCTCCAGTGCAGGCGCCAGTCGGCACCGAGCAGCTCGCAGTGCGCGGTTTCATCAACCAGATGCAAGCGGCCGCTGGCTTCCAGCAATGCCAGCAATTCGGGGATGTAGGAGGCGCGGTCGCGGGCGTGCGGTTGGCTGGCGCGCTGCCATTGGCGGCGGCCAGTGATGAACTGGGCGTTAGGGAATAACAGGCGCGCTGGCTGGCCTTCCTCCCACGCGGCGAGCAAGCCGCCGGCGTGGTCGAAGTGCAGGTGGGTGAGCACCACGATGTCGATATCGGCATCGCTCAGGCCGGCCGCCGCCAGGCTGTCGAGCAGCACATGACGCTCTTCCTGTACGCCGAAGCGCTGTTTCATTTCGGGGCTGAAGAAGGCGCCGATGCCGGTTTCAACCAGGATATTGCGACCCTCTTCCTGCACCAGCAGGGCTCGGCAGCCAAGGTCGATACGGTTCAGTTCATCCGGGGTCATCCAGCGCTGCCACAGCGCCTTGGGCGCATTGCCGAACATGGCGCCGCCGTCGAGTTTTTGGCTGTTGCCGGTAAGGGTGGTGAGGGTTCGCATGGGCTTCTCTTATTATGGGTAAGTCGTTACAGGGTGGCGGCTGCTACACGGGTGAGCCATTGCACCTTCGGTTGATAGGTGTCCGATTGCTTTGCTGTGGCAGTGCGTGGTGGATCGGTGAAGCGTGATCCACCCTACGGGTATTATCGACGTAGGGTGGATGTCGCTTCTTACATCCACCGGCCCGATTAGCGCTCGATCGCCAGCGCCACACCCTGGCCGCCGCCGATGCACAGGGTGGCCAGGCCTTTGTGCGCGTCGCGGCGGATCATTTCATGGATCAGGCTGACCAAGATGCGGCAGCCAGAGGCGCCAATCGGATGGCCGAGGGCGATCGCGCCGCCGTTGACGTTGACCTTGGCGCTGTCCCATTGCAGCTCACGGCCGACGGCGATGGCTTGGGCGGCGAAGGCTTCATTGGCTTCGATCAGGTCGAGTTGCTCCAGGCTCCAGTTGGCTTTTTCCAGGGCGCGGCAGGTGGCGAACACCGGGCCGATGCCCATGGTGGCCGGGTCAACGCCGGCACTGGCGTGGGCCTTGATGCGCGCGAGCACCGGCAGGTTCAGTTCGGCAGCCTTGCGGGCGCTCATCAGCATCACGGCGGCGGCGCCATCATTTAAGGTCGAGGCGTTGCCGGCAGTGACGCTGCCGTCGCTTTTGAACGCCGGGCGCAGTTTGCTCAGGGCGTCCAGGGTGCTGCTGGCGCGCGGCTGTTCATCAACGGCCACGATTACGCTGCCGCCCTTGCGCTGGGGAATCTCGATTGGGGTGATTTCCCCCACGAAGCGGCCGGCCTCCATCGCGGCGCAGGCGCGCAGTTGCGAGTGCGCGGCGAAGGCATCCTGCTCGCTGCGGCTAATGCCGTATTGCTCGGCCAGGTTCTCGGCGGTGATACCCATGTGGTAGTCGTTGAAGGCATCCCATAGGCCGTCGTGGATCATCGTGTCGACTAACTGGCCGTGGCCCATGCGCAGGCCATTGCGTGAGCCGTTCAGCACGTGTGGCGACTGGCTCATGTTTTCCTGGCCGCCAGCGATGATCACCTCGGCGTCGCCGCAGCGAATCGCTTGGGCGGCCATGATCACGGCTTTCAGCCCGGAGCCGCAGACTTTGTTCAGGGTCAGCGCGGGCACTGTGTGCGGCAGGCCGGCCTTGAGAGTGCTCTGGCGGGCGGGGTTCTGCCCGGCGCCGGCGGCGAGCACCTGGCCGAGTATCACTTCGTCAACCTGTTCAGCAGGTAGGCCAGTATCGGCCAGCAAACGACGGATGACCGCCGCGCCCAGGTCGACGGCTGAAACGCTGCTCAATGCACCCTGAAAACCGCCGATGGCGGTGCGGGTGGCGGCGACTATGACGACTTCTTGCATGCTCTTCCTCGTGGTGCCGGGGCACCCAGTGGCTTGAATAAAAAAACGCGACGCCCTTGCTGGACGCCGCGCAAACGCTCAATCGGTGTTTGCCGTTGCCGCCACGCCGAGGTGTGGCGGCTGGGCGTCAGAATTGTTCGGCGCGCAGGCCGTACAGTGGCTCGCTGCCTGCGCGAATGCTGGCTTCCAGGGTCAGGGTGCGCGGCAGCAGGCGGGCGAAGAAGAACTCAGCGGTGGCCAGCTTGGCGCTGTAAAACGCCTCATCCTCGCTGCACTTGGCCTGGGCCACGGCGGCCATGCGCGCCCACATCCAGGCATAGGCGGTGTAGCCAAACAGGTGCAGGTACTCCACCGAGGCGGCGCCGGTTTCGTGTGGGTTGCCGGCGGCGCGTTCCTGCAGCCAGCTGCTGGTGCGCTCCAGGCGCTCGACGGCATCCAGCAGCGCGAGGGCATACGGTGCGTCGGGCTGCTCGGCGAAGCCGCGGATCTCCTGGGTGAACTGGCGCAGCGCTACGCCGCCGTTGGCGATGATTTTGCGCCCGAGCAGGTCGAGGGCCTGGATGCCGTTGGTGCCTTCGTAGATTTGTGCAATGCGCACATCGCGCACCAGTTGCTCCTGGCCCCATTCGCGGATGTAGCCGTGGCCGCCGAATACCTGCTGGCCGTGGATGCAGCTGTCCAGCCCGGTGTCGGTGAAGAACGCCTTGGCCACCGGGGTGAGCAGCGCCACCAGGGTTTCAGCATGTTGTTGCTCGGCGGCGTCGTCGCTGAACTTGGCGAGGTCGAGTTGCTGGCCGACATAGCAGGCAAAGGCGCGGCCACCTTCGGTCAGAGCCTTCATGGTCAGCAGCATGCGCCGCACATCGGCGTGCACGATGATCGGGTCGGCGGCTTTGTCCTGGGCTTCGGGGCCGCTGGCAGAGCGGCTCTGCAGGCGCTCGCAGGCGTAATCGCGGGCCGCCTGGTAAGACGCCTCGGCGCAACCAATGCCCTGGATGCCGATGGACAAGCGCTCGTAGTTCATCATGGTGAACATCGCCGCCAGGCCTTTATTCGGCTCGCCGATCAGGTAGCCGGTGGCGACGTCGAAGTTCATCACGCAGGTGGCCGACGCCTTGATGCCCATCTTGTGTTCGATCGAACCGCAGTGCACGGCGTTGCGCGCGCCAAGGCTGCCGTCGCTGTTAACCATGACCTTGGGCACCAGAAACAGCGAGATGCCGCGCGCGCCGGCGGGGGCGTCCGGCAGCTTGGCCAGAACCAGGTGGATGATGTTTTCGGTGAGGTCCTGTTCGCCACCGGTGATGAAAATCTTGCTGCCGCTGATCCGATAACTGCCATCGGCCTGCGGTTCGGCCTTGGTGCGAATCAGCCCTAAGTCGGTGCCAGCATGGGCTTCAGTCAAGCACATGGAGCCGGCCCAGCGGCCTTCATACATCGGCGGCAGGTAGGTGTTTTTCAGTGCTTCACTGGCGTGGGCGTCGATGGCCAGGCACGCGCCGGAGCTCAGTGCCGAGTACAGGGCAAAGCTGGAACCGGCGGCGTAGAGCATCTCCTCAAACGCCACGGCGAGCATCTTGGGCATGCCCATGCCGCCATACGCCGGGTTGCCGGAAAGCCCCACCCAGCCGCCTTCGATATACGTGGCATAGGCGTCTTTGAAGCCCGCCGGGGTGCGTACATCGCCAGCGACCCACTGCGCGCCTTCTTCATCGCCGCTGCGGTTAAGCGGGGCGATCAGGCTGCCGGTGACCTTGGCGGCTTCTTCCAGAATGGCGTCGGCGGTTTGCGCATCGACCGTCTCGGCGAGTGCCGGCAGGCGCGCCCACAGGCGAGGGGCCTCGAATACGTCATGAAGGACAAAGCGCAGGTCGCGCAGCGGGGCGTTGTAGTCAGGCATCGACAAGTTCTCGCACAGATGCCGCGCAAGGCGCGGCGATTAAACGGCCCAGGCGTCAGGAGCGTCTGGGCTGTTGCAGGAATTCAGAGACGGCCCGCAGGGGGGCGGGCCGTGTACGGTCAATCGGCTTCAGGAAGATCGTTAGCCGGCGCTTTGCTGCTGGTGAACTTGAGCAGGTGGGTGCGCTCAACCAGGATGTACAGCGCCGCACCGGCCGCCAGACCCCAGCCCGCGCCATAGACGGCCAGTACCACACCCATGGTGCCGGCCACGCCGCGCTCGGTGTTGTTGCTCAGCTGCTCGAAACCCACCATCAGGCAGATGTAGCCGGTGAGGATCAGCGTCAGCGACAGGGCAATCGGCAGCACCGGCTGGAAGAAGCTCACCAGTGGCAGCATAAACAGCGCAATAAACCCGGTGATCCAGAAGGTGCCCGCGCCGCTGTAGATCGAGTCCATGGCTTTGCGGCCGTACTTGTAACGCTCAGCCATGGTGGCGGCGACGGCGGTCCACAGTGGCCCGGCCAAACCTGGGTAGGGCGCAAAGAAAGCATGCAGGGCGTTGCGCAGGGCAGTGACCAAATGCACGCGATCGATGTTGTTCTCGATCACTTCATCGGTGCGCAGTTCATCGGCGCGCTGCATCAGCGACTGGCCGACGATGATGTCGCCGAAGGCAATCACGTAGGCGATCACGGCGGTGGGCACGGCCAGCAGGAACACATCCAGACCGGGGAAGCCGACGCTGAACGGCAGGTAGTTCCACATCTCGCCAAAGGCCGGCGCGGTGATGCCGAACTTCACGTCAGGCATCTTGTATTCGCCCACGGCAATGCCGATGAAAATCGCGATCAACATGCCCGGCACCATGCCGTAGTTGACGATTTTACGCGCCAGCGGCACGCGCTCAGTCAGGCCTTTGAACGACACCGAGAACATCAGGTACAGGCAGATCAGGCTACCCAGCACTAGGGAGATCGGCGTGTTGGCCAGGCGCCCGCCGGTGGAGATTTCACCCATCAGCGCCGCAATACCCGCACCGATGATGATGCCGCCCTTCATCGAATTGGGGATCAAGCGCACCAGGGTGCTGCCCAAGCGAGTGACACCCAGAATCAGGAAAATCAGGAACACCAGAAACTGCAGGGCAAACAGTGCCTGAATCGCCTCGGGGCCCGGTTTGAAGTTACCGAGAAAAAGCAGCACCACCGGAATGCCCGGGGTGATCCAACCCGGCACCATGGGCACGCCGAGCAGCGCCGGCAGCATAAAGCCGACGCCGCACACCACGACATAGGCCAGGGCCACGTCATAGGGCAGGCCGAGGTATTTTTCCAGCAGAGGGATCATGGCCAGGCTGACCACGAACATGATCAGGGCCTGGAGCATCTCCGCCGTTTCCCAGCGGTAGTGGACAAAGGGCAGGCGCACCTTGAACGGGCCCACGGGCCAGTGCGGTTGTTCATCGCCATCGCGACGCTTGAAAATTTGCATAAGGGTTCTCCGTCGGCCGCCAGGGCCGGTTCTTGTTGTTGTGCAAACGGTGTGTTCTTGCCGTAGCCCGGATGCAATCCGGGGAACCCGAATTGCTGTTCCCGGATTGCATCCGGGCTACGTGCGGGTCAAAGGGCTTTGGCCATGTCGCGCAGGACAAACTTCTGGATCTTGCCGGTGCTGGTTTTCGGCAGCTGGGTGAACACCACGGTTTTCGGCACTTTGAAGCCGGCCAGGTGATCGCGGCAGAAGCTGATGATGTCCGCCTCGGCGACCTGCTGTTGGTCGGCCTTGAGGGTGATAAAGGCGCAGGGTGTCTCGCCCCATTTCTCATCCGGGCGCGCGACCACCGCGGCTTCGAGCACGCCGGGGTGACGGTAAAGCACGCCTTCCACTTCGATGGTGGAGATGTTCTCGCCACCGGAAATGATGATGTCCTTGAGGCGGTCGCGGATTTCCACGTAGCCGTCCGGGTGGCACACCGCCAAATCGCCGGTGTGGAACCAGTCGCCGGCAAAGGCTTCGGCCGTGGCGCTGGGGTTTTTCAGGTAGCCCTTCATCACCGTGTTGCCGCGCATAAAGATCTCGCCGATGGTTTCACCATCACGCGGGGTCGGCTCCAGGGTTTTCGGGTCGGCCACCATCACGCCTTCCAGGGTCGGGTAGCGCACGCCTTGGCGCGCTTTGATCACGGCACGTTCATCCAGCGGCAGGGCGTCCCATTCGGCATGCCAGGCGCACAGGGTGACGGGGCCGTACACCTCGGTCAGGCCATAAACGTGGGTCACGTGGATGCCCATTTCTTCAACCGCGCCAATCACCTTGGCGGGTGGCGCAGCCCCAGCGACCATGGCCTTGACCGGGTGATCAATCGCCGCCTTGGCCTCGGCCGGCATATTGACCAGCGTGTTGAGCACAATCGGCGCACCGCACATGTGGGTGACCTGCTCGCTGCGAATCAGGGTGAGGATTTTCGCCGGGTCGACGCGGCGCAAAAACACATGCACGCCGGCCAGGGCGGTGATGGTCCAGGGGTAGCACCAGCCGTTGCAATGGAACATCGGCAGGGTCCACAGGTACACCGGGTGGTTGCCCATGGCCCAGGTCATTTGGTTGCCCAGCGAGTTCAGGTAGGCGCCACGGTGGTGGTAGACCACGCCCTTGGGGTTGCCGGTGGTGCCGGAGGTGTAGTTGAGGCTGATCGCCTGCCATTCGTCCGCTGGCCACTGCCAGGCAAACTGCGGGTCGCCTTCGGCGAGAAAGGCCTCGTAGTCGAGGTCGCTGACGGCCTGGCCTTCGCCGTATTCGGGGTCGTCCACATCAATCACCAGCGGCGGGTGATCGAGCATGCCGACGGCGGCATGGATCACGTTATAGAACTCGCGGTCGGTGATCAGCACCTTGGCTTCGCCGTGCTGCAGCATAAAGGCGATGGCTTCGGCATCCAGGCGCACGTTGAGGGTGTTGAGCACCGCGCCGATCATCGGCACGCCGAAATGCGCTTCAAGCATCTGCGGGATGTTCGGCAGCATCACCGCCACGGTGTCGCCCTTGCCAATACCACGGCCCGCCAAGGCCGAGGCCAGGCGCCGGCAGCGCGCGTAGGTCTCACTCCAGTCACGGCGAATAGAGCCGTGCACCACCGCGGGGTAGTGCGGGTAAACACTGGCGGTGCGTTCGATAAAGCTCAGCGGTGAGAGGGCGATATGGTTGACAGCTGAAGGCTCAAGGCCCTGTTCATAGATCGACATGCGAGTACCCACGGCAGATTGGATGCTCGAGCCCTTGTGCGAGTAATCTTGTGCACAGGCTCGATATTGTTCTGGGGCTATTTATATATATGTCGCGTCTTATATGGAAGTTAAACCATAGTTGTATAGTGCTTGTACTATATGTGATCCGAAGCTATTAGGCCTTGGTCGCTTTGTAATCGTCAGCCCGCACTGGTTTGATGCTGCGCCGCCGCGCGCCGTGCGCCGTATTTGAGGAACCACCCCGGGTGAATGAGATCTCCGTGCAGTTGCACAGCTGGTTGCGCATGCAACGTGAGTGCTTGCCGTTGGCGGTGCGCGCCGATGCGCTGCGGCGTGTCCTGCATGCCTGCCCGGAAGTGCGCCAGGCATTTTTCCTGCGCTGGCAAGCCAGCACCGCGATCTACAGTCATGAAGGCCAGGCACCGCACCTGCCGCCTGGTTTTGGTGACCCGCTGCAAGCCAGCGATCAGCTGCTGTTTGAGCGCTTGCAGCAAGAGCCCCGGTTGGCATTGAGCGCATTACGCCAACTGCCGTGCTGGCTGGCCGGGCGGGTCAGGCGTGCCGGGCTTAATCATGGCCAGGTCTTGGCCCTGGCTCTGGATGACGGCCAGCCGGGCTTGCTGTTGATTGAATTACACGAACACGCCAGCAGTGACTGGCTGGGCCTGGTGCACCAATTGCTGCTGGCCGTGCTCGCCAGCCTGCCGCAGCAGGCGCGTGGCAGCCTGTTGCTGGGCAGTGACCCGCAGCCCAGTTTGCTGCTGGATATCGACGCCCAGCCGCTGCAGTTAAATGCCGCCATGCAGGGCTTGCTGGGTGAGCGTCCGCTGGCGGTGCTGACGGATCTGCTACCGGTGAATGCCCCGCAACTGTTGCGCGCCTGCCTGCAACAGGGGCGGGCGATTGAGGCGGTGGAAGCGCAGCATGCCGGTCAGGTGCTGATGTGGACCTTTATGCCCGACAGTGCTGAGCAGCAGGTGCTGGCGCGCTGTCAGCTGGCCACCGCTCAGGTGCAGGCTGAGCGTGAAGCGGCCAAAGCCAGCCGCCTGTACCGCTTGATTACCGAGAACACCACCGACCTGATTTCCCGGCACACCCCGGACGGCTGCTTTCTCGATGCCTCGCCGGCCAGCTGGACGCTGCTTGGCTATTGGCCGGAAACCTTGCGCGGAACCTTGGTGCAGGCCCTGTTTCATGAGCAGGACCAGCAGCATTTGGTCGACAGCGCTCGCGAGGCCCTGGAGCAGGACGGTTACCACACCATGACCTACCGTATTCGCAACCGCGACGGTCATTACCTGTGGTTCGAGACTGCCAGCCGAGGCATTCGGGAAACCTACACCGGTGCGGTGGTCGAGGTGGTCAGCGTCTCGCGGGACATCACCGCGCGCGTGCTGGCCGAAGAGAACAAACGACGGCTGGCCGAAGTGGTCGAAGCCAACACCGATTTGGTGCTGTTTATCGACCCCAATGGCCACCTGACGCACCTCAACCCCTCCGCCCGGCATGCGCTGAATATCGCTGAACAGCAAGCGTTGCCGGCGCTCAACCAACTGCTGGCGCAGGATGATTTACAGCGCTTGCAGCGCATCGGCTGGTCTACCGCTGACCGCCAGGGCGTGTGGAGCGCCGAGGTTCGCCTGTTGCCCCTCGGGCCGCGCGCGCCGCTGCCGGTGTCGCTGGTGCTGCTGGCGCACCGCAGCCATGACGGCGAGCATTATTACTCTCTGGTGGCGCGTGACATGACCGAGCGCGAACTGCGTGAGGCTGAGCAGCGTCGCCATCAGGATGAGCTGGCACACACCGCGCGGCTGGTTACCCTTGGCGAGCTGGCCTCGGGCATCGCGCATGAGATCAATCAACCGCTGGCGGCGGTGGTCAACTATGCCAGCGCCAGCCAACGCTACCTCAAAACCCTCGGCAGCAACCCCGAAGCGGTGGCCAAGGTGGCGCAGGGCCTGGAGCGCATCAACCAGCACGCTAATCACGCCTCGGAAGTGATCAAGCGCTTGCGCGCCTTTTTGCGTAAAGGCCAGCGCCGCACCCAAGCCTTGGATATCGCCACCGTGGCGCGCGAGGCGGTACGCTTGTGCCAATGGGAGGCGAGTAATTGGCAGGTGAGCATTGCCGAACACCTGGCGGACAATCTGCCGCCGGTATACGCCGATCGCGTTCTACTGGAGCAGGTGCTGCTCAACCTGCTGCGCAATGCCATCGATGCCAACCGTGAGGCCCATCCCGGCCAAGCGTCGCTAATTGAACTCAGCGCCACTGAGCAGCGTGGGCAGTTGTGCGTGCGGGTGCAGGATCAGGGGCCGGGCGTGGCACAGGGGCAGTTGGAGCATATCTTCACCCCGTTCTACACCAGCAAGGCTGAAGGGTTGGGGCTCGGCTTGTCGATGAGCCGCAGTATCATCGAAGGCTTTGGTGGGGCGCTTGAGGCGCACCCCGGCACGGCCGGCGGCTTGTGCCTGGAATGTCGCCTGCCGCTGCTGCGCAGTGAAGACGCGGAGAGCCCGGCTGGCGGTGTGACGGATCGCGGCTAACGCCTTCTTACACATCAGCCCATTGTCGCCGCGGCTCTAACCGCGCCGCAGTGACGGCATAACAATAAAAGGAGCAGGGCATGAGCCTGCAGATGCAACACCAGGTTTATGTGGTCGACGATGACCACGGCATGCTTGATTCCACTGTCTGGCTGCTCGAGTCGGTAGGGCTCAAGGCTCTGCCGTTCACCAGCGGGCAAGCGTTTCTTGATGCCTGTGATGAGCACAGCCAAGGCTGCGTGCTGCTGGATGTACGCATGCCCGGCATGGGCGGGCTGAACGTGCAGGAAGCGCTGCGTGCGCGCGGCATCCAGATGCCGGTGATCTTCGTCAGCGGGCATGCCGACGTGCCCATCGTGGTGCGTGCCTTCCGCGCCGGCGCCGTTGATTTTATTGAGAAGCCTTACAACGAACAGCTGCTGCTCGACAGCGTGCAGCAAGCCCTGAGCCATGCGCCGGCGGCTAAGCAGGCGGACCCGCGCTTGCAAGCGGTGGAGGCGCGTGTGGCCAGCCTGACCCCGCGTGAGCGTGATGTGCTGCTACCGCTGGTGCAGGGCTACACCAACCGCGAAATGGCCGAACAGCTGAATATCAGCGTGAAAACAATCGACCTGTACCGCTCGCGGGTGATGAAGCGCATGCAGGCAGACACCCTGGCCGATTTGGTGGGCATGGCGATTGCCGCTGGGCTGGTCGATGCCCTGCAGCTGCGTGATGCACAGCCTTGAGCTGAGCTGGGCCGGCCGTGGGCTGCGAACCTGCGCAATGCTTATTCGTGAGTCGCACTGAGTTGCTATCATTTATCGCCAAGCCCCCGCCTCTTTCCCCGCCGCTATTGGCTTCCTGGATAACTGAATGCTTCTGGAACTGATCAAGAATGCCACCCTGCTGATCACCCTGTGCTGGCTGCATGGCTTGATTACGCGCTACATGGATGAGCATTCGACGCCTGGCAAGCTGTTCTCCGGCGCGTTGTTTGGCGCGGCCTGTGTGATTGGCATGACATTTCCGTTCACCCTTGAACAGGGCCTGATTTTCGATGGCCGCACTGTGGTGCTGAGCATGGCGGCCTTCTTCGGTGGGCCGCTGGTGGGCTTGATCGCGGGGGGAATTGCCGGGGTGTATCGCTTGTGGCTCGGTGGGGTGGGGGCGGTTCCGGGGCTGTTCAACATCGTGATGCCGGTGCTCATGGGGTTGGCGTATCGTCACCTGCATATGTCTGGCCGAGTGCCGTTCTCGTTTATCTCATTGCTGGTGTTCGCCGGCCTTGTGCAGGGCTTGCAGTTCGCCATCCTCACCTTCTTGCCATCTGCGCAGTTCGCCGCGTCCTGGCGGTATGCGGTGTTGCCCTTGTTCTTGGTCCTGATTCCTTCAACCTTGGTGCTCGGTTTTCTGTTGAAGGATATTCGCCGGCAGAAGCGTGATCGCGAGGCGTTGCGCCAGAGCGAGGCGCAGTTGCAGGCCATTACCGAGGCGGTGCCTGACCTTTCCATCGTGCTGGATGAAGACGGCCGCTATGTGAAGATCAAGGCCCCCGACAGCAATCTGCTGTTTTCCGATGGCAAAGAATTGCTCGGGCGTCTTATTTCTGAGGTGCTTCCCACCAGCCAGGCCGAGCTGTTTATGCAATTGATCGGGCGCACCCTGGCCAGCGATCAGGCACAAACAATTGAATATGACATGCAAACACCTGCAGGTCGGCGGGTCTTTGAAGGCCGTGCGCGGCGCCTGGATATTCGGGTCAACGGTAAGCGCGCCATGGTTTTTATGGCGCGCGATATAACCGAACGGGTCGCGCTTGAGTTGGATCGGCGCATCGCCGCCATCGCGTTTGAGTCGCCGCAGGGCATGCTGATTACCGATGCCAGCACGCGAATCCTTAAAGCCAACCGCGCATTCAGCGAGATATCCGGCTACAGCCTGGAAGACGTGGTGGGGCAGTCCACGCGCATGCTCGGTTCAGGGCGCCAAGGCCCTGAGTTTTATCAGGCCATGTGGCGCAGCCTGCAAGAAACCGGGCTGTGGGAAGGCGAGATATGGAACCGGCGCAAGTGCGGCGAGGTTTTCCCCGAGTGGTTAACCATTGGTGCCGTGCACGATGAGCAGGGGCTGGTGACGAACTACGTGGCATCGCTGGTGGACATCAGCGAGCGCAAAAATGCCGAACAGAAAATCCTCCACCTGGCGTTTTATGACCCCTTGACCGGCCTGCCTAACCGCCGCCTGTTACGTGACCGGCTTGAACAGGCTACTGCGCTGTGCCGCCGGAACGGGCATTACGCCGCGCTGATTTTTCTCGATCTGGATGATTTTAAAAACGTTAACGACGTTTACGGGCATCAGGTGGGCGATGAGCTGCTGTGCCAGGTGGCCGAGCGCTTAAAAGGTGCTCTGCGTGAGCTGGATACCGTGGCGCGCCTGGGCGGTGACGAATTTGTGATCATGCTGGAGGGCCTGGAGCCCATCGCCGAAGACGCCGGCTCCCAGGTTGAGCACATCGGCAGCAAGCTGATGCTGGCGCTGCGCGAGCCCTACCACGTCGGTGGCCAGCATTTCTTCAACAGCGCGAGCCTCGGTGCGGTGTTGTTCAACGATGAGCAACAGTCGGTGGATGAGTTGATGCAGTGCGCGGATCTGTCCATGTACAGCGCCAAGTCAGCGGGCAAAGACACCCTGAGCTTTTACGACCCGCGCATGCAGGAGGTGGTCAGCCTGCGCCTGCAACTGGAGCAAGACATGCGCCGCGGCCTGGCGGCCGGCGAGTTTGTGTTGTATCTGCAGGCGCAGGTCAACCAGCGCGGCGAGTTACAGGGCGCGGAAGCGTTGGTGCGTTGGCAACACCCCCAGCGCGGCTTGCTTGGCCCCGGCACATTTATTGAAATTGCCGAGCGCAGTGGCCTGATCGCAGAACTTGACCTGTACGTGCTCAAGCACGGGTGCAGTTTGCTGGCGCGCTGGGCCCAGCAGCCACGCTTTGCCGGGTTGAGCCTGTCGGTCAACATCAGCAGCCGCTTGCTGTTCAAAGACGACTTTATTGCGGTTTTGTATCAGGTGCTGGACAGCAGCGGCGCCAACCCGCAGCGCCTCAAACTTGAAATAACCGAGTCGCTGCTGCTGGCTGACAAAAACGAGGCGGCTTTGCGCATGCAGACCTTGCAGGCCGTTGGTATTCGCTTCTCCATTGATGATTTCGGTACAGGGTATTCATCCATGGCGTACCTGCAGCAGTTGCCGCTGGATCAGCTGAAAATCGATCAGTCGTTTGTCCGTGATCTGCCGCAGCGCAGCAGCAGCTTGGCGATTGTGCGTGCCATTCTGGCGCTGGCGCAGAGCTTGGGCCTGGAAGCCATCGCCGAGGGCGTGGAAACCGAGGCGCAGCATGCGCTGTTGCTGGAAAACGGCTGCAAAAGCTTTCAAGGGTATTTGTTTAGCAAGCCGATTGCTGTGGATGCGTTTGAAGCCCTCGACCTCTGCAGGGTGTAGGGCCTCCGGGTTGTTTGCAGGCGCGATCAGCGAGTCACGCGCGGTACGTTAACTCGGTACGGCCGCGACTTAGTCAGCCCAGCCTTGGTAAAGGTAGGTCATGGGCTTGGGGCCTTTCAGGTAGCGGTTGCCCAGCTCGCCGATATGAAAACCGCCGGCCTCAATCAGCGCTTTGATGTCGCGGTTGAGGTGGCAGCCGCCGGTCAGCGGTTTCCACAGCGGCGTCAGGCGGTTTTGCCAGCGCATGACCGGCCGCTCGGGTGCCAGGCCATGTTCGCAAAACAGTAAACGTCCGCCGGGCTTGAGCACACGGCGCATCTCTTTCAGCGCGGCCAGCGCATCGGGAATGGTACAGAGGGTGAAGGTGCAGACGATGCAATCGAAACTGGCGTCGTCCGCCTGAATTTGCCCCAGTTCGAGGGCAATCATCGCCACCGGGATGCTGATGGCCTCGGCCCGTTGCCTGGCCAGCTTCTGCATCTGCGCGCTGGGGTCGACGCCGACGATCTCACTGACGTTTTGTGCATCGTAAAATGCCAGGTTGAGACCGCTGCCAATGCCAATTTCCAGCACCCGGCCATGGGCCTGAGGCACCAATTGCGAGCGGGCTTTCATTACCGCGCCCATGCCGCAGGCGAAGTCGATCAGGTGCGGCAGCAGGTAGCGGTCATACACACCCATGGTATTGCCCTCGGCAAGGCTTACTCGGCGTCGTTGCTGGCATCGTCCGGCTGGTCGCTGTTGTCGCCACATACGGCGGCAAAGCACTTGATCAGGTGAGGGCCTGCGGCGCCATCGATTCGCCAGGCGTCGGCTTCGCCGTCGAAGCGGGCCGCCACCACCTGGCTCAGGCTGAAGTGCCATTTACGCAGGGCGCGGCCATCCATGCATTCGATGCTGAGCAGTGGTGCATCAGCGGCCGGCGGGCGACCAGCCTGGTGCTCAGCCAGCTGTTCGGCGTTGAGGTGGAATTGCCAGGCGTGTAGTGCGTCAATTTCCAGCATGTCGGCATTGCTGAGGGCGCTGATGAGGTCGTGCGGGGTGGTGCTCATAGGTATGTTCTTCTGTTAGCGGCCGAGACGGCGCAGTTGGTCAGATTCAATTACGCGGGTGCCGGCTTCTTCTTCCAATGCCAGGCGCCACAGTGCGCGAGCCAATACGGTGGCGTCGATGCCACGGTATTTTCCAGGCAGCCAGCGCATAAACGGCGCGGCCAAGCGCTCGCCGAGGCGAAACTCCTGGCGCGCGCCGAGCAGCAGCGACGGACGGACGATGGTCAGCTGTGGCCAATCCTGAGCGCGCAGGGCCTGTTCCATTTGGCCTTTGACCTTGTTGTAAAACACTGAGGCGTTCGCATCTGCGCCGAGGGCGCTGATCACCAGCAAATGGCGTGCGCCGAGCGCTCGGGCGCGTTCGGCAAAGGCAATCACCAGGTCATAGTCGACCGCGCGAAAAGCCTCCTGCGAGCCGGCCTGTTTAAGCGTGCTGCCCAAGCAGCAAAAGGCGATGTCGACCTGGCCGCTCAGCTGCGGTAGCAAGGCCAGTAGCTCGCCCTGAGGGTTTTCCAGGTGTGCGTGCTCCGCCAGCGCGCGGCGGCTGGGGGCCAGTACGCGGGTGATAGTTGGCTCGCTAAGCAGGCGGTCCAGCAGGTGCTCACCGGTCAGGCCGGTGGCGCCTGCTAGAAGGATGTGCTGGGGCGTCAAATACATAACGTGGGGTTCTCCGCTGATATCCATCAGCTTAACAGGCTGTAGGGCTGGCGCACGTTGGCGCTGGCCACTCGGAAGGTGAGTTAGGGGGCGGCCGCAGGTTGCGGCTCAGATGCTGTGGTGAGGGCACGCGCTGCTTGCTGCTCGCGCAGCTTGTGCCATTGGGCGAGTACCGCTTTGGCCGGCCAGATTTGTGGTTCGGACGGCTCGAAACCGTCGGCTTTTTCGCGCTCGGCGACGTGGGCTTGGGCCAGGCTAAAGGCGCGTTGCAGATCGTCAGTCTGTTGCAGGGCTTCGGCAAACAAGGCGCGGCCGAAGTAGGTGAAGTCGTTTTCCTCTGAGCAACCAAAAGACACCCGGTCGGCCCGGGCAGCGGTTATGACCAGTGTCTTGTCATCCTGCAGCTTGGGGATAAAACCGCCCGAGTAGCAGGCCGAGATCACCAGCACTTTGTAGCGATCCTGCAGCGGTTTGAGCAGCGTCGCCAGTTCGCTGGCGGGCAGGTCATTGAGCTGTAGGCGCGGTTGGTCGAGGTTGAGTTCGTGCTGCGCCGAGCCGTGGCTGGTCAGGTAGATAAAAATCAGGTCTTCCGGCCCGCTGCGTTCAGCCAGGGCCTGCAGCGCGCGGCCCAGGCTGGCGCTGGTGGCCAGCGGGCGATCGGCCAGGTGGTCGCGGTGGTTGACCAAGGTGATGCGGCCGTGAGCGGCGAAACGCTTCTGCAGCAGGTCACCGACATAGTCGGCTTCGCGCATAAACACGCTTTGTTTACCGTCGCCGGCCAGGGTCAGCGCGTACAGCTCGATAGCTGGGGTCGAGGCGGGCAGTTGGGCAATCGCCGCATCAAGTAGCTTGCCTTGCTCCAGCAAACCGATGGCTAAGGTGTCGGTAACAGCCTTGCCGTCAGCGTCGCGAGCGAGCCGGCCTTGCTGCCAGGTGCCGCTTTGCTGGCTGCCATCGCTCAGGGTCAAGGTGCCGCTGCCATGGTAGTGGCCGTAAGCAAAGCTGCCTTGATAAAGGCCGCCGTCGGCCAGGCTCAGGCGCCCTTGGCCGTGGTAGCTCCAATCGCGAAATTGACCGACGTAATGGCTACCGTCGCTGCCCTTGAATTGGCCTTTGCCAGTCAGGCTGCCATCGACGAAACGCCCGCTCCAGGCGTCGCCAGCCGCGCTCTGAAAGCGGCCCTTGCCGTGGAACTGGTTGTCGCGAAACTCGCCGTTGTAGAGGTCGCCCTCAAGGTTTTTGAAACTGCCCTGGCCATTGAGTTGGCTGTTAGCAAAGGTGCCCGCGTATTCATTGCCTTCAGCATCGCTCAGCACTCCCTGGCCGTGAGGCTGGCCCTTGCGGAACTGGCCGCGGAAGCTTTCGCCATTGCTCCACTGCAGTGCGCCCAAACCGTGGTACTGGCCGTTGCTGAATTCGCCGCGGTACTCCACGTCAGGTCCTTTGAGGTGGCCTTCGCCGCTGGGTGTGCCGCCCTTAAAGCCGCCGACATAGCGGCTGCCATCGCGGTAAGTGAGGCTGCCCTGGCCATGGAAACTGCCGCCTTGAAATTCGCCGCTATACACCTCGCCCAGTGCACTGCGCCATTGGCCGGTGCCATTGAACTGGCCGTCCTTAAACGTCCCCTGGTAGTAGCTACCGTTGCTGTAATCCAAACGGCCTGCGCCCTGTAAGAGGCCATCGACCACTTCGCCACGGTAGCGGCCGCCATCGGGCAGCACGGCATCGGCGGGCAGCAAGGGTTCGCCATCGCCACAGGCGGCAAGCAGCAGGGCAAGGCTCAGTGGAGCCAGGAGGGAGAAGCGCATGCAGAAGGTCCAGGCTGGAAGGTCGTTGCCGAGTATGCCTTAAAGCGCCCGGAGTGCCGTGATTGAGCGCACCGGGTGACTTGTAAAATTAAAAAGGCGCACCGGCATCAGCCGCTGCGCCTGTGTCCGGCGGCTGCGATCAGACGAAGCAGAGCGTCAGCGGTTCGGCGATGTAGGCGGGTTTTTCCGAGCCTTCAATCTCCAGTACGACTTTGGCTTTGAGCAGCCATTGGCCCGGATTTTTCTCGGTAACCTCGGTCAGGGTGGCCGTCAGGCGCACCTTGGAATTGACCTTTACCGGCTGGATAAAACGCACGCTGTCCAGGCCATAGTTGACGGCCATTTTCAGGCCGGTGGGCATGATCATGATGCCTTCCATCAGCTTGGGCACCAGTGACAGCGAGAGAAAGCCGTGGGCGATGGTGGTACCGAACGGGGTGAGTTTGGCTTTTTCCGGGTCGACGTGGATGAACTGATGGTCACCCGTGCACTCGGCGAACTGGTTGATGCGTGCTTGATCGATGGTCAGCCAGTCGGAACGGCCGAGTTCCTTACCGATGTAACTGGACAATTCGGCGGCGGGTACTGATGTCATGGTTTCTCCTTGAGGACGCGGGTGTTGTTTTTTTTGGGGCGTTAATCCTTCTGCCCTAACATCATCATGGGTGCGTCGTAGGGTCAAGTGCCGAATGCGGCGGTGGCGGGTGTGGCGTTTTATCCCGCGCAACCGCTGTAAACCGGCCCTTACAGGGTGCTTTTGCTTATAATGCGCGGCATTCCGCCTGGGATCATACGATTCGGAGATTACCCATCATGTTGTTACGCGGCCTTTTCTGGCTGGTGCTGTGCCAATTGCTCGGCACGGCGCTGAACGTCTTGCTGATCCCGATGCTGCCGGGGCCGATCATCGGCATGCTGCTGCTATTTATCTTCTTGCTGGTGCGTGGTGAGGTCGGCGAGCCGTTGCATGTGGCCGCCAGTAGCTTGCTGAAATACCTGCCATTGCTGCTGGTGCCGCCGGCAGTTGGGGTAATGGCCTATGCCACGGATATTTTTGCTGACTTCTGGGCAATTGCCGGCGCGCTGCTGTTGTCGCTGACAGTCTCAATTGTGTTTGCGGGCTGGCTGATGCAAAAGCTGATCGATCGCCAGCAGCAGCGGAAGGGCGCATGACTGTGGAATGGCACGCCGCCTGGCAGGCGTTAATTCACCATCCGCTGTTTGGTGTCGGCATCACCTTGGGTGCTTACCAGTTGGCAATGGCCGTTTATGAGAAAACCCGCTGGGTATTTTTGCAGCCAGTGCTGGTGTCGATGCTCACGGTGATTGGCATTCTGCTGGCCTGCGGCCTGAGCTTCGCCGAGTACAAAGACAGTGCTGCGGCGCTGACGCTGTTCCTCGGCCCGGCCACGGTGGCGTTGGCGGTGCCGTTGTTTGTTAACTTGCGGCGGATTCGTCAGTTGTTCTGGCCGACCTTTATCACCCTATTGGTGGCGGGTGTGGTCGCCACAGTGCTGGGTGTTGCCATGGCCTGGGCCTTTGGCGCCGAGCACATCATGCTGATGAGCATGGCGCCCAAGTCGGTGACCTCGCCGATTGCCATGTTGGTGGCCAGTCAAATTGGCGGCATTGCCGCGCTGGCGGCGGTGTTTGTAATGATCACGGGCATTATCGGCGCAATCGTTGGGCCGTCATTGCTTAAGCGTTGTGGGGTGCAGCATCCGGCTGCGTTAGGCATGGCTTTGGGCCTGACGGCGCATGCAGTCGGTACCGCGCGGGCCTTGCAGGAGGGCGATGAGTGCGGCGCGTTTGCCGCCCTGGCCATGAGCCTGATGGGTGTGTTTACCGCCGTACTGCTGCCGTTGGCCATTTTGTTGTGGTTGTAAGGAGACGCTTGTGACCCTGCCGTTGTTTCCCCTCAATACCGTGTTGTTTCCAGGCTGTGTGCTCGATTTGCAGATATTCGAAGCGCGCTACCTGGACATGATCAGCCGCTGCATGAAGCAGGGCCAAGGCTTTGGTGTGGTGTGTATCGTCGATGGGGCTGAAGTCGGCGAGGCTGCCGGGCAGTTTTCGGCGCTCGGCTGCGAGGCGTTGATCCGCGATTTTCAGCAACGGCCCAATGGGCTGCTGGGGATTCGCGTTGAGGGTGCCCGACGTTTTCGCGTGCAGCGCGCGCAGGTGCTGCCAGATCAACTGACTGTGGCCGAGGTTGAGTGGCTAGGCGAACAGCCGGAGCAGCCTTTGGCCGCCGAGCATGCGGATCTGCTCGCGTTGCTGGGGGCGCTGAATGCGCATCCGCTGGTGGCTTCGCTGGGCATGACTGCTGAGCCCACTGGCCAGGAGGCGTTGGCCAACCAGCTGGCCTACCTGTTGCCGTTAGAGGCCGAGCAAAAGTTGCAGCTACTCGACACCGCCGATGTGCAGCTGCGTCTGGCGCTCCTGCAGCAACTGCTTGAGCAATTGCAGGGCGGGCATCAATAGCGGTACAGCTGCAGCCCGGCGGACAGCTGCCAAGTGGCGATGCTGCCGAGCAAGGCAATAACCGCCGGCAGCAGCAACCACCAGACTTTTCGGGGCAAGGCCGGCAGTGGCGTGCGCCATTGCACCAGTGCCAGGCTCAGCGCGCAGAAACAGGCCGCGAGCATGGCGCCTGCGATGATGTCGCTGGGCCAATGTACCCCCAGGTAAATCCGTGAGCAGGCGATCGCCGCCGCTGGTAAGCTCGCCAGGAGTAACCACGTCAGGCGCATGCGCGTTGGTTGCTCGCGCCCTGCCAGCACGCCAAGCACCAGAAAGAAGGCAAAGGCTGCCGAGCTGTGCCCGCTGGGGAAGCTAAAACTACCTAAAGGCTCCAGCAACACGTCGGGGCGACTGCGGGCAAAGAATGCCTTCAGCGCGCCGTTGGCCAGCGCGGTGCCGAGCAGGGTGCCAACGGCCAGGCACAGGTGCCGCCACTGCCGGGTAACCATCAGCACCAGGCTCAGCAGCACTGCCGCTGCCAGTTGTGTCTTCAAATCGCCGAGGCGGGTGATCATCACCATCAAGGTGTCCAGCGCTGGCGGGCGTTGCTCCTGAATCAAGGTGAGCAGGCCTCGGTCGAGCGCGATCAGGTGCGGCCAGCTGAGCATCAGCCCGACCAACAGCGCCACGCTAGCACCAGCCGTCATCAGGCTGGTGTGGCGCAGGCCGCGCAAGCTGCCCAGTATGCTGACCCCGGTTACCAGGGCCACGCCGCCCGCCACGGCCCCGGCTTGTGGCCAGAAACCTTCCGGAAGTGGTAAGCGCAGCGCCGCGCCGGTGGCCCAGCCCGGCAGCAGATAGGCGACTGACCAGCCGACGCCGGCGAGCAGGCTGACGATCAAAAAGCGCGCGAAGGGCATGTCGAACATGCCGGCGACCATTGGCAGCATGGGCCGCAGGGGGCCGATAAAACGCCCGACCAGCAGGCTGGCGACGCCATAGCGCTGAAAATAGCCGTGTGCACTGCTCAGCCAGTGCGGGTGATTGCGCAATACCGGCAAGCGGCCGATGTCCTGATGAAAATAGCGCCCTAGCGCATACGACAGGCAGTCGCCCAGCAAGCCGCCGCCAAAGGCCAGCAGCAGGGTTTCACCCAGGCCCAAGGCACCGTTGCCTGCCAGCGCGCCGACCGCAAATAACAATAGGGTGCCGGGCACCAGGATGCCGGCAATCGCCAGGCATTCGACGCAGGCAATAACAAAGATCGCTATGCCCAGCCATTGCGGGTTGGCGCTCAGCCAGAGGGTCAGGGTATCGAACCATTGGCTCATTGCGGCGCGTCCGTGTGAGTAAGAAGGTGATAGTCCGTGCCGGCCACTTGCCCGCGGCGCAGTGGGTTGCGCGTGCAAAATCGGGCAAAGGCGGCGTCGACGAAGCGGTAGGGCAGGTGCTCGTCGCGGCCGTGGGGGATGCCCAGGCGTGCGCATTGCACGCTCTGTGCTGGGCGCTGGCCAAGGTCTTCAACAAACAAGCGTTTTTCGTCAAAGGGGTGGGCATCCCAGTCGGGCACTTTCAGGCCGAGGGCTTTGCACAGCAGCGTTTGGCCATTGCAGAGTTTGTCTACGGCCCGCGCTTGGCCCTGGCGGTCTGGGTTGTTGCGCTGCATATGCGCCAAGGCCGCCTCGCCGCTGTGCGCATCTTGCCAGGGGTAGGCCGATTTAATCAGTACTGCATTGCCGGGGCCCTGCGCGCTGAAATTCAGCGAGTCGCCGCCGCGTGCGTAGTACATGTAAATGTGCCCACCTTGCATAAATAACGCCCGGCGTTTGTGGGTATAGCCGAGGGAGGCGTGGCTGCCTTTTTCGCTCAGGTAGTAAGCCTCTGTTTCGATGATGCGCGCACTGAGCCAGTGTTCGCCGCACTTATGGCGGATTACCTTGCCGAGTAGCTCGCGTGCCAGCAGGCAGGCGTCTCGGTCAAAGAAGCTGGCGGGCAGGGCGCGACCGTGGGGCCAGGGCAGCTGTAGGGCGGGGGTGGCGGGCATAAAAGTGGCGCGGTCGCTCGGCAGGTTTTTGATGGTGCGGATAGTAACAAGCCGCACCTGAATCATGCCTGAATGCGGCTCGCTAAGCGTGCGTGTGCAGCCGCGTTTGATATGACCGCGCACCCCACTTAATCGCGCCGGTCCGCCCGTTTGGGCGACAGTGTTGCAGGCTGCGGCGCTTGTCGTGGCTACCGTCCGCCGCGCAGTGCTGGGCGTGGAGCGGCGTGACCGTTATACTCAGCGACTTTTTTCAACCGCCAGACCCGCCAAGACCATGACTGAGTCCGTGCTCGACTATATGACCCGCCTGGGACAGGCCGCCCGCAGCGCTTCGCGCCTGCTCGCGCGTGCCAGTACCGCGCAGAAGAATCGTGCCCTGCAGGCCGCCGCTGCCGCGCTGGATGCGGCTCGCAGCGATTTGACCGCCGCCAACGAGCTGGACCTGGCCGCCGCGCGTGCGGGTGGTCTGGAGCCGGCCATGGTGGACCGTTTGGCGCTGACGCCGGCGGTGATCGACTCGATGATCGAAGGTCTGCGTCAGGTCGCCACGCTGCCGGACCCGATTGGCGAGATCCGCGATATGCGCTACCTGCCGTCGGGTATTCAGGTCGGCAAGATGCGCGTGCCGCTGGGCGTGATCGGCATCATCTATGAGTCGCGGCCGAACGTGACCATCGACGCCGCCAGCCTGTGCCTGAAATCCGGTAACGCCACCATTCTGCGTGGCGGTTCTGAGGCGATTCATTCCAACCAGGCGATTGCCCGTTGCATTCAGCTCGGTCTGGCCGAAGCCGGTTTGCCCGCCAGCGCCGTGCAGGTGGTGGAAACCACCGACCGCGCCGCTGTGGGTGCGCTGATTACCATGCCGGAATTTGTTGATGTGATCGTGCCGCGGGGCGGCAAGGGCCTGATAGAGCGCATCAGTCGTGATGCCAAGGTACCGGTGATCAAGCACCTGGATGGCGTCTGCCACGTGTATATCGATGTTGCTGCTGATCTCGACAAGGCGATTCGCGTCGCCGATAACGCCAAGACCCAGCGCTACTCACCGTGCAATGCCATGGAAACCCTGCTGGTGCATGCCGCTGTGGCCGACAAGGTGCTGCCGCCGCTGGCTGCTATTTACCGCGACAAAGGCGTAGAACTGCGTGGCGACGCCGCGACCCGCGCGCTGCTCGGCAGCGACGTGTTGGCAGCGAGCGAAGACGACTGGTTTGCCGAGTACAACGCGCCGATCCTGGCGATTCGCATCGTCGATTCGTTGGAGGCGGCCATCGAGCACATCAACCATTACGGCTCGCAGCACACCGACGCGATCATCACCGAGAACTTCAGTGATGCGCGACGCTTCCTAACTGAGGTGGATTCCGCGTCGGTGATGGTCAATGCTTCGACTCGCTTTGCCGATGGTTTTGAATATGGCCTGGGCGCGGAGATCGGTATTTCTACCGACAAGCTGCACGCCCGTGGCCCGGTTGGCCTGGATGGGTTGACCAGCGAGAAATACGTGGTGTTCGGCGACGGACATATCCGTACCTGATGGCCCGACGCAACGGCGCTCGACGTATCGGCCTGCTGGGTGGCACCTTTAACCCGGTGCATATCGGCCATCTGCGCAGCGCTGTAGAAGCGGCGGATGCGCTGCAGTTGGATGAATTGCGTTTGATCCCTAACGCGCGCCCGCCCCACCGCAGCGCGCCAGAAGTCAGCGCGCAGGATCGTCTGGCCATGGTCACACTGGCGGTAGCCGATGCTGGGGTGTTGCAGGTGGATGATCGCGAGTTGCAGCGCGACACACCGTCCTACAGCATCGACACCCTGGAGTCGTTGCGCAGTGAGTTGGCCGTGGACGATCAGCTGTTTCTGCTGCTGGGCTGGGATGCCTTTTGCGGGCTGCCCACGTGGCAGCGTTGGGAGGAATTACTGCAGCATTGCCATATTCTGGTTCTGCAGCGCCCGGATGCCGACAGTGAAGCGCCCGAGGCGCTGCGTAACCTGTTGGCGGCGCGCAGTGTGAGTACCCCGTCGGCCCTCAGTGGGCCGAGCGGGCAAATTGCTTTTATCTGGCAGACACCCCTGGCGGTGTCGGCTACCCAGATCCGTTCGCTATTGGCGAGCGGAAAGTCGGCGCGCTTTTTGGTGCCTGACGCGGTACTGGCCTATATCCATGCCCACGGACTGTACCGTGGTGCGAATTGAACACGAGGCAAACGAGTTACTTATGACGAACGCAAAAAAAATCATGCCGAGCGAAGACCTGGTCAAACTGGCCACCGCCGCGCTGGAAGAAATCAAAGCGCAGGACATCACCACCATTGATGTGCGCGGCAAAACCAGCATCACCGACTTCATGCTGATCGCCAGCGGCACCTCCAGTCGTCACGTTAAGTCGTTGATCGACAACGTGCTGGAAAAAGTTAAAGAGCAGGGCGTACGTCCGATCGGTACTGAAGGCATGGACACCGGCGAATGGGCGTTGCTCGACCTGGGCGACATCGTGGTTCACGTGATGCTGCCGACCGCTCGCCAGTTCTACGACCTTGAGCGTCTGTGGCAGGGTGCTGAGCAGAGCCGCGCGCAGTTCAGCGCCGAGTCGAGCCCAGAGCAGGAATAAGGACGCGTAGCGGTGCGGATCAAACTGATCGCCGTCGGCTCGCGGATGCCGCGCTGGGTGGAAGACGGTTGGCAGGAATATGCCAAGCGCATGCCCAGCGAGTTGTCGCTGGAATTGGTGGGAATTCCGCTGACCACCCGCGGCAAAAATGCCGATGTGGCGCGGATGATCCGCCAGGAAGGCGAGGCGATGCTGGCCAAGGTGCAGCCAGGGGAACGTATCGTCACCCTGGAAGTCGAAGGGCGGCCCTGGAGCACTGAGCAGTTGGCGGTTGAGTTGGACAAGTGGCGCCTGGATTCGCGCACTGTCAACCTGATGGTCGGCGGTCCGGAAGGGCTGGCTCCCGAGGTGCAGGCACGCAGTGAGCAACGTTGGTCGTTGTCACCGCTGACCCTGCCGCACCCCTTGGTGCGGATTCTGATCGGCGAACAGATGTACCGTGCCTGGACCGTGTTGTCCGGCCACCCTTATCACAAATGATTTTCCACCAGTAACCAGCAGCCACTGATGCCGCAACCTATTCGCCTTAAAGACCACGAAAAAGATGGCCGCCTGATCCGCAAGCGAGCGGTGGTCGGCGCTGTGGTGTTTTTGCTGCTGACCTTGGTGCTGTTGGCGCGCATGTACTACCTGCAGGTGGTGCAGTTTGAGTACCACACCACCCTGGCGGAAAATAACCGCATCCATGTGCAGCCGATCCCGCCTAACCGCGGGCTGATCTATGACCGCAACGGCGTGATCATCGCCGATAACCGCCCCAGCTTTAGCCTGACCCTGACCCGCGAACGCGCCGGTGATTGGGCGCAGGTCCTCGATGTCATTGTTGAGGTGCTGGAGTTGGGGCCGGATGACCGTGCGCTGTTTGAGCGGCGGGTGCGTCAGGGGCGGCGGCCTTTCGAGCCGGTGCCGGTGCTGTTTGAACTCAACGAAGAGCAAATCGCTCGCGTGGCGGTCAACCAGTTCCGTTTGCCGGGCGTGGAAGTCTCTGCGCAGCTGGTGCGGCATTACCCGCAGGGTGAGCATTTTGCTCATTCGGTGGGTTATGTCGGACGGATCAACGAGAAAGAGCTGAAGCAGCTCGATCCGGTGGCCTACAGCGGCACGCACCACATCGGCAAAACCGGTATCGAGCGTTTCTATGAAGACGAGCTGCACGGTGAGGTCGGTTACGAGGAGGTTGAAACCAACGCCCGTGGCCGGGTACTGCGGGTGCTTAAGCGCACCGACCCGACGCCCGGCAAAGACATTGTGCTGAGCCTGGACATTCGTTTGCAGGAGGCCGCAGAGGCCGCCCTAGCCGGGCGCCGTGGCGCGATTGTGGCCATTCAGCCGCAGACCGGTGAAGTGCTGGCGATGGTCAGTCAGCCCAGTTTCGACCCCAATCCTTTTGTGACCGGTATCGGTTTCAAGGCCTATGCCGACCTGCGTGATTCGATTGATCGGCCGCTGTACAACCGCGTCCTGCGTGGCCTTTATCCGCCGGGCTCGACCATCAAACCGATGGTCGCGGTGGCGGGGCTGGATGCGGGCGTAGTGACGGCGCAGACGCGTGTATTTGATCCTGGCTTCTACCAGCTGCAGGGGCACAGCCACAAATACCGCAACTGGAACCGCAGTGGTGATGGCTGGGTGGACATGGATTTAGCCATCTCGCGCTCTAACGACACCTACTTTTACTCGCTGGCCCACAAGATGGGCATCGACCGACTGCATGACTACATGAGCCGTTTCGGCTTGGGGCAGCGCGTGTCGTTGGACATGTTCGAGGAAACTGCCGGGTTGATGCCTTCTCGTGAGTGGAAGCGCGCGCGTTACCGTCAGGCCTGGTATCCGGGGGAAACCCTGATTCTCGGTATCGGTCAGGGCTATATGCAGACCACGCCGCTGCAACTGGCGCAGGCCACGGCGTTGATGGCCACGCGCGGCAAGTGGATTCGTCCGCACCTGGCCAAGACGATTCAAGGGCGGATGCCCGTAGACCCTAACCCGCTGCCGGACATCATCCTGCGTGATCCCAAGTTCTGGGACAACGGCCGCCACGGTATGGAGCAGGTGATGCACGGCCCACGCGGCACGGCGCGCAAAGTCGGCGATGCGGCCCTGTACCGGATCGCCGGCAAGAGTGGTACCGCGCAGGTGGTGGCGATCAAGCAGGGTGAGAAATATGACCGCAGTAAGGTGGCCGAACGGCATCGCGACCACGCCCTGTTCGTCGCCTTTGCGCCGGCAGATAACCCGCAGATTGCCGTGTCGGTGATGGTGGAAAACGGCGAGTCCGGCTCGGGTGTGGCCGCGCCGGTGGTCAAGCAGGTGATCGATGCCTGGTTGCTGGATGAGAACGGTCAGTTAAAAGCCGAATATGCTCCGCCTGTGGCGGCTGAGGTCGCTGCACCATGAACAGTAGTTTCGACCGTAACCTGTCTTCCGAAGACCTGCTGCGCCGTCGTGCGACGCTATTGCAGCGCTTGCACATCGACGGCATTTTGCTGCTGCTGTTGCTGATTTTGGCCACGGGCAGCCTGTTTATTCTGTATTCGGCCAGCGGCAAGAACGTTGATCTGCTGATGAAGCAGGCCAGCTCGTTTGGTATCGGTCTGGTCGGCATGTTTATCATCGCCCAGTTCGAGCCGCGTTTTATGGCGCGCTGGGTGCCGTTGGCCTATGTCGGTGGGGTGGGCTTGCTGGTGGTGGTGGATGTCATGGGCCATAACGCCATGGGCGCCACGCGCTGGATCAATATCCCCGGGGTGATTCGCTTCCAGCCCTCGGAGTTTATGAAGATCATCATGCCGGCAACCATCGCCTGGTACCTGTCCAATCGCACTCTGCCGCCGCGGTTCAAACATATCTGCATCAGCCTGGCGATGATCATCGTGCCGTTTGTGCTGATTCTGCTGCAACCCGACCTGGGCACGTCGTTGTTGATCATTGCCTCCGGTGGCTTCGTGCTGTTTATTGCCGGCCTGCAGTGGCGCTGGGTCATTGGTGCGGCAGCGGCAGTGGTGCCGATTGCCGTTGGCATGTGGCTGTTTGTGATGCGTGATTACCAGAAGCAGCGGGTGCTGACCTTCCTCAACCCGGAAAGTGACCCGCTGGGCAGCGGCTGGAACATCATCCAGTCCAAGGCAGCCATTGGCTCCGGCGGCGTCTTCGGCAAGGGCTGGCTGCAAGGCACGCAGTCGCACCTGGATTTTCTGCCAGAGAGCCACACCGACTTTATCATCGCGGTACTGGCCGAGGAATTTGGCTTGATTGGCGTGTGTTTGTTACTGCTGGTGTACATGCTGTTGATCGCGCGCGGCCTGGTGATTACCGTGCAAGCGCAGACGCTGTTCGGTAAGCTTCTCGCCGGCGCGCTGACTATGACGTTCTTCGTTTATGTCTTCGTCAACATTGGTATGGTCAGCGGCTTGTTGCCGGTGGTGGGCGTGCCATTGCCGTTTATCAGCTATGGCGGCACTTCGCTGATTACCTTGTTGGCAGGTTTTGGGATTTTGATGTCGATTCACACTCATCGTAAGTGGATGACACAGGCTTGATTGGGATTATGAATTCAATGCAAAACGCACGTGGTTGGATGGTACGTACGGCACCTTGGCTGGCATTGGCCGGCGTGTGCGCGATGGCTCAGCCCGTGCTCGCCGGTGACTATCAACAGTCGCCAGACGTGGCTGAGTTTGTCAGCGAAATGACCCGCGACTATGGCTTTGCCAGCGAACAGCTGGTTGCCTTGTTTGCTGAAGTTGAGCGCAAGCAGGCAATTTTGGATGCCATCTCGCGTCCGGCGGAAAAGGCCAAGCCATGGAAAGACTATCGACCGATCTTTATCACCGACAAGCGCATCAGCAAGGGCGTTGAATTCTGGAAGCAACATGAGGCTACGCTGGCCCGTGCTGAAACGGAGTACGGCGTACCGGCCGAGATTATTGTTGCGATCATTGGCGTGGAGACCTTCTACGGCGGGAACACCGGCAGCTGGCGGGTGATGGATGCCTTATCAACCCTGGCCTTTGATTACCCGCCGCGCGCGCCGTTTTTCCGTAAAGAACTGCGCGAGTTCTTGCTGCTGACCCGTGAAGAGCAGGTCGAGCCACTGAGCATGACCGGCTCCTACGCCGGCGCCATGGGCCTGCCGCAGTTTATGCCGAGCAGCTTCCGCGCCTATGCCGTGGATTTTGACGGCGATGGCCGCATCAATATCTGGAACAACCCGACCGATGCCATCGGCAGCGTCGCCAGTTACTTCAAGCGTCACCACTGGCAGCCGGGTCAACCGGTTGCAAGCGCTGCCACTGTCAAGGGCGCGCAGGCTGAGCAAGGGCTGACGGTGGGCCTGGACCCAGTGAAGACCGTTGCTGAGCTGCGTGCGCTGGGGTGGACCAGTGCCGACCCATTGGCTGACGATCTGCCGGTCACAGCCTTCCGTCTGGAAGGTGCGGAGGGTGCCGAGTACTGGCTGGGCCTGCCTAACTTCTTTGTGATCACCCGCTACAATCGCAGTGTGATGTATGCCATGGCGGTCAATCAGCTGGCCGAGCTGCTGGTTGATGCACGGGGTAAAAATTGATGTCGCGTTTGCCTTTCAAATTGGCCGCTTATGGCAGCCTGGCCCTGTTGTTGGCCAGCTGTTCGTCCAGCCGTACGCCGCAGCCGGTTGCACCGGTGCAGCAGCCGAGCGGGGCAATTTCCGGGCCGGGAGACTTCAACCGTCCGCACAAGGACGGCGCGCCGTGGTGGGATGTTGATGTGTCGCGGATTCCCGATGCCATCCCGATGCCGCATTACGGCCCGGTCAAAGCCAGCCCCTACACCGTGTTTGGCAAGCAGTACTACCCAATCCCCGATGCCCGTCGCTACCAGGCGGTCGGTCCGGCGTCCTGGTATGGCACCAAGTTTCATGGTCAGGCCACCGCCAACGGTGAAACCTACGACCTGTACGGTATGACCGCCGCACACAAAACGTTGCCGCTGCCAAGCTACGTGCGTGTAACCAATCTGGAAAATGGCAAGAGCGCGATTCTGCGGGTTAATGACCGTGGCCCGTTCTATTCCGATCGGATTATCGACCTGTCCTTCGCCGCCGCGAAGAAGCTCGGTTACGCCGAAAGCGGCACTGCGCGGGTCAAGGTCGAAGGCATCGACCCGCATGAGTGGTGGGCTCAGCAGGGCCGTCCGGTGCCGATGGTATTGGCCGCGCCGCAGCAAGTGGCTCAGGCCACACCCGTTGCCCAGGCCGTGGCGCAACCTATAGAGCAATATTCGCCGCCCCCGCAGCAGCATGCTGCCGCGGTGCTCCCCGTGCAGATTGACGCAAAAAAAAACGTTTCAGTCGCAGCATCTGGCCTGTATCTCCAAGTGGCCGCCTTCGCCAATCCGGACGCTGCGGAGCTCCTCAAGGCCAAGCTGAGCGAGACAGTGGCTGCGCCAGTGTTCGTCAGCTCGGTGGTGCGCAACCAGCAGATTTTGCACCGCGTGCGCCTGGGGCCGGTGAGCAGCCAGGGCGAGGCTGAGCAGCTGCAAAGCAGCGTGCGCCTGGCCAATCTTGGCGATCCCACCCTGGTCAAGGCGGACTGACAGGGCACTTATGGTTCGCCTGCAGGACTAAATAAACAACTCCGGCCAGCCAGCGGTTGGCCGGGGGGATCAGCACCTCATGCCCACTGGGCCTGTTCACCATCAGCAATCTAGAGAGACGGATGAATATCACCAGCTTTACGCAACGCGTTTTCTTATCACTTTGCCTGCTCAGCGCATCGACCGCCTGGGCCAATCAGCCCGCCATTCCTTCGGCACCGCAGCTAGCGGCTAAATCGTATGTGCTGCTGGATGCCGCCAGCGGCAAGGTGCTGGTGGAAAACAACGGTGACCAGCGTCTGCCCCCGGCCAGCCTGACCAAGCTGATGACGGCCTACATCGCTACCCTGGAGATCCGTAAGGGCAAGATTGGTGAGCAGGACATGGTGCCAGTCAGTGAGCACGCATGGCGAACCGGTGGTGCCGCTTCAGGTGGGTCCACGATGTTCCTGCCGCTCAACAGTCAGGCGAGTGTGGATGACCTGCTGCACGGGGTGATCATCCAGTCCGGCAACGATGCCAGCATTGCCCTGGCTGAGTACATCGCCGGCAGCGAAGACGCCTTTGCCGACATGATGAACGATGCTGCCGCGCGCTTAGGCATGACCAACAGCCACTTTATGAACGCCACTGGTTTGCCGCACCCGGAGCATTACTCCAGCGCGCACGACATGGCTATTTTGGCTCGCGCCATTATCAATGAAGACCAGGAACACTACGCCATTTACGCGCAGAAGGAGTTCTTCTGGAACAACATCAAGCAGGGCAATCGCAACCTGCTGTTGTGGCGCGACAATACGGTTGACGGTCTGAAAACCGGTCACACCGAGGAAGCCGGTTACTGCCTGGTGGCTTCGGCCGTACGTGATGGCGCGCGCATGATTACTTCGGTGTTCGGCACCGTCAGTGAGTCGGCTCGTGCGGCAGAAACCCAGAAGCTGCTGACCTACGGTTTCCGTTTCTTCGAAACCCGCAGCTTCTACAAGAAAGGCCAGGAGCTGGCGCAGGCGCAGGTGTGGAAAGGCACTGTGCGTCAGGTTAAAGCCGGCTTGGCCGATGACCTGACGCTGACCCTGCCAAAGGGCCAGCTGGATAAGCTGCAGGCCGGCATGGTGCTTAATCCGCAGCTCATCGCCCCGATTGCTCAGGGTGATGTGATCGGCAAGGTCCAAGTCAAACTGGGCGAGGAGCTGGTGCACAGTGCTGACCTGATCGCCCTTGAAGCTGTTGAGGAAGGCAGCTTCTTCCGTCGCCTGTGGGACAGCATCAGCCTGTTCTTCTTTGGGCTGTTCAACTGATAGCCTGACCTGCACGCCCCCGCCCAGTGCCGGGGCGCTGCTGCTGTCACGGTTTGCGAGGCCATTACTGCCATGACTCAACCTGACGTTAAATCACACACCATTGAATTTCCCTGCCCGGATTATCCGATCAAGGTGGTGGGCGACACTGGCGCGAGCTATCGCGATACGGTGATCGAGGTTCTCAGTAAATATGCCGAGGTCGATCTCAGCTCCCTGGCTGAGCGCAAAAGCACCAACGGTAAATACACCACTGTGCAGTTGCACATTGTGGCGACCGGCGAAGATCAGTTGCGCGACATCAACAGCGCCCTGCGCGCGACCGGCATCGTGCACATGGTGCTCTGATGAACTTGCCGTTGGGCGTTCGCCAGCTTGGCCAGGTCGACTACGAGCCGACTTGGCATGCCATGCAGCACTTCACCGACACGCGTGGCGCGGAGACGCCTGACGAAATCTGGCTGCTTGAGCACGCCCCGGTGTTCACCCAGGGTCAGGCCGGTAAGGCCGAACACGTATTGTTCCCAGGTGATATTCCAGTGGTGCAGGTTGATCGTGGCGGCCAGGTGACTTATCACGGGCCAGGGCAGTTAGTGGCTTATCTGCTGCTGGATGTGCGCCGCAGCGGCATTGGCGTGCGTGAGCTGGTCAGCCGGATCGAGCGCAGTCTGATCGATCTGTTGGCCAGTTACGGCGTTAGCGCTCATGCCAAGCCAGATGCGCCTGGGGTGTATGTGGACGGCGCGAAGATTGCGTCGCTGGGGTTGCGTATCCGTAATGGTCGCTCCTTCCATGGTTTGGCGCTGAATGTGGACATGGACCTGCAGCCTTTCCAGCGCATCAACCCGTGCGGTTATGCCGGTATGGCCATGACTCAGCTCGCCGATCAGGTGGTGGGGCCCCTGGCGTTTTCAGAGGTCAGTGCGCGGCTGCGTGAGCAGCTGGTTAAGCACCTGGATTACGCCCAGCAGCAGAACCTTCCGGGCGTCATCGACTGCTAGATCGCAGCCATAAAAAACGCCTGACCTCGGAGTGATCCAGGGCCAGGCGTTTTTTTATGAGCAGTTAGTTCAGGTTGAGGGTCGGAATCAGGCTGCTGTCGAGCGCTTGGCCCGGAACGGGTACAGGTGCTGCCAGACCCAGGTTGTTCTTCTCGAACACTTTGTCGGCGCGGTAGCTGGAACGTACCAGTGGACCGGCGGCCACTTCCATAAAGCCTTTCTGCAAACCGATTTCGCGCAAGCGGTTGAACTCTTCCGGGCTGACCCAGCGCTGCACCTTCAGGTGGTTGCGGGTCGGCTGCAGGTACTGGCCGAGGGTGAGGATGTCGACGTTGATGGCGCGCAGGTCATCCATGGTCTGGATGATCTCTTCGTCAGTCTCGCCCAGACCCAACATCAAGCTGGTTTTAGTCAGTACGTCCGGGCGATGGCGCTTGGCATGCTCCAGCGCGCGCAGGGTTTTCTCGTAGCCGGCACGCGGGTCGCGTACTTCATGGGTAAGGCGCTTGACCGTCTCAACGTTTTGCGCAAACACCTCCAGGCCGGAATCCACTACGCGCTCGATGGCTTGCAGGTCGCCGTCGAAGTCCGGGGTCAGGGCTTCCACCACCACGTGCGGGGTGTTTTCCTTGATCGCTCGCACGCACGCCGCGTAATGGCTGGCGCCGCCGTCATCCAGGTCGTCACGGTCCACCGAGGTCAGCACGATATAGCGCAGGGCCATCAGCTCTACCGACTTGGCGGTATTTTGCGGCTCTTCCGCATCCAGCCAACCGTTGGGGTTGCCGGTGTCTACCGCGCAGAAACGGCAAGCACGGGTGCACACCGAGCCCATCAGCATGATGGTGGCGGTGCCATTGGACCAGCACTCGCCCATATTCGGACAGTGGGATTCTTGGCACACCGTGCTCAAGCGATGCTCGCTGACGTTGCGCTTGACCGCTTCAAAGCGACTGCCACCCGGTGCTTTTACCCGCAGCCATTTGGGCTTGGGTTCAAACACCTGGGGTTCGCTTGAGGCGCGGCGCTTTTGCCCGTCCTTGATCGCGGTAATGCCTTGAGTGGTGCGAAATTTTTCGCCGCTGGCAACGGTTTTGGGCGGGGAGATATCGGACATCGGCAATCTGGGCTCCGCTAGAGGCTCCGTGGGACGAGGCGGCTTTTGGCCGCCGCGCAGTCTATCACAAAAGCTGACCGTGCAGTCCGTTGAGCGCCTGGCGGGCGATGTTGCGCCGTCTTATCGCAGTTGCTGCAACAGCTCAGTGGTGGGGTAGCCATCGGCCGGTAGGCCATGGTTTTGCTGGAACGCGCGTACAGCTTTGCGCGTATTAGCACCGATGATGCCGTCCGCCAGGCCAGGCTCATAGCCTTTGCTGGCGAGCAGTTCCTGCAGCTCAATACGCTCGCTGCGGCCCAGCTGGCGGTCGTTGCGTGGCCATGCGGCCTGTACGCCTGGATTACCATCCAGCGCATCGCTGAGCAGGCCGATGGCCAGTGCGTAGGCGGTGGAGTTGTTGTACTTGAGGATGCTGCGGAAGTTGTTCATCAGCAGGAAGGCCGGGCCGCGATGACCGGCGGGCAGAAACAACGTGGCCTGGCTTTGTTCATTGGCATCGATGGCGCGGACCGGATGGATCCCGAGGATGCGCCACTGCGCCAGGCTACGACGCACTTCCGGGTCTGCCAAGGCGTAGTCGAAGCCCTGCGGCAGGTTTACTTCAAAACCCCAGGGTTGGCCGTTTTCCCAACCGGACGCCTGCAGGTAATGCGCGGCAGAGGCGAGTGCATCAGGGGTGGACGCCCACAGGTCGCGGCGGCCATCGCCATCAAAATCCACAGCATGTTGATTGAAGGTGGTCGGCATAAATTGGGTTTGCCCCATGGCGCCCGCCCATGAGCCGATCAGCCCCTGCGCCGGGCCATCGCCCGCCTGCAGTATTTGCAGCGCGGCCAGCAATTGGCTGCGCCAGAACACCTGGCGACGCCCGTCATAGGCCAGGGTGGCGAGGGAGCGGATGACGTCGTGATTGCCGATATTGCTGCCGTAGTTGCTCTCCATGCCCCAGATCGCAATCAGCACTTCATGGTCGACGGCGTAGGCGCTGCGAATGGCTTTCAGGGTCGGTCGATGCTGGGCTTTGAGCAAGCGGCCTTGGGCGATGCGTGAAACGGAAACGGCGCCGTCGAGGTATTCCCACACTGGGCGGGTGAACTCTGGCTGGCTGCTGTCGGCGGTCACGACTTTGGGGTTCAGGGTGATGCCGGCAAATGTGCTATCAAACAGCTCGGCATCAATGCCGGCGGCAATGGCATCGCTGCGCAGCAATATGCGCCATTCGGCGAAACTGAGCAGCGGTGTTGGGCTACTGGCGGTGCTCACAGCAGGGCTGGCCGCTGCGGCGGATGCGCTAACCGGCGGGGTGGCCAGAGGCTGAGCAGGCGCTTCGGCGCAGGCAGTCAGAATCAGCAGGAGGCAGGCGGCAGCACTGTGGGACAGGCCCCGAAGAAGCAGGTAAGGCATGGTGGTCTCGGCACATTTTGCAGGCCGTAACCTTAACATGATTGAACGGGTGTGCGGGTGTTGGCGGCCTGGGGCGGGCGTTTCAGGCCGCCAGAAAGTATGAAGCCTCCCAGTTTTGCTGGGAGGCTTCGCGGCGGTAGCTGCCTTTACCTTTGCTGGGTATTTCCTGACGACTGCGAAACAGCGGTTGAGCAATCAGGGATTTGGCCTTGTTTGGGCCGTGCTTGGGTTTCTTCGCCATGGTTTTTCCTCGGGTCACACCTGTCATGCGCAGGCGCGGCAAGCATGAGCCGCACCCGGAGCAATGTCCAGTGCTGGAGGCTAGCCGAGAAGTCCCAGGCGCTGACCGCAGAGGCTTAATGTCAGCAAGCTCAGGCCGCTCCACTGGTTACCACTTGCCTGGCCTTTGATTTGCGCGTCGATCTGTTGAGCATCCTGTAGCAAGGCTGCCCAGCGGGCGGCGGATAAGCGCTGCAAGGCTTTGCTGATCAAAGGTCGGCGTTTGTCCCAGACGGGTGGTCGGGCCGAGCTGAATGCTTTGTCCAGCGGTACGCCCTGAGCATATTGCTGGGCGATGGTTGCTAAAAGGCGGATTTCCCGTGCCAGCGCCCAGAGGATTACTGGCGGTTCGACCCCTTCACCGCGCAGGCCTTCGAGCATGCGCAGGGCGTGGGCGGCTTCGCCATTGAGCGCGGCATCGATTAGGCCGAACACATCAAAGCGCGCACTGTCGGCGACCGAGGCCTGCACGGTGTTGACATCAATCTGCGTGCCTTCGGCCAGCAGTTTGAGTTTTTCGATTTCCTGGGCGGCAGCGAGCAGGTTGCCTTCCACGCGTATCGCAATCATCTCCACGGCTTCTGCGCTGGCGTTGAGGCCTGATTGCGACAGGCGCTGGCGAATCCATTGCGGCAGTTGGCTGGTCTCGACCGGCCAAATTTGCACAAATTGAGTGTGCCCGCCTTCGATCAGCGCCTTACCCCATTTGCTTTTCTGCGCGCTGCCATCGAGCTTGGGCAGGCTGATCAGCAGGACGGTGTCTTCGGCGGGGCGGGCCAAATATTCAAGGAGCGCAGCGCCTTTATCGCTGAGCTTACCGGTGGGTATGCGTAGCTCCAGCAGGCGTTTTTCCGCAAACAGCGACAGGCTGGCGCCGGCTTGCAATAAGTTGCCCCAGTCGAAATTGTTATCGGCGTTAAATACCTGGCGCTCACTAAAACCCTGCTGCCGGGTTGCGGCGCGGATGGCGTCGGCGGCTTCCTGGCAAAGCAGCGGTTCGTCGCCGCTGATGACATACACCGGGCTCAGGTTGCCCTGCAGGTGTTTGCCGAGTTGTGCGTGGTTGAGTTTCATCGCGGTGCGAGGCTGGGCCGCTTGCGCGGCCCGGCGCGCTTATTTACTGGGCGGGAATCGGCAGTTGAATCGGCGACTGCTGTGGCTGCGCCGCTTGTTGTTGGCGCGCAGCTTCCAGCGCGTCGGCTTCAGCCTTTACCTTGGCTTCTGCGGTTTGCTGCAGCTGATCAAGCTGTGCCGGGCTGATCTGCTGCAGGCGCAGGACCAGTTGCTGGATCAGTTCGCGGTTCATTTCCTGGCGGATTTGCGCGGCTTCCTGATCAGCACCAATCAGGTTGTTGCTGTCCTGGTTGTAGAAACTTTGTGCTTCCACTTTGTCGCTCAGCAGCAGCAGGTTTTTGCTGCCGCGGATCTCGTATTCAAGCGTCTTGGTCAGCTCGTACTCGGCGGTGCGGGCGGAGCTGGTGAAGCTGGCGGCGCGACGGTTTTCCTGCTCGTTGCTCAGTACCAGGCTGTACGGCGCGCCCGGATAAACCCGCACGTCGTTGTTTTGCAGCACTTCGCGCACTTGTTTGACGGTCTCGCCATAGGCGTTACGGGCGCTGACATCGAGTTCTTTCAGGGCAAATTGCACGTCGCCGGTACCGCGCAGCTGAAAGCCGCAAGCGCTGAGCAGGGTGGCCAGGCCAATTACCAACAGATTCCGTTTTATCATCTTTTATCCCCTTGGCATGTCGTGCGGCGCGCCGCTGTGCGGTCGCGCCGAGCTTAATCAGTTGGCTACGATGTTGACCAGTTTGCCTGGCACCACGATGACCTTGCGGATGCTCAGCCCTTCGGTAAAGCGCAGCACGCTTTCGTTGCTGCGGGCGCTGGCCTCAACCTCTTCGCGGCTGGCGCTGGCGGCTACTTCAATCTGCCCGCGCAGCTTACCGTTGACCTGAATGACCAAGGTCAGGCTGTCCTGCACCAAGGCCGACTCATCCACCTGCGGCCACTGCGCGTCGATAATCGCACCGTCGTGACCCAACTCTTGCCACAGCTGATGGCTGATATGTGGGGTGATCGGTGCCAGCAGCAAGGCAACGGCTTCAAGACCTTCCTGCAGCAGGGCGCGATCCTGAGGTGTGGTGTGTGCGGCTTTCTCCAGCACGTTCATCAGCGTCATCACTTGGGCGATGGCGGTGTTGAATTTGTGGTGCTGGCCAATATCGAAGCTTGACTGCTTGATCGCCAGATGAATCGCACGACGCACAGCCTTCTGCTCGTCATTCAGGCTATCCAGGTCGAGCGCGCCGGTGATGCCTTGGTTCACATGGTTTTGCGCCAGGCGCCAGACGCGGCGCAGGAAGCGGTGCGCGCCTTCAACGCCGGCGTCAGACCATTCGCAGCTCATGTCGGGCGGCGAGGCGAACATCATGAATAGGCGGCAGGTGTCAGCGCCGAACTGATCGATCATCGACTGAGGGTCGACGCCGTTGTTCTTCGACTTGGACATCTTCTCGGTACCGCCGATTTCCACCGGCAGACCGTCGCTTTTCAGTTTGGCGCTGATGACCTTGGCTTTGCCATCACGCTCCAACTCGACGTCGGCTGGGTTGAACCAGTCCTTGCCACCGTTATCGAGCTGGCGGTAGTAGGTTTCCGCAACGACCATGCCCTGTGTCAGCAGGTTTTTGAATGGCTCGTTCGAGCTGACCAAGCCTTCGTCGCGCATCAGCTTGTGGAAGAAGCGCGCATAGAGCAGGTGCAGGATCGCGTGTTCGATACCGCCGATGTACTGATCGACCGGCAGCCAGTGGTTGGCCGCTTCAGGGTCAACCATGCCACCGGTGTAGTGCGGAGATGCATAGCGGGCGTAGTACCAAGACGACTCAACGAAGGTGTCCATGGTGTCGGTTTCGCGCTTGGCCGGCTTGCCGCATTTCGGGCAGCTGCATTCGTAGAACTCGGGCATGCGCGCCAGTGGGCTGCCAGCGCCGTCCGGCACCACATCTTCTGGCAGTACGACGGGCAGCTGGTCTTCCGGCACCGGTACGTCGCCGCAGGTATCGCAGTGGATGATCGGGATTGGGCAGCCCCAGTAACGCTGACGGCTGATGCCCCAGTCGCGCAGGCGGAACTGGGTTTTGCGTGCGCCGTGGGCGTTGGCTTCAAGATCCGCGACGATGGCGTCGAAGGCGGCGCTGAAGTCCAAGCTGTCGTATTTGCCGGAGTTGATGCTGCTCAGGCCGGCTTTGTCGCCGTACCAGTCCTGCCATTGAGTGGCATCGTATGCTTTGCCTTCGCCGGCGTAGACCTGCTTGATCGGCAGGTCGTACTTGTTGGCGAATTCGAAATCGCGCTCATCATGTGCGGGAACGGCCATCACGGCGCCTTCGCCGTAGCCCCACAACACGTAGTTGGCGACGAATACCGGCAGCTTGTCGCCGGAGAGCGGGTGAATAACGAATTGCCCGGTGGCAATGCCCTTCTTCTCCATGGTGGCCATGTCGGCCTCGGCCACGGAACCGGCTTTGCATTCAGCGATAAACGCGGTGATGGCCGGGTTGTTTTCAGCGGCGCGCTGGGCCAGTGGATGCTCAGCGGCCACGGCGACGTAGGTTGCGCCCATCAGGGTGTCGGGGCGGGTGGTGTAGACCTTGAGCTGGCCGTCGATACCGACGCTGGCTAGGTCGTAATCGAACACCACGTCGGCGCCGAAGCTCTTGCCGATCCAGTTGCGCTGCATGGTCTTGACCTGTTCTGGCCAGCCATCCAGTTCGTCCAGGCTACTCAGCAGTTCATCCGCGTAGGCGGTGATCTTGAAGTAGTACATGGGGATTTCGCGCTTTTCGATCACCGCGCCCGAGCGCCAGCCGCGGCCGTCGATCACCTGCTCGTTGGCCAATACCGTCTGGTCAACCGGGTCCCAGTTAACGCTGCCGTTTTTGCGGTAGATCACGCCTTTTTCGAACAGGCGAGTGAACAGCCACTGTTCCCAACGGTAGTAATCCGGCTTGCAGGTGGTGACTTCGCGTGTCCAGTCCACAGCCAGGCCCAGCGACTTGAGCTGGGTCTTCATGTATTCGATGTTTTCGTAGGTCCACTTGGCCGGTGCGACCTGGTTCTTCATCGCGGCGTTTTCCGCCGGCATGCCGAAAGCGTCCCAGCCCATGGGCTGCAGCACGTTCTTGCCCAGCATGCGCTGGTAGCGGGCGATCACGTCACCGATGGTGTAGTTGCGCACATGGCCCATGTGCAGCTTGCCGCTCGGGTAGGGGAACATCGACAGGCAATAGAAGGTCTCTTTACCTGGTTGTTCACTCACTACAAAGGATTTTTGCGCATCCCAATGGGACTGCGCGGCGGCTTCGATTTCACGGGGCGAATACTGTTCTTGCATGGCTACCGGCGCTTGGAATGAGGGCTTGCGGGAAACGTCGTAGCATACATGACCCCCGCTTATTCAGGGAAACCCTGATTACGCGGCGGGCCGTAGGCGGGCTGTCGCCGTCTGTCGCCAGGGGCTGCTGCTTGAAGGGTGACCGCTAAGCTTTTATCAAAGGCTGCAAGGTGGTCCGGCACGAGGTGACAGATGGCACAGTTAAGGCGCAGCGCGCCTGTTGGTGGGCTCTACGAGCGGCTGTTACAGCGTCTTGCTATCGCCTTGGAGGAAGCGGACAGCCTCAGTGTGTTGTCTGCGCAGCCACCGCGTGAGTTAGAGCTGCGCGGTTTGACGGCGGCAGAAATGCAACTGATCCGCGCTTATCTGGACCGTGATCTGGACTGGTTGCGTGGCTGGCATGCCGCCGCTCAGGAAATGGCGCAAATCCGGCAGCTAAAAAGTTCACGCAAGGTCGGGCGCTTCGGGCGCAAGACCATTCTCAACGCCCCCGGTAAGGCCAGCCCCTCGCTCAAGCGTCGTATACAGCTGTGTTGCGCCTTGTGCGACACCGTGGCCGGCTGGCAGTTCGGCAGCGGTGCGCAGGTTTGCAAAGCCTGCGGCTCGCAGTTGTTTCGGGCGAGCAATCATCGGTAGGCTGCGCGCACCCACGGAGGTGCTCAATGCCGATTCGCTACATCCTCAAACAGTTCTTTCTTCCGCCAGGCCTGTTCCTGCTTTTGCTGCTGGGCGCCTGGTGGCTGCGTCGGCGTTTTCCGCGTGTGGCTGCGGCTTGCCTGGTCGTTGGCTTGGGCGGGATGTGGCTGTTTAGCCTGCCGGTGGTGGTCGAGTATTCGGCGCGAGTGCTGGAAACCGAGCCGGCATTGAATGAGCGGCAATGGGCTGATCTGGCAAAGCAGGCCGAGGTGATTGTGGTTCTGGGTGGCGGGCGTGAGCTGGCTGACCCCGGTTGGGGCGCGGATCAGCCCAGCCTGATGGCGTTGGAGCGGGTGCGTTTCGCCGCGCGGTTAGCCAAGGCCTCGGGTTTGCCGCTGCTAACCAGTGGCGGATTGCACTATGGCGTACCGCCCAGCGAGGCGGCGTTGATGGCTGAGGTGCTGGCGCGTGATTACGACGTGCCGGTGCGTTGGCAGGAAGGCTTAAGCCGCACCACCTGGGAGAACGCGACTCACAGCGCTGAGCTGCTGAAACAGGCGGGAATTACCCGCGTGATGCTGGTGACCCAGGCTTGGCATATGCCCAGGTCACGCTGGAGTTTCGAGCAGGCGGGTTTGCAGGTGATCAGTGCGCCGATGGGCTTTCTCGGTACGCCCAATGGCCGCCCTGCCGGCGGCTGGCTGCCGGAAAGCAAGGCGGTCTGGCAGAACGGTTTGCTGCTAAATGAAGCAGTCGGACTGCTGGGTTACAGGTTGTTCTACCGGGGCCCGGCGCAAGAATAAGCCCCGGCTGGCCAGGGCTCACATCATTTAGCTATTGATCTGCTCGACATGGTGGCAAGCCACCTGCCTGGCATCGAGCAGTCGCAGTAGCGGCTGTTCCACCCGGCAGCGCTCGGTCGCATGCGGGCAGCGTTGGTGGAAGGCGCAACCGCTGGGGGGCGACAGTGGGTTGGGCAGCTCGCCGCTGATCTTGATCTTCGGTTTGCTCGGATCAGGATGAATGGTCGGCGTCGCCGACAGCAGCGCCTGGGTATACGGGTGCAGCGGGCGGTTGTAGATCAGCTCGCTGGGGCCCATTTCCACCGGGCGGCCGAGGTACATCACCAGCACATCATCGGCGACATGGCGCACCACCGAGAGGTTGTGCGAGATAAATACATAGCCGGTGTTGAACTGCTCCTGCAGGTCCATAAACAGGTTGAGCACCTGGGCCTGGATCGACACGTCCAGCGCCGAGGTCGGCTCGTCCGCTACCAGCACCTTGGGTTGCAGCATCATGGCGCGGGCCAGGGCGATGCGCTGGCGCTGGCCGCCGGAGAACATATGTGGGTAGCGCTGGTAGTGCTCGGGGCGCAGGCCGACCTGCTGCATCATTGCCTGCACCCGCTCGCGCCGTTCCAGGCGCGACAGCTGAGTGTTGATCAGCAGTGGTTCGCCGAGCTGGTCGCCGACCTTCTGCCGTGGATTGAGCGATGCATAGGGATTCTGAAAGACCATCTGTACATCACGGCGCAGCTGCTTGCGCTGCGCCTTGTTGGCTCCGGTCACTTCCTGCCCGGCGATCTGCAGCGAGCCCGAGCTGGGTTCCTCGATCAGCGTCAGGGCGCGGGCCAGGGTGGATTTGCCGCAGCCGGACTCGCCGACCACCGCCAGGGTCTTGCCGGCCAGTAAGTCAAAGGACACGCCATTCAGCGCTTGCACCTGGGCATTGGGCTGAAACAGGCCGCGGGAGATTTCGTAGTGGCGGGTGAGGTCGCGAGCAGTCAGTACGGCGTTCATCAGGCCACCTCCGCAGTCAGGTTGAGCGGGTAGAAGCAGCGCGCCGCGCCACGTTCATGGGCATCCAGAGTCGGCCGTTGTTCACGGCAATGCGCCTGGGCGTAGGGGCAGCGTGGCGACAGCAGGCAGCCCACTGGCCGGTCGTAGCGGCCCGGGACGATGCCGGGCAGGGTGGTCAGGCGGCGCTGGCCCTGGCTGTGCTCGGGAATCGCCTTGAGCAGCGCCTCGGTGTAGGGGTGGCTGGGCGCGGTGAACAGCTGCGGCACGTTGCCGATCTCCACCGCTTGCCCGGCATACATCACGCAGACCCGTTGCGCGGTTTCGGCCACCACGGCCAGGTCATGGGTGATCAGCACCAGGCCCATGTTCTGTTCGCGTTGCAGGCCCACCAGCAGGTCCATGATCTGCGCCTGAATGGTTACATCCAGCGCCGTGGTTGGTTCGTCGGCGATCAGCAGTTTGGGCTCGGCGGCAATCGCCATGGCAATCGCCACCCGTTGGCTCATGCCGCCGGACAGTTGGTGCGGATAGGCATTCAGGCGGCTGGCGGCGGCAGGAATTTCTACCCGGTCGAGCAGTTGCAGGGCGCGCTGGCGGGCGGCCTGGCCCTTGAGGCCGAGGTGCTGGCGCAGTACTTCTTCGATCTGGAAACCCACGGTAAAGCTGGGGTTGAGTGCGGTCATCGGGTCCTGAAAGACCATCGACAGGTCCTTGCCGACGATATGCCGACGCTGGCGACCCTTGAGCCGCAGCATATCGGTGCCGTCGAACTGCAAGCTGTCGGCGGTGACGATGCCGGGGGCGTCGATCAGGCCCATCAGCGCCATCATGGTCACCGATTTACCGGAGCCGGATTCGCCGACAATCGCCAGTACTTCACCCTTTTCTACACACAGGTCGAGGCCGTCGACCACCGGAATGGCCGTGGCGTCGCCGAAGCGCACGCTGAGGTTTTTGATATCCAACAGGCTCATGCGGGGTTCCTCACTGCGCATTCTTGAGTTTCGGGTCGAGTGCATCGCGCAGCCCGTCGCCCATCAGATTGATTGCCAGCACGCTGAGCAGAATGGTCAGGCCCGGCAGGCTGACCACCCACCAGGCGCGCTCGATATAGTCGCGCGCCGAGGCCAGCATGGTGCCCCACTCAGGCGTTGGCGGTTGTACGCCGAGGCCGAGAAAGCCCAGGGCAGCGGCATCGAGAATCGCCGAGGAAAAGCTCAGGGTGGCCTGCACGATTAGCGGCGCCATGCAGTTGGGCAGGACGGTGATAAACATCAGTCGCGGCAAGCTGGCGCCGGCCAGGCGTGCGGCGGTGACGTAGTCGCGGTTCAGCTCGCCCATCACGGCGGCGCGGGTCAGGCGCACATAAGACGGCAGCGAGACGATGGCGATGGCAAAGATGGTGTTGATCAGGCCTGGGCCGAGGATGGCGACGATGGCCACCGCCAGCAGCAGCGAGGGCAGGGCGAGCATGATGTCCATCAGGCGCATGATCGATGGGCCGAGCAGGCGCGGAAAGAAACCGGCGACCAGCCCGAGAAGGATGCCGGGGATCAGCGACATCAGCACCGAGGCCAGACCGATCAGCAGCGACAGCCGCGCGCCATGAATCAACCGTGACAGCAGGTCGCGGCCCACTTCATCGGTGCCGAGCAGAAATTGCAGCTGGCCACCTTCCAGCCAGGCCGGTGGGGTGAGTAGAAACTCGCGGTATTGCTCGCTGGGGTCATGCGGCGCGATCCACGGCGCAAACAGCGCGCAAATCACCAGCAGGATCATAAACGCCAGCCCGGCGACTGCGCCCTTGTTGTGGGCGAAGGCCTGCCAGAATTCCTTGAGCGGCGAGGGGTAGAACAGGCTCTGATCGAGAGCGCTGGAGGTGGTCATTGATGAGCCTCCTGTAGGGTGGATGACGCTTTTTTCATCCACCATTCGGGTGTCGTGATGGTGGATGGGTGAAGCGTCATCCACCCTACGCAATCGATGTAGTTGTGCATGGCTCCGTCCTTATTTCTGATGGCGAATGCGTGGGTTAGCCAATCCGTAGAGGATGTCCACCACGAAGTTGACCAGAATCACCAGGCAGGCGATCAGCAAAATGCCGTTCTGCACCACCGGGTAGTCACGCGCGCCGATCGACTCGATCAGCCATTTGCCGATGCCCGGCCAGGAGAAGATGGTTTCGGTCAGTACCGCGCCCGCCAGCAGCGCGCCGACCTGCAGGCCGAACACCGTGAGCACCGGGATCAGTGCATTGCGCAGGCCATGCACAAACACCACGCGAGCCGGCGACAGGCCCTTGGCGCGGGCGGTGCGCACATAGTCCTCGCGTAGCACTTCGAGCATGGCCGAGCGGGTCATGCGCGCGATCACCGCCAGCGGAATGGTGCCCAGCACTATGGCCGGCAAGATCAAATGGCGTAGGGCGTCGACAAAGGCGCCCTCTTCGCCGCTGAGCAAGGTGTCGATCAGCATAAAACCGGTGACCGGCGGGATGTCGTAGAGCAGGTCGATGCGCCCGGACACTGGCGTCCAGCCCAGCCATACCGAGAAGAACATGATCAGCAGCAGGCCCCACCAGAAAATCGGCATCGAGTAGCCGGCCAGCGAGATGCCCATTACGCCGTGGTCGAACAGCGAACCGCGCTTGAGGGCGGCAATCACCCCAGCGATCAGGCCGAGGGTGCCTGCGAACAGCAGGGCGGCCAGCGCCAGTTCGACGGTGGCGGGAAACAAGGTGAGAAATTCGCTCCACACGCTTTCCCGGGTACGCAGCGATTGCCCCAGGTCACCCTGGGCGAGTTGGCCGATATAGTCGAAATACTGGGCGTAGAGCGGTTTGTTCAGGCCCAGGCGCTCCATGGCCTCAGCATGCATCACCGGGTCGACGCGGCGTTCGCCCATCATCACTTCCACCGGGTCGCCGGGGATCATGCGGATCAGCGCGAAGGTCAACAGGGTGACGCCGAAAAAGGTGGGGATCAGCAATAGCAGGCGTCGGGCAATAAAGGACAGCATGCGGGTCAGTGCTCCAAAAAAGGTGAGCGTGCATTGGGCTGCATGGCCAGACGCTGTTGTAATGCGGCGAGTGGCTCGGCAGTCAGGTGCCGGTCGAGCGCGCATGTGGCAGGCGGGGTGCAGCAGGCAGCAGACTGCCAAATAGGTTCGGTCATCAGCGTAATCCTCGGGTTATACGGAGCCAGCAAACGGCAGCCGGGTAGGCCGCCGTTGTCCGGCTGGCGAGTGGCGGGGTAAGTCGCTCGCCAGCTTGGTCGAGAACCGCTGTTACTTGACGCCGACACCGTAGAACGAGTTCAGCGCGAACGGGCTGATCTTGAAGTCCACGACCTTCTTGCTCATCGGCTGGTAGACCGTGGAGTGGGCGATCGGGGTGATCGGCACTTCACGCTTGAGAATCACCTGAGCCTGCTTGTACAGCTCGGTGCGTTCGGCGGTGTCGGTCACGCGCTTGGCAGCTTTCACCAGCTTGTCGTAGTCGGCATGGCACCACTTGGAGAAGTTGTTGCCGTCCACGGCGTCGCAGCCATACAGGGTGCCCAGCCAGTTGTCCGGGTCACCGTTGTCGCCGCTCCAGCCGATCAGCATGGCGTCGTGTTCGCCGGCCTTGGCACGCTTGAGGTATTCGCCCCATTCGTAGCTGACGATCTTGGCCTTGATGCCGACCTTGGCCCAGTCGCTTTGCAGCATTTCGGCCATCAGCTTGGCGTTGGGGTTGTACGGGCGCTGTACCGGCATGGCCCACAGGGTGATTTCGGTGCCCTCTTTGACGCCGGCGGCCTTGAGTAACTCCTTGGCTTTTTCCGGGTTGTAGGCGGGGGCCTTGATGCTGTCGTCATACGACCATTGGGTTGGCGGCATGCCGTTGACCGCCAGCTGGCCGGCGCTCTGGTACACCGCGTCGATGATCCCTTGCTTGTTCACCGCCATATCCAGCGCCTGGCGCACTTCGAGTTTGTCGAACGGCGGGTGGGTCACGTTGTAGGCGATATAGCCGACGTTGAACCCTGCCTGCTCGGGCATGTCCAGATTCGGGTCTTTTTTCAGTGCGTCCAGATCCGCCGGGCGCGGGAACAGGGTGACCTGGCATTCGCCGGCCCTGAGCTTCTGCATGCGCACCGAGGCGTCGGTGTTGATGGCGAAAATCAGGTTGGCGATCTTCACCTCATCCGTCTGCCAGTATTCCTTGTTGCCCTTGAAGCGGATCACCGCGTCCTTTTGGTAGCGGCTGAACACAAATGGGCCGGTGCCGATGGGCTTCTGGTTGATGTCGGCGGCCTTGCCGGCCTTGAGCAGATTGCCTGCGTATTCGGCGGACTGGATCGAGGCGAAGCTCATCGCCAGGTTCTGGATAAAGGCGGCGTCGACTTCGTTGAGGCTGAACTTGACGGTCATGTCGTCGAGTTTTTCGATCTTGGCGATGTTCGCGTCCATGCCCATGTCGGTGAAGTAGGGGAACTCCGACGGGTAGGCTTTGCGGAACGGGTGGTCCTTGTCGAGCATGCGCTGGAAGGTGAACAGCACGTCATCCGCGTTGAAGTCGCGGCTCGGCTTGAAGTATTCGGTGGTGTGGAATTTCACCTTTGGACGCAGGTGAAAGGTGTAGCTCAGGCCGTCTTCGCTGATGTCCCACTTTTCGGCCAGGCCGGGGACCACTTTAGTGCCGCCACGCTCGAACTGGCTCAGGCGGTTAAACACGGTTTCCGCTGCAGCATCGAAATCGGTGCCGGTGGTGTACAGGCCAGGGTCGAACCCGGCGGGGCTGCCTTCGGAGCAGAACACCAGGTTGCCGGCGGCGCTGGCAAGTGGCGTGCTGGCGATCAGCCCAGCGGCGAGTAAAGCCTGGATGACGGCGTTCTTACGCATAGTGACCTCATGGTTATTGTGGTTGTGATCCTGAGGGGTCTCTTGTGGAGACCTCGGGAGAAGCTATGCAGGGCGTATGCCGTAGGCAAGTGGCATGTCGCAGAGAGAACAGGAATGACGACGCAACAGTATGTTGGTGTCGCATATCTATAAAAGTGCGAGAAAAACATGGCAAAGCGCCGCTATCTTCGGATAACGGTGCTGCTTCTGTTTGTAGCAGTTTTTATGGCATCTGCACTTCGATCACCCCGTCGGCGTTGATGTTGACCTGGCTGGTGCCGGCTTCGATCTCCGGCGTCACTGCCGCATCCATCATCGCCGCGCCTTTCATGGCCTCCATGCGCATCGGCATGGGTGGCTGGAAACCACCGGTATTCAGGTTCAGGCTGACCAGCTTGTAACCGCTGCCGCCGAGGGCTTCGGTGGCCAATTGCGCGCGGGCCTTGAAGGCTGCCACGGCGTCCTTGAGCAGGGCGTCTTCGTGGGTTTTGCGGGTATCTGAGGCGATGCTGAAGTTCATCCCGCCCATCTTCAGGGTTTGCAGCATTTCCCCCGTGAGCTTAGACAGCGCGCTGAAGTCGGCGCTTTCCAGGCGCAGCTCGGCGCGCTCACGCCAGGCGGTGATTGTCTGGCCCTTGTCATCGCTCTTGTTCTCAGAATAAATCGGGTAACTGTTACGGCTGCCGGAGGCGACGCTGACGCCTTTGACCTTGCGCGCCTGGGCGATGCTGGCGTTGAGGGTTTTGCTGATCTGCGCAGCGAGGGCGGCGGGGTCGCTGTCCTGGGCTTCGCTGTAGAGAGTGACGTGCATCAGGTCGTGAGCAATTTCCTGATTGACCTCGGCGCGCAGAGCGACCTGGTTATAGCGCGCTTCTTCGGCCATGGCCGTGGCGCTCAGCAGGGTGGTGGCGCTCAGCAGCAGGGCGGTGGCGAGGCGGGACAATGGCAGCATGACGATTCCTTTATGTGATGGGCGCATGAGGATATGCGCGGCTTTCCAGAGGGTAGACGTAGCGATCAGACTAAACGGGTTAAATCCGGTTCCGGATTTTTTCTCTGGTTTGTGGATAGGCTTCCAGCGGCTGCGGCGTGTTGCCGCAGCTGGCCATACAGAGGCTTGGTTATACTCCTGCAGCTCGCTGAATGAGCAACTTGGAGATTCTATGCTCGCACCTGTGCAGCTACTGTCGGCGAGCCGGCAAAACCTCTGGCGCCTGACCCTGATCCGCATCCTGGTGCTGGCCGCGCAAGCTGGCTCTGTGGGCTTGGCCTACAAATCCGGTGCGCTGCCGCTGCCCTGGCTTGAGCTGAGTGTCACCCTCGGTATTTCCTTGGTGGTGTGCTTGCTCACCGCGTTACGCCTGCGCGGCCCCTGGCCGGTGACGGAGCTGGAGTACGCGGTGCAGCTGGGCTGCGACCTAATTATCCACAGTCTGCTGCTGTACTACTCGGGCGGTTCGACCAACCCCTTCGTTTCCTATTACCTGGTGCCGCTGACGATTGCGGCGGCCATTTTGCCCTGGCTCTACACCATCACCTTGTCTGGCCTGGCGCTGGGGGGTTACACCTTTTTGCTGGTTTGGTCGCACCCGCTAGACCTGCCTCCTGGCCCGCGTGAGAGCCTGTTGATCTACGGCATGTGGTTGAGTTTTGCCCTGGCCGCCGGGCTGATTACCTTCTTCGTGGCGAAGATGGCGGAAGAGCTGCGCCGTCAGGAAGAACTGCGCGCCGGGCGCCGTGAGGAAGGTTTGCGTGACCAGCAGTTGCTCGCCGTGGCGACTCAGGCGGCGGGTGCGGCGCATGAGCTGGGCACGCCGCTGGCGACCATGAGCGTGCTGATCAAGGAACTGCGTCGTGAGCACCAGGAGCCAACCCTGCAAGAGGACCTGGCCGTGCTGCAGGAGCAGGTCAAGCTGTGCAAGGAAACCCTGCAGCATCTGGTGCGCGCCGCTGAAGCGGATCGTCGCCAGGCGGTGGTCGACGTGTCGTCTGTGGAATGGCTGGAAACCACCCTCAATCGCTGGCACTTGATGCGCCCCGAAGCCAGCTATCGCTACCAATGCCTGGGCCGTGGCGCGCCGCCGCGTATGATGCCGCCGGCCGACCTCACCCAGGCGCTGATCAACCTGCTCAACAACGCCGCCGATGCCTGCCCGGACAAACTGGACATTCGCCTGGATTGGGACCATCAGTGGCTGCGCTTGAGTATCCGTGACTTCGGCGCCGGGGTGCCGCTGGCCATTGCCGAGCAGCTGGGGCGGCCGTTTTTCACCACCAAGGGCAAGGGGTTTGGCCTGGGCCTGTTCCTCAGTCAGGCCAGCGTCACCCGTGCTGGCGGTACGGTTAAACTGTATAACCATGAAGAAGGCGGCACGCTCACCGAGCTGAAGTTGCCGCGTGTCTATGCTCGAGCTTAAGGACATACCCGAATGAGCGATGAAGTGCTGTTCGAAGGTGAAGAACAACCGCACCTGCTGTTGGTCGATGACGATCCGACCTTCACCCGTGTAATGGCCCGCGCCATGAGCCGTCGCGGCTTAAGAGTTTCTACTGCAGGCTCTGCCGAAGAAGGCCTGGCCCTGGCTGAGCAGGATGTACCGGATTACGCCGTGGTCGACCTGAAGATGGAAGGGGATTCCGGCCTGGTGTTGCTGCCCAAACTGCTGGAGCTGGACGCCGAAATGCGTGTGGTGATCCTTACCGGCTATTCGAGCATTGCTACGGCGGTGGAGGCGATCAAGCGCGGCGCCTGCAACTATCTGTGCAAGCCGGCCGATGCTGATGATGTGCTGGCCGCGCTGCTGACTCAGCATGCCGACCTGGACACCTTGGTGCCGGAAAACCCGATGTCGGTAGACCGCCTGCAGTGGGAGCATATCCAGCGCGTACTCAGCGAGCACGAAGGCAATATCTCCGCCACCGCCCGCGCCCTGGGCATGCACCGGCGTACCTTGCAGCGCAAATTGCAGAAGCGCCCGGTGCGCCGTTAACGATTATTTCTATGGCCTGCCATCCAGGGCGGCCACCCTGCGGGCCGTCGCTGCGCGACGTTAAAAACCGCTCCCGCGTTTTTTCCCGCATGAAAGGCTGTTGAAAGCTTTCCGTCAGGCAGCCTTGCTATCATTAGCGCCCTATCTAAGTAGTTGGGGGCTGCCATGCTCGCCGTTGTTCAGCAAACCATCAGTGTTACTGCGCCCGTGTTCTCCATGCTGTTTCTCGGTGTGGCGCTCAAGCGTTTCGGGTTGATTGACGCGGCGTTTATCAATACCGCGTCGACGCTGGTGTTTCGCGGCACGCTGCCCACTCTGTTGTTTCTCGGCATCGTCCAGGCGGATTTGCGCACCGCTTTGCAGCCCGCCTTGTTGCTGTATTTCGTGCTGGCGACCCTGGGTTGCTTTCTGCTGGCCTGGGGCTGGGCGATCTTGCGCTGCCCAGAGGCGGATCGTGGCATCTACACCCAGGGTGCGTTTCGCGGCAACAACGGCATTATCGGCCTGGCGCTGGCCACCAGCATGTACGGCGATTACGGCCTGTCGGTTGGGGCGGTGCTCGGCGGGGTGGTAATCCTCTGTTACAACACCCTGTCGGCAATTGTTCTGGCGATCTACAGCCCGCAGTCTAAAACCGATGTCTGGAGCCTGACCAAGAACGTCCTCAGCAACCCGCTGATCATCGGCGTGCTGGCTGCCATCCCGTTTGCGGCCTGGCAGATCACGCTGCCGGCCTGGCTGCTGACGTCCGGTGAGTACTTTGCGCAAATGAGCCTGCCGCTGGCGCTGATTTGCATCGGCGGCACCCTGACCTTGGATTCGCTGCGCGAGAGCAGTGGCATGGCGATCAGTTCAAGCCTTATGAAAGTGCTCTGGCTGCCGCTGGTAGCCACGCTGGGCGCCTGGCTGTGGGGCTTTCGCGGTGCCGATCTGGCGATTCTCTTTCTGTACTTTGCCAGCCCCACGGCGGCGGCCAGTTTCGTCATGGCCAAGGCCGTCGGCGGTAATCACCAGTTGGCGGCGGCGATCATCGTCTTGACCACCTTGGCCACGGTGGTGACCACCAACCTCGGGTTGTTTGTGTTGCAGTGGGCGGGTTGGATCTAAGCGTTTAGTAGGCGTAAAAAAGCCGGGCAGTGCCCGGCTTTCTATTGTGTTGCGATCAGGCTTGTTGGACGTCGTCGATCACTTCCTGCGCGGCGCGAAAGGCGTCGATGGCGGCCGGCACCCCCGCATACACCGCACAGTGCAGCAGGGTTTCGCGGATTTCTGCCACGCTGCAGCCGTTGTTCAGCGCGCCGCGTACGTGGCCCTTGAGCTCCTGCGGGCATTTCAGAGCAGTCAGCGCCGATAGGGTGATTAGGCTGCGCGTTTTGCGATCCAACCCTTCGCGCGTCCACACGCCGCCCCAGGCGTGTTCGTTAACGAAGTCCTGCAGCGGCTGGGTAAAGTCGGTGGCGTTACCCAGGGCGCGGTCAACGAACGCATCGCCCATCACTTCGCGGCGGACCTTCAGGCCCTGCTCGTGGCTGTCACTCATGGCTAAACCTTTTGCTCGCGCTGGGTGTGCCAGGCGCGGCCGGCAATGATCACCAGGGTCACCGCGGTGAGCGGCAGCGCGTAGCCGAGCATGGCCTCGCCAAACACCTCAGCGAACGGCTTGCCAGTCGACGACAGCACCAGGTAAACCGTGTAGGCCACGTAGTAAGCCAGGAACAGCAGGCCTTCCCAACGGTTGATGCGGTAGCCGGCGAAGAAAATCGGCAGGCAGGCCACGGCCACGGCGATCATTACCGGGAAGTCGAAGGCCAGGGCGTTGGCGGCCACGCTGATGGCTTGCGGCGAGACCATGGAGGCCAGGCCCAGCACGCACAGCAGGTTGAAGATATTGCTGCCGACGATATTGCCCACGGCGATATCGCGCTCGCCCTTGATGGCCGCCATGATCGAGGTGGCCAGCTCTGGCAGCGAAGTGCCGACGGCGACCACGGTCAGGCCGATGACCAGTTCCGAGATGCCCAGCGCGCGGGCCATGGTGACGGCACTCTCAACCAGGAAGTTGGAACCGCTGACCAATAGCACTAAACCGGCAATGATCAGGCCCAGGTTGATCGCCCAGGCGTAAGGTTTGGCGGGCTCATTAAGGCCGAACTCCTTGGCGAACTCGTCATCCTCGTTGGCGGTCTTGTCACGACGCGAGCTGATAATTAAGAAGCCCGTGTAGGCAATGATGCCCGCGAACAGTAAAGCGCCGTCGAGGCGGCTGAGGCTGCCGTCCCAGGCCAAGGCGTACACCACCAAGCTGGCACCGATCATGATCGGCACATCCAGGCGGATTAGCTGGCGCGAGACGATCAGCGGTGCAACCACTGCAGTCAGGCCAAGAATCAGCAGGACGTTGGCGATATTGCTGCCAATCACGTTGCCAATCGCCAGGTCGCCGCTGCCGTTTAAGGCTGCCTGCACGCTGACGGCGGTTTCCGGCGCGCTGGTGCCGAAGGCCACCACGGTCAGGCCGATGATCAGCGGAGGAATGCCGAATTGTGCGGCCAGTTTGGCGGCGCCGCGTACCAGCACCTCGGCGCCGGCGACCAGCAGCACCAAGCCGGCGATTAGATAAACAAAGGTCATCAGGGTCATTGCAGGAGGCTCCATAAAAGTGGCGCTAGTTTAATCATCGGCTTGCACGGCGCTAGAGGCTGAGCGGGGTTGTCTACCGCTTCTTTGTAAACAGCTGTGTTCAGTCGGCCAGTTGTTCTACACGTACCGGCACTACACCGTCACGCAGCATATCCAGTTGTTCCGCGGCTTTTTGCGAAAGGTCGATGATGCGCCTCTTGGCATAAGGGCCGCGGTCGTTGATGCGCACCACCACTGTTTTGTCATTGCGCAGGTTGGTCACCTGGACCTGGCTGCCAAATGGCAGGCTGCGGTGCGCGGCGGTCAGGGCGTTTTGGTCGAAGCGCTCGCCGCTGGCGGTTTTATTGCCATGGTGACGCGCGCCGTAATACGACGCCTGACCTTCGGCGCGGTAACCCTGCGGGTCGACCTGGCCTTGGCTGGCGCAGGCGCTGAGCAACAGGCTGGTTAGGGCGGTTAACAGAAGGCGCATGGCGGCTCCTTGGTGGGGTGCGGCGGACAAAACAACGCCGGGCTGACCCGGCGTTGTGTGTGTCGGCAAGGCTCAGCCTTCGAGCTTTTTCTTCAGCAGTTCGTTCACTTGTGCAGGGTTGGCCTTGCCTTTAGAGGCTTTCATGGCCTGGCCGACGAAGAAGCCGAACATCTTGCCGCGTTTGGCTTCGTCCGCCGCGCGGTATTGCTCAACCTGCTCGGCGTTGGCCGCCAGCACTTCGTCGAGCATCGCCTCGATGGCGCCGGAGTCGGTGACCTGCTTAAGGCCCTTCTTCTCGATCACTTCGTCAGCCGTCGCGCCTTCACCTGCAGCCAGAGCTTCGAAGACCATCTTGGCGATCTTGCCGCTGATGGTGTTGTCCTTGATGCGCAGGATCATCCCGCCCAGTTGCTCGGCGGAGACTGGTGACTGCTCGATGTCCAGGTTGTCCTTGTTGAGCAGGCTGGACAGCTCGCCCATCACCCAGTTGGCGGCCAGTTTGGCATCGCCGCAGACGGCGTTGACGGCTTCGAAGTAGTCGGCTAGTTCGCGGCTGGCAGCCAGCACGTCGGCGTCGTAGGCGGATAGGCCGAACTCGCGCTCGAAACGTGCGCGTTTTTCTACCGGCAGTTCCGGTAAGGTCGCGCGTACTTCGTCGAGGAAGCTTTGCTCAATCACCACCGGCAGCAGGTCCGGGCAGGGGAAGTAGCGGTAGTCGTTGGCTTCTTCCTTGCTGCGCATGGAGCGTGTCTGGTCTTTGTTCGGGTCGTACAGGCGGGTTTCCTGCACTACTTTGCCGCCGTCTTCGATTAGTTCGATCTGGCGCTGCACTTCATGGTTGATGGCTTTTTCGATAAAGCGGAACGAGTTGACGTTCTTGATCTCGGCGCGGGTGCCGAACTCGGCCTGCCCTTTAGGGCGTACCGAGACGTTGCAGTCGCAGCGCAGCGAGCCTTCGGCCATGTTGCCGTCGCAGATGCCCAGATAACGCACCAGCGCATGAATGGCTTTAACGTAAGCCACCGCTTCCTTGGCGCTGCGGATGTCCGGCTCGGAAACGATTTCCAGCAGCGGGGTGCCGGCGCGGTTGAGGTCGATGCCGCTCATGCCGTGGAAGTCTTCGTGCAGGCTTTTACCGGCGTCTTCTTCCAGGTGCGCGCGGGTGATACCGATGCGCTTTTGTGTGCCATCTTCCAGAGTGATGTCGAGGAAGCCCTTGCCGACGATGGGGTGGTCCATCTGGCTGGTCTGATAACCCTTCGGCAGGTCGGGGTAGAAGTAGTTTTTGCGGGCGAAGATGTTCTGCGGTGCGATCTCGGCATCAATCGCCAGGCCGAACTTGCAGGCCATGCGCACAGCTTCAGCGTTCAGTACCGGCAGGGTGCCAGGCATGCCCAGGTCAACCAGGCTGGCCTGGGTGTTGGGCTCGGCACCGAAGGCGATGGCGCTGGCGGAGAAAATCTTCGATTGGGTGCTGAGCTGGGCGTGAATTTCCAGCCCGATTACGGTTTCCCATTGCATCTGTTTATTCCTCAGAAGCCAGTCGGCGCTTGGGTGTGCCAGTCAGTAACCTGTTGGTACTGGTGAGCGACGTTGAGCAGGCGGCCTTCTTGGAAGTAGTTGCCGAGCAACTGCACACCGACCGGCAAGCCATCGACGAAGCCCGCAGGCATCGACAGACCGGGAATGCCGGCCAGGTTGGCGGTGATGGTGTAGATGTCTTCCAGGTAAGCCGCGACCGGATCGTTGTTCTTCTCACCGAGCTTCCAGGCCAGGTTTGGCGTGGTTGGGCCGAGGATCACGTCGACGTCATTAAAGGCAGCAACGAAATCGTTTTTGATCAGGCGGCGGATTTTCTGCGCCTTGAGGTAGTACGCGTCGTAGTAACCGGCGGACAGCGCGTAGGTGCCAACCATAATCCGGCGTTTAACCTCGGCACCGAAACCTTCGCCGCGCGAGCGCTTGTACAGGTCTTCGAGATTGACCGGGTTCTCGCAGCGGTAGCCGAAACGCACGCCGTCAAAGCGCGACAGGTTGCTGCTGGCTTCGGCCGGGGCGATTACGTAGTAGGCGGGAATCGCGTGCTGCATATTCGGCAGGCTGATGTCTTTGACGGTCGCGCCGAGCTTTTTCAGCTCTTCGACCACAGCCATCACCTTCTCGCCGATACGTGCATCCAGGCCTGTGCCGAAGTATTCCTTGGGCAGGCCGATACGCAGGCCATTTAGCGGTTGGCTGAGGGCTGCCAGGTAGTCGTCGACCGGCTGATCGACGCAGGTGCTGTCCTTGGCATCAAAGCCGGCCATGGCTTGCAGCATTAGCGCGCAGTCTTCGGCGGTACGGGCCAGTGGGCCGCCCTGGTCGAGGCTGGAGGCGTAGGCGATCATGCCCCAGCGCGAGACGCGGCCGTAGGTCGGCTTGATCCCGGTGAGGTTGGTCAGCGCCGCGGGTTGGCGGATCGAGCCGCCAGTGTCGGTGCCGGTCGCGGCAGGCAGCAGGCGTGCCGCAACAGCTGCAGCCGAGCCGCCGGAAGAGCCGCCGGGTACGCGGGTCAGATCCCAGGGGTTTTTCACCGCGCCGTAGTGGCTGGACTCGTTGGCCGAGCCCATGGCGAACTCGTCCATGTTCAGCTTGCCCAGGGTCACGGTGCCGGCGGCGGCGAGTTTGTCGACGACGGTGGCGTTATACGGGGCTTTGAAGCCGGTGAGGATTTTCGAGCCGCAGCTGGTCAGTGCGTCCTTGGTGCAGAACAGGTCTTTGTGACCGATGGGGGCGCCGAGCAGGGCGCCGTTCTCGCCAGCGGCGCGGCGGGCGTCGGCAGCCTTAGCCTGGTTCAGCGCCAGTTCTTCGGTGACGGTTATAAAGCTGTTGAGCTGCGGGTCAAGTTGGCCAATGCGCGCCAACAGGTTGCGGGTCAATTCTTCAGCGGAAAACTGCTTGTCGGCGAGTCCGCGGGCGATCTCGGCCAGGGTCAATTGATGCATGGTTAGGCTCTTTCCCTTACTCGATGACTTTCGGAACCAGATACAGGCCGTTCTCGACGGCCGGGGCGATGGCCTGGTAGGCCTCGCGCTGGTTGCGTTCGGTGACCTGGTCGGCGCGCAGGCGCTGAGTGGCTTCCAGTGGGTGAGCCAGCGGCTCGATGCCATCGGTATTGACGGCCTGCATCTGGTCAATCAGGCCGAGAATGTTATTTAGGGTCTCGGTGGTATCCGGGATATCGGCTTCATTTAGGCCCAGTCGGGCCAGATGAGCGATTTTCTCCACGTCGGAGCGTTCAAGCGCCATCAGGTTTCTCCCTATATAAAGCAGTGCAGTCGCTGCGCCGCCGTTGCCAATGTGAATGGGTTGCCATGCACGAGCGCGCAGGGAACAGATAATGACAGGTGGCGGTCAAAGGCCGCGATGATGGGCCGTAGTGCCCGGAAAAACCGGCAATCTAACATATTGGTGCCTTGCTCAAAATCCCTGCCGTTGTTAGAGTTTGCCGCACTTTTTAGCAGCGCCTTCATCGCGCTTCGCCTTTACCCACGCGTTGCCTAGGGTCCCTATCCCATGTTCAAAAAACTGCGTGGCATGTTTTCCAGCGATCTCTCTATTGACCTGGGCACTGCCAATACCCTGATTTATGTTCGCGAGCGCGGCATCGTCCTGAACGAGCCGTCGGTCGTCGCTATCCGCACCCACGGTAACCAGAAGAGCGTGGTGGCGGTCGGTACTGAAGCCAAACGTATGCTCGGCCGTACCCCCGGTAACATCGCCGCCATTCGTCCGATGAAAGACGGTGTGATCGCAGACTTCAGCGTCTGCGAAAAAATGCTGCAGTACTTCATCAACAAAGTTCACGAAAACAGCTTCCTGCAGCCGTCGCCGCGCGTACTGATTTGCGTGCCGTGCAAATCCACCCAAGTGGAGCGTCGTGCCATCCGTGAATCGGCCCTCGGTGCCGGTGCCCGTGAAGTGTTCCTGATTGAAGAACCGATGGCCGCCGCCATCGGTGCTGGCCTGCCGGTGGAAGAAGCGCGCGGGTCGATGGTCGTGGATATCGGTGGTGGTACCACTGAAATCGCGCTGATCTCGCTCAATGGTGTGGTGTATGCCGAATCCGTGCGCGTCGGCGGCGACCGTTTCGACGAAGCGATCATCACCTACGTGCGCCGCAACTACGGTTCGCTGATTGGTGAATCCACCGCTGAGCGGATCAAGCAGGAAATCGGCACCGCATACGCCGGTGGCGAACTGCGTGAAGTCGACGTACGTGGCCGCAACCTGGCTGAAGGCGTGCCGCGCAGCTTCACTCTAAATTCCAACGAAGTGCTCGAAGCGCTGCAGGAATCCCTGGCGACCATCGTCCAGGCGGTGAAAAGCGCGCTGGAGCAATCGCCGCCAGAACTGGCTTCCGACATTGCTGAGCGTGGCCTGGTATTGACCGGTGGCGGCGCCCTGCTGCGTGACCTGGACAAGCTGCTGGCACAAGAAACCGGCTTGCCGGTGATTGTCGCCGAAGATCCGCTGACCTGCGTGGCCCGCGGCGGCGGCAAGGCACTGGAAATGATGGACCGCCACACCATGGACCTGCTGTCCTCGGAGTAAGGCGTTCGGCTATAGGTTTGGTGCCGTTACTGCGTGCACTGTGCCCGTCGACCTTTCCAATGAAGCCTAAGCTGCAACCGGGTATTGCCCCGCTTGCAGCTTTTGTTTGCTGCTTGATGCTGTGAGGAGCTGCCGATCAAACCGCTATTTGCCAAAGGTCCTTCACTGGGTGTGCGCCTGCTGGTGTTCACCGTGCTGTCGGCTGCGCTGATGGTGGTCGATGCGCGCTTTAACTGGCTGCAGCCGCTGCGCGCGCAACTGGGCCTGATTGTCGAGCCGGTCTATTGGGCGGGGCGCTTGCCGGTGCGGTTATGGGAGAGCGCGACCCAAGAGCTGAGTACGCGCAATGAGCTGACCGCCGAGAACGAAAAACTCAAGGCCGAGCAGCTGATGATGCAGCGCCGTCTGCAGAAGCTCGCAGCGCTCACCGAACAGAACGTGCGTCTGCGTGAGCTGCTCAACTCGGCCGCGCTGGTCGACGATGAGGTGCTGGCCACCGAGCTGATCGGTATTGATCCCAATCCCTTTACCCATCGCATTCTGATCGACAAAGGCGAGCGGGACGGCGTGGTCCTGGGCCAGCCGGTGCTGGATGCCCGTGGTCTGATGGGCCAGGTGGTTGAGGTCATGCCTTACACCTCGCGCGTGCTGTTGCTCACCGACAGCACCCACAGCATTCCCGTACAGGTCAATCGTAACGGCTTGCGCGCCATCGCCAGTGGCACCGGTAACCCGGAGCGTCTGGAGCTGCGTCACGTGGCTGATACAGCGGACATCAAGGAAGGGGATCTGTTGGTCAGCTCCGGTATGGGGCAGCGCTTCCCAGCCGGTTATCCGGTGGCCATGGTTTCGGAAGTGATCCACGACTCCGGTCAGCCTTTTGCGATTGTGCGCGCGGTGCCGACGGCCATGCTTAACCGTAGCCGTTACATGCTGCTGGTGTTTACTGACCCGCGCACGCCGGAGCAGCGTGCCACTGATTCAGCGCAAGCCCAGGAAGCCTTGGATCGTGAGATTTTGCAGCAAGCGCAACCTGCGGCCGATACGCCAGTGGCGCCCGCCAACCCGCCTGAGGCAGCGCAATAATGGCCGCACGTTCTAGCAATATCTGGGTTATCTGGCTGACGTTTGCCCTGGCGCTGCTGCTCAGCGTGTCGAGCCTGCCGAAATTTATGGAGCTGGGGCGGCCGCTGTGGCTGGCACTGTTTCTGACGTACTGGGTGCTGGCCCTGCCGCATCGTGTGGGCATGACCACGGCCTGGGGCATAGGTTTGTTAGCCGATGTACTGAATGGCAGCCTGCTTGGCCAGAATGCATTAATCCTGACCCTGATTACCTTTCTGGTGTTGACCCTGCATCAGCGCTTACGCATGTTCCCCATGTGGCAGCAAAGCACCGTGCTGCTGGTGGTGTTCGGCCTGGCGCAGCTGGTGCAGCTGTGGCTGAACACCCTGACCGGCAGCCGCCCGCCAACCCTGGCATTTGTCCTGCCGGCGCTGGTCAGTGCCTTGCTCTGGCCCTGGGTCTGTATGCTGCTGCGCGGGCTGCATCAGCGCCTGGGTGTTAACTAGGCCGGTCCTCTGGGCCTGCGTTTATCCGACAGGGAGAAGTCCGCATGGCCACCCTCTATCTCGCCTCCGGATCGCCGCGCCGGCGTGAACTGCTCACGCAAATTGGCGTGCCCTTCCACACGTTAATCGCCCCCATTGATGAAAATACATTGCCAGGTGAGACGCCGATCGCCTATGTAGAGCGTCTGGCTCGCGCCAAGGCGCAGGTTGGGCTGGCAGTTTTGACTGATCCCGAGGGCGCCGTTGTGCTGGGTGCTGATACGGCGGTGGTGCTGGATGGGCGGATTCTTGGCAAGCCTGCCGACCGCGACGATGCGTTGGCGATCTTGAGTGCCCTGTCCGGGCGCAGCCACCAAGTGCTGACGGCCGTGGCGCTGATCAGTCGCGAACGGCTGGAGTCGCGGGTGGTCATAAGCGAAGTCAGCTTCCGCCCGTTGCGCCAGGCTGAAATCGAGGCTTACTGGGCCAGCGGTGAGCCGCAGGACAAGGCCGGGTGTTACGGTATTCAGGGCCTGGCCGCAGTGTTTGTCAGCCAGTTGCAGGGCAGTTATTCGGCGGTGGTGGGCTTGCCGCTGTGTGAGACGGCTGCGTTGCTCGCAAAATTTGCTATTCCGTGCTGGCAGTCGCTGCCAGTTCACAGTCAAGAGGTTGCGGGTCGCGGGTGAGTGACCGCCTTTATCGGCGCAGTCCCTGGGCTTTCAGCTTTATCTCAGAAGAGATGAGCGCATGAGTGAAGAGATCCTGATCAACATCACGCCGATGGAATCGCGCGTGGCGGTGGTGGAAAACGGTGTGCTGCAGGAAGTGCACGTCGAGCGTACGCAAAAGCGCGGTATCGTCGGCAACATCTACAAAGGCAAGGTGGTGCGCGTACTGCCGGGCATGCAGGCGGCGTTTATCGACATTGGCCTGGAGCGTGCGGCGTTTATCCATGCCGCAGAGATTTCTAGCCGCGAAGGCTCTGCCGTAGAGAGCATCAGCGCCTTGGTGCATGAAGGCCAGAGCCTGGTGGTGCAGGTCACCAAAGACCCGATTGGCAGCAAGGGCGCGCGCCTGACGACGCAGCTGTCGATCCCGTCGCGCTACCTGGTGTACATGCCACGCACCGCGCACGTGGGTATCTCGCTGAAAATCGAGGACGAGGCCGAGCGCGAGCGCCTCAAGCAGGTGGTCACCGATTGCGTGGCGGCTGAAGGTGTCGAAGAGGCCGGCGGTTTTATCCTGCGTACGGCCGCTGAGGGGGCTGGCGCCGATGAAATCCTCGCGGATATTCGTTACCTGCGCCGCTTGTGGGGGCAGATCGCCACGCAGATGAAGGTCGGCCCGACGCCGCTGGTGATCTATGAGGACCTGAGCCTGGCGCTGCGCACCCTGCGTGACTTGGTCAGCCCGAAAATTGAAAAGATCCGCGTCGACTCGCGCGAAACCTTCGGCAAGATCACCCAGTTCGTTGACGAGCTGATGCCGGAAATTGCTGACCGCCTGGAGCATTATCCTGGTGAGCGGCCGATTTTTGATCTGTATGGCGTCGAAGATGAAATCCAGAAAGCCTTGGAGCGCAAGGTACCGCTGAAGTCGGGTGGTTACTTGGTGGTCGACCCGGCCGAAGCGATGAGCACCATCGACGTCAACACCGGCGCATTCGTTGGCCACCGCACGTTGGAAGAAACCATCTTCAAAACCAACCTCGAAGCCGCCACGGCGATTGCCCGGCAGCTGCGCCTGCGCAACCTCGGCGGCATCATCATCATCGACTTCATTGACATGGAAGACGAAGAACACCAGCGCCAGGTGTTGCGCACCCTGGAAAAACAGCTGGAACGCGACCACGCCAAGACCAACATCATCGGCATTACCGAGCTGGGCCTGGTGCAGATGACCCGTAAGCGCACCCGCGAAAGCCTTGAGCAGGTGCTGTGCGAGCCGTGCAGCTGCTGCCAGGGCCGTGGCAAGCTGAAAACGGCGGAAACCACCTGTTATGAAATTTTCCGCGAGATTCTGCGCGAAGCCCGTGCCTATCAACCGGAAGGCTATCGCGTGCTGGCCAATCAAAAAGTGGTTGATCGCCTGCTTGATGAAGAGTCGGGCAATGTCGCCGATTTAGAAGCCTTTATCGGCCGCACCATCAAGTTTCAAGTCGAGACCATGTACTCCCAGGAGCAATACGATGTGGTGTTGCTCTGATAGGCATATGTGCAGCTTGGACGTGAACTGAGTGCAGGCTTTAGTGCGTGGGATTGTCCTGCTGTTGCGCGCTGCGTTGGGGCTGTGTGCTCTGTCGCTGGTGCTTGCCGCCCTGTATGTCAGCCTTGGCCGCGAAGTGGTGCCGCTGGCTGCGGAATACCGTTTGGAGGCCGAAGACAAAGCCCGCGCAGCGCTGGCCATGCCCGTGCAAATCGGCGCGCTGGAAGGCCGTTGGCAGGGCTTCTCGCCGGTTCTGACCGCCCACGATGTGGTGATTGGCGAGGGCTCTGGCGCTTTGCAGCTGGATCAAGTCCGCGTGGTGCCCGATGTACTCGCCAGCCTGCTGGCGCGTCAGGTACGGATTGCCCGGCTTGAGCTGGATGGTATGCAGCTGGTGGTGGCGCAGAGCGAAGGTGGGGAGTGGTCGCTCAAGGGCTTACCGACGCGTAGCCCAGCTGCACCAGTGGACCTGGCGCAGCTGCTGGCGCAGTCGCAGGCGGTCAAGCGTCTGTCATTGCTTAACAGCCAGGTGATCGTACAAGCCTTTGGCCTGCCCGTACGCACCCTGACCTACGTTAACCTCACGTTGCGAAATGGCAGCGCGCGCCAGCGTCTGGACGGTCGCCTGCTGCTGCCCGATGGTCAGCCGCTTGCCCTGCAATTACGTACGCGGATCAGCGCCAAGCGCTGGCAAGACGCTGAAGCCGAGCTGTACCTGAGCTTGCCGCAGAGTGACTGGGCAGCCTGGGTGCCGCCGAGCCTGCTGGCGCAGTGGCGGCTTGAGCAGTTGCAACTGGGTGGTGAGGTTTGGCTGAGCTGGGCCAAGGGCAGCGTGCAGCGGGCCGTCAGCCGTTTGCATGTGCCGCAGCTCAAGGCCGGTTATGCCGCCCGCGAGTCGGTGGCGCTGAATAATCTGGCGCTGAATGCCTATTTCACCCGCACTGACATAGGGTTCACCTTACTGCTGGATGACCTGGCCTTCAGCAGTGATGACAAGCGCTGGGGTGAAGTGCGCCTGGCGCTGACCCAGCAGGCGGAGAGCGCAGAGGTTGAGGAGCAGTGGCTGCTGAGTGCCGACCGACTCGACCTAGCACCGCTGCACCCGTTGGTGGCAGGGCTGGCGCCATTGCCGGACAAAGGCCTGGCGCTGCTGGAACAGCTCAAACCGCACGGTGCGCTGCGCAATATTCAGCTCGACTATCGGCCGCAGCTGGAAGACAGCAAGCGCTTACAGTTCTCGGCCAACTTGGAGCATGTTGGCTTTGCCGCGTACCTCGGCTCGCCGGCGGCGGAAAATGTCAGCGGCAGCATCCATGGTGATTTAGGCCAGGGTGAACTGCGCCTCGACAGTGAAAATTTCTCCCTGCACCTCGATACCCTGTTCCCAACGCCCTGGCAGTACAAAACGGCCAATGCCCTGCTGACCTGGCAGATTGATGAGCAGGCCTTCACCCTGCGCAGCCCTTACCTGCAGGTGGTGGGAGATGAAGGTCCGGTGGCTGGCGATTTTCTCATCCGCTTGCGCTTCGATCCGGCTGAAGAGGACTACATGGACCTGCGCGTCGGCCTGCGTAACGGCGATGCAGGGTTTACCGAGAAATACCTGCCGAGCCGCTCACCTGGTTTTAGCCATGAACTGGATGCCTGGCTGAAAAGTGCCATCCGTGGCGGCGCGGTCGATGAGGGTTACTTCCAGTACCAAGGCTCGCTGAACAAGGGCGCCGTTAGCGCCGCGCGTAGCATCAGCTTGTTCTTTGCCGTGCGTGATGCCGAGCTGGCCTTTCAGCCAGGCTGGCCTGCACTGCGCGAGGCGCGCGGAACGGTGTCGATTGAACGCAGCGGTGTGCGGGTGGCGCTTGCCGAAGGCCGTCTGCTCGACAGTCGGGTGCGTAATGCCGAGGCATTGATCGCCACTGCTTTGCCCGGTCAGCCGTCGCACTTGCTGCTAACCAGCGAGTTGACCAGCTCGGTCGGTGATGCCCTGCACATCCTCCAGCAAACGCCGATTGGCACCGCGGAAACCTTTGCCGGGTGGAGTGGTGAGGGCACGCTGAGCGGCAAACTCAAGCTCGACCTGCCGCTGCGCAAGGGCCTGCCTCCGGACGTGGTGGTGGATTTTGCGACTGACCACGCGCAGCTCAGCCTGCCGAGACCACCGCTGCAATTGAGCCAGTTGCAGGGGGCCTTTCGCTACAACACCGCCAGTGGCCTTAGTGCTGCGGATATTCGTGCGCAGGTGTTAGGCCATGCTGTGCGCGCCAAAGCGTTTGCCGAAGGCACGCGCGGCAAAGCCCGTAGCCGCATCGAGGCCAACGGGCAGATCGCCGTTGATCAATTAAGCGCCTGGTTGGGCGTGACGCAACCGCTGCCTGTTAGCGGCAACCTGCCGTATCGCCTCAACCTCACCCTGGACGGCGCGGACAGTCAGTTGCGGGTAAGTTCCAGCCTCAAAGGCGCGACGCTGGCGCTGCCGGCGCCGTTCGGCAAAGCGGCCGCTGAGGCGCGCGCAACGCAGTTACGCATAAGCCTGGGCGGTCGCGAGCAGCGTTACTGGTTGGATTACGCTGAGCTGCTGAGCCTGTCTTTTGCCGCTACTCCCGGTCAGTTCAACCAGGGCCGTGGCGAGGTGCGTTTGGCTGACGGCCCTGCGCGCTTGCCCACCAGCCAGGGCTTGCGAGTGCGTGGGCGTGTGGTGGAGCTGGACTGGGCGGCTTGGCAGCAGGTATTGCAGCCCTATGCCAGCGTGCCCATCGGTGATGCCCAGCGGCTGTTCAAGGATGCGCAGCTGCGCATTGGTCGCTTTAGCGGTTTCGGCGTCAACTTGGAGGCGCTGGAAGTGGCGGTTAAGCGTGATGCTGCCGCCTGGGCCGTTAGCCTCGACAGCCCGCAGTTGAAAGGCCAGGTAGGGTTACCGGATGCTGCCGGCATGCCGATTGTGTTGGCGTTCGATTACCTGCGTTTTCCTGCCGCAGCACTCAAGGTGGAGGGCGCTCCTGTGGTCGAGACGCCGGATCCGCTGGCGGCGGTTGATCCCGCCAGCTTTCCGGCGCTGGACGTGCGTATCGCCGACGTTTTCCAAGGCATTGAGCCCTTGGGCAGTTGGTCGTTGAAGGCGCGCCCGGTAAGCGGCGGCGTCGCGTTCACTGAACTGGATCTCAACCTCAAAGGGCTCAAGGTCGCTGGGCGGGCCAGTTGGCTGCAGACTGCCAGCGGTGTGCGCACCACCTATAACGGCCGTCTAAGTGGTGCGGACCTGGCCGATGTGCTGATCGCCTGGAGCTTTGCGCCCACGGCCAGTAGCCGTGATTTTCATCTGGATGTTGAGGGCGACTGGCCCGGCTCGCCCGCCTGGTTCAGCTTGAAACGCCTCAGTGGCACGCTGGACGCCTCGCTGCGCAAAGGCCAGTTCTCCGAAGTCGAAGGGCCTGCATCAGCATTGCGGGTGTTTGGTTTGCTGAACTTCAACTCGATTGGCCGGCGCTTGCGGTTGGATTTCTCTGACCTGCTCGGTAAAGGTCTGAGCTATGACCGGGTCAAGGGTGTGCTGCAGGCTAACAATGGTGTGTTTGTTACCCGTGAGCCGATCACCTTGGAAGGCCCGTCAAGCAACCTCGAGCTGGACGGCACGCTGGATATGGCCAATGACCGCATCGATGCCAAGTTGTTGGTGACCCTGCCGGTGACCAACAACCTGCCTTTGGCCGCATTAATAGTTGGTGCGCCGGCCATCGGTGGCGCGTTGTTTATTGCCGACAAGCTGCTGGGCAATAGCGTCGCGCGGTTTGCCAGTGTGCAATATGACGTTAAAGGCTCTTGGCAGAACCCGGATATCAGCTTTGATAAGCCCTTCGAAAAGCCCCAATAACCCCCTGTGGCTCACATGCAGCCGTGCAGTCGACCGGCATGGCTTGTAAGCTGATGCCTGATGTTGGCATTGAGATAAAACAGTCATGACCCTCGCAGTGATTCAAATGGTCAGCCAGGCCGATGTCCTGGCTAATCTGGCTCAGGCTCGGCAGTTGCTTGAGCAGGCGGCCGCACAGGGCGCTCGCTTGGCGGTGCTGCCGGAAAACTTTGCCGCGATGGGCCGGCAAGATCTGGCTGTATTGGGTCGCGCTGAGGCCCTAGGCGAAGGGCCAGTGCTGCCTTGGCTGCGCCAGACTGCACGTGATCTGGGTTTATGGATCGTCGCCGGCACCTTGCCCTTGCCGCCCGATGGCCAGCCTGAAGCCAAGGCTCATGCCTGCTCCCTGCTGATCGACGACAGCGGTCAGCGTGTGGCGCGTTATGACAAGCTGCACCTGTTTGACGTGGATGTCAGCGACAGCCACGGCCGCTACCGTGAGTCGGATGATTACGCCTTTGGCGCCCAGGTGGTGGTGGCCGACACCCCCTTCGGCCGCCTGGGGCTGACGGTGTGTTATGACCTGCGTTTCCCCGAACTGTATAGCGCGCTGCGCGCAGCCGGTGCGGAGTTGATCAGCGCACCCGCCGCGTTCACCGCGGTGACCGGGGCGGCGCATTGGCAGGTGTTGACCCGTGCGCGGGCCATCGAAACCCAATGCTATGTGCTGGCGGCCGGGCAGGGCGGAATCCATCCGGGAGGACGCGAAACCTTTGGCCATTCGGCGATTATCGACCCGTGGGGGTTGGTTCTTGGCGAACTGCCGCACGGTCCGGGTGTGCTGCTGGCTGCGCGTAATGCGGTTGAGCAGGCGGCGATTCGTCAGCGCATGCCGGTGGCGCGGCATAAACGATTTTTTGCAGCGGCCGAACCGCGGCTGCCAGGTTTGGAGTAGCTATGAACAATATGTTGGTGTCCGTCAGTGAGCATTTGTTGGGGCCAGGCGGTTTAACCCTGGAGCATCTGCCGGGCGTGTTGGCGGATTTGGCCGGGCCGGGAATTGATGCGGCGGATCTGTATTTTCAGAGCCAGGTTTCGGAAACCTGGGCGCTGGAGGATGGCATCGTCAAGGAAGGCAGTTTCAACCTTGACCAGGGTGTTGGCGTACGCGCGCAGTCCGGTGAGAAAACCGGCTTTGCCTACAGCAACGCGATCACCGCTGATGCGCTGAGCCAGGCGGCCCGCGCGGCGCGCTCAATCGCCCGTGCCGGGCAGAATGGCCGGGTGCAGGCGTTCAGTAGCCCGCTGGTCAAGCCGTTGTATGCCCAAGACAACCCGCTGGATGTGCTGGGGCGCGCGGAAAAGGTCGAGCTGCTCAAGCGTATCGACGTCGCCACCCGCGCCCTTGACCCACGCATCAAGCAGGTTTCCGTCAGCCTGGCCGGGGTTTGGGACCGCATTCTGGTGGCGGCCAATGATGGCAGCCTGGGCGCGGATATCCGGCCGCTGGTGCGCTTCAATGTCAGCGTCATCGTCGAGCAGAATGGTCGCCGCGAGCGCGGCGGTCACGGCGGTGGTGGACGCACCGATTACCGCTATTTCCTTGAACAAACCAGCAACAACGAAGAGCGCGCCATGGGTTATGCCCGTGAAGCACTGCGCCAGGCGTTGGTCAACCTTGAGGCCATTCCGGCACCGGCAGGCAGTATGCCGGTGGTGATGGGCGCAGGTTGGTCCGGTGTGCTGCTGCATGAGGCCGTTGGCCATGGTCTGGAAGGCGACTTCAACCGTAAGGGCAGTTCAGCCTACAGCGGGAAAATAGGTGAAAAAGTAGCCTCTAGCCTCTGCACCATCGTCGATGACGGCACTCTGTTTGAACGTCGCGGCTCGCTGAGCATGGACGACGAAGGTACGCCGACCCAGTGCACCACGCTGATCGAGAATGGCGTGCTCAAGGGCTACATGCAGGACAAGCTCAATGCCCGCCTGATGGGCGTGGCCTGCACCGGTAACGGGCGTCGCGAGTCCTACGCGCACCTGCCGATGCCACGCATGACCAACACCTACATGTTGGCTGGCGAGAGCGACCCCGAAGAAATCATTCGTTCAGTGAAGAAGGGCATCTACTGCGCCAACCTCGGCGGCGGCCAGGTGGATATCACCAGCGGCAAGTTCGTCTTCTCCACCAGCGAGGCCTACCTGATCGAGGACGGCAAGATCACCGCTCCGGTCAAAGGCGCCACCCTGATCGGCAACGGCCCGGAAGCCATGAGCAAGGTGTCGATGGTCGGTAACGATCTAGAGCTGGACAGCGGCGTGGGCACTTGCGGCAAGGATGGGCAATCGGTGCCCGTGGGAGTGGGCCAGCCGACGCTGAAGATTGATGCCATTACGGTGGGCGGGACGGGCGCCTGACGGCTATTAAACGGTCACCTGATGGGGTGGCCAAAGGCCTAACCCATCAGGTGCGAGAGGCCTAGCGCAAGCCGCGCTGGGTCTCATCCAGGTCACGGATGTATTTGAAGATTTTGCGTGACGCGGCAGGCGCTTTGTTCTGCGCCAGTTCATGCTGGCCCTGACGGATCAGCTGGCGCAGGTGTTGGCGGTCGGCGTCGGGGTATTCGACGACAAAGGCTTCCAGGGTTTCGTCGGTGCCATTGAGCAAGCGGTCGCGCCAGCGCTCCAGGTTATGAAAGCGTTCGTTGTACTGACGCGTAGAGGCATCCAGTTGGTCGAGCAGGTTCAGGATGGATTCAATGTCCTGATCGCGCATCAGCCGCCCGATAAACTGCACGTGGCGTTTTTTTGCGGCATTGGCCGTGTGCTTGGGTGCTTCAGCAAGCGCGCGGCGCAGCTCGTCAGTCAGCGGTAGCTTGTTCAGCAGGTCGAGTTTTAGGGTGGTCAGGCGTTGCCCCAGATCTTGTAGCGCATGAAACTCACGCTTGATCTGGGTTTTGCTCTTCTCGCCGGAGAAGTCGTCAAGGTATTCAGACATGGTGGCGGTCCAGTGGAAAACGCCGACATGATAGCAGCAAGTTTCCAGCTGTAAGCGTCTGGCCTATGTAGCCGCGTTTGCCGCTTATCGTTCAGGAGTTCTTATGAGTGCAGTAGACATCGTCGGCCCGCAGGCTGTGCCGCAATTACAGGCGCAGGTGGAGCAGATTATTGCCGAGGCCAGAAAGCAGGGCGCCAGTGCGTGCGAGGTGGCCGTTTCGGTGGAGCAAGGTTTATCCACCACGGTGCGTCAGGGTGAGGTGGAAACGGTCGAGTTCAACCGCGACCAGGGGTTTGGCATCACCCTGTACGTGGGGCAGCGCAAAGGTTCTGCCAGCACCTCCGCCAGCGGTGAGGCGGCGATTCGTGAAACGGTGGCAGCGGCCCTGGCAATCGCCAAGCATGCCTCTGAAGATGAGTGCGCCGGCCTGGCCGATGCTGCGCTGATGGCTCGCGAGCTGCCGGCGTTGGATTTGTACCATGCGTGGTCAATCACGCCCGAGCAGGCCATCGAGCAGGCCTTGAGCTGCGAAGCGGCAGCTTTTGCGGCGGACCAGCGGATCAAGAATGCCGACGGCACCACGCTGAACACTCACCAGGGTTGCCGGGTTTACGGTAATAGCCACGGCTTTGTCAGCGGCTATGCCAGCACACGGCACAGCCTGAGTTGCGTGATGATCGCCGAGCAGGGCGGGCAGATGCAGCGTGACTACTGGTATGACGTCAATCGTCAGGGTGAGCTGCTGGCCGATGCCGGCAGCATTGGTCGCCGCGCCGCTGAGCGTGCAGTCAGCCGTTTGGGCGCGCGCCCGGTACCGACCTGTGAAGTGCCGGTGCTGTTTGCTGCCGAGCTGGCGGGAGGGCTGTTTGGTAGCTTTCTGGCGGCCATTTCCGGTGGCAACCTGTACCGTAAATCGTCGTTTCTTGAAGGCACGCTGGGGCAGCAGTTGTTCCCTGAGTGGTTGAAAATTGATGAGCGCCCACACATCCCGCGCGCACTGGGCAGCGCCGCCTTTGATGGTGACGGTTTGGCGACCTATGCCAAATCCTTCGTTGAACGCGGCGAGCTGCTGTCCTACGTGCTCGGCACTTATTCCGGGCGCAAGCTGGGCATGCCCAGCACGGCCAACTCAGGTGGCGTGCATAACCTATTCGTCAGCCACGGCGATGAAGACCAGAAGGCGCTGCTCAAGCGGATGGGGCGTGGTTTGTTGGTCACTGAGCTAATGGGCCAGGGCTTGAATATGGTCACCGGCGACTATTCACGTGGCGCGGGCGGTTACTGGGTGGAGAACGGCGAGATCCAATTTCCGGTGCAGGAAGTCACCATCGCCGGCAACCTGCGTGACATGTTCAAGCAAATAGTCGCGGTCGGTAATGATCTGGAACTGCGCAGTAACATTCGTACCGGTTCCGTGCTGATTGAGCGGATGACGGTGGCGGGTAGCTGACAGTAGCGGCCTGAAAAAAAAGGGGCGATGCACTCACGTGCATGGCCCCTTTTTTATCTAGGCAGGTTACTCGCCTTCGTCGAAGAAGTTGTCGATCAACTCGCGTAACGCCTGCAGCGCTTCGACATCCTGCTCGCCTTCAGTCTGCACATGAACGGCTGTGCCTTTGCCTGCGGCTAGCATCATCACGGCCATGATGCTTTTACCGTCGACCAGGCTGTCAGCACTGCGGCCGATTTTGACCTGACAAGGAAAGCGCCCAGCGACGCCAACAAACTTGGCTGCCGCACGGGCATGCAGGCCAAGCTTGTTGATAATGGTAATTTCGCTGGCGGGCATCGCGGGTAATTCCTTAGCTGAGGTCGCGGTGGCGGATCTGGACGTTTTTCAGGATGGGCTTGAGGGTATCGCCAAGCCGCGTTGCCAGATACACCGAGCGGTGGTGTCCACCGGTACAGCCTACGGCCACTGTGACATAGGCGCGGTTGCTGGCAGCAAAGCGCGGTAGCCACTTGGTCAGGTAGGCGAGGATGTCCTGATACATCTCTTCAACATCAGCCTGGGCCGAAAGATAGTCGATTACCGGTTGGTCGAGGCCGGAGAAGTCGCGTAAGTCCGGTTTCCAGTAAGGGTTGGGCAGGCAGCGCACATCAAATACCAGATCAGCATCCACCGGCATGCCGCGTTTGAAGCCAAAGGACTCAACCAGAAACGCGGTGCCCGGCTCGGGTTGGTTCAGCAGGCGTAGCTTGAGGCTGTCACGCAGCTGATACAAATTGAGGTGAGTGGTGTCGATCTTCATGTCAGCCAGGTCGATGATGGGCCCTAGCAGCAGGCTTTCATCGGCAATAGCTTCTTCTAGCGAGCGACTCTCATTAGTCAGTGGATGGCGCCGGCGGGTCTCCGAGAAACGCTTGAGCAGGGTTTCTTCGTCGGCATCCAGGTAAACCACATCGCACTTGATATGCCGTGCACGCACCTCTTCCAACAACGCCGGGAAACGTTCGAGATGGCTGGGCAGGTTGCGCGCGTCAATCGAAACGGCCACCTGCGGATGCAGCAACTCGGTATGCACTAGCGCGCGCTCTGCCAGTTCAGGCAGTAAGCCGGCCGGGAGGTTGTCGATGCAGTAGAAACCGTTGTCCTCGAGCACATCGAGCGCCGTGCTCTTCCCGGAACCGGAGCGACCGCTGACGATGATCAGGCGCATGTTTAGGCTCTATTGAGTTGGCTTTGAGTGTCGACTACCACCTGATACAGGGCTTCACTGCTTTCGGCTTGGCGCAGACTGGCGCGCACATCGCTGCGATCGAGCATGCTGGCGATCTGCCGGAGCAGTTCCAGGTGCGCATCGGTGGCGGCTTCAGGTACTAGCAGAACAAACAACAGGTCAACGGGGGCGCCGTCGATGGCGTCAAAATCTACGGCGGCGTCCAGGCGCAACAACGCGCTGATGGGAGCCGTACAACCCGGCAGGCGGCAGTGGGGAATGGCAATGCCATTACCAAAGCCGGTCGAGCCGAGTTTTTCGCGGGCAATTAGGCTTTCGAAAATGTCCTGGCCATCCAGGTCGGGCAGTTCGCGCGCCACCAAGTTAGCTATCTGTTCAAGGACACGTTTTTTACTGCCGCCCGGCACGTTCACTAAGGAACGGCCGGGGGTCAGGATAGTTTCAAGTCGGATCATAGGAGATAGGCGACGTCAGCGGGCCATAGCACCCTGTTGACGGTCGAGCTGTTTTTCCTTGTGTTTGATGAGTTGTCGATCGAGCTTGTCGGTCAGTAAATCGATGGCGGCGTACATGTCGTCATGCTCGGCATTGGCGACAACTTCACCGCCTGCAATATGCAGGGTGGCTTCGATTTTCTGCTTGAGTTTCTCGACCTCCATAATGACTTGCACATTGGTGATCTTGTCGAAGTGGCGCTCCAATCGGCCGAGTTTTTCGCCGATGTAGTCGCGTAGGGCGTCGGTCACATCCAGCTGGTGTCCACTGATGTTGACTTGCATACCGCTTTCTCCTTGTTGCCGTGTGTAAGAGGCAGGCGAGAGGCCTGCCGCCGGAACACTGTGGCGTGGAAGGGTCTGACAGATAGGGCCTGGCACGAACGCTGGTTGCTGAGTAGCAGTATGTCTACTTTGCGAAAAAACGTGCCTGGCGTGTTATCTGTCCTGCGAGTTGCCTTCCTTTTCGTACCGCCTTATATCAATCGTTTGCGCTCACTGGAGGGCGCTATTCCGAGGGACTCACGGTACTTTGCGACCGTACGGCGAGCCACTTGAATGCCTTGTGCTTCCAGTAGACCAGCGATCTTGCTGTCACTCAACGGCTTTTTCGCATTTTCCGCGGCGACCAGTTTTTTGATGATGGCGCGGATCGCCGTGGACGAGCATTCGCCACCCTCGGCGGTGCTAACGTGGCTGGAGAAGAAATATTTCAGCTCGTAAATGCCACGTGGGGTGTGCATGAATTTCTGTGTGGTGACCCGCGAAATCGTTGACTCGTGCATGCCTACGGCTTCGGCGATATCGTGCAGAACTAGAGGCTTCATCGCCTCGTCGCCGTAATCGAGAAAGCCGCGCTGGTGCTCGACGATCTGCGTGGCAACCTTCATCAGGGTTTCGTTGCGGCTTTGCAGGCTCTTAATAAACCAGCGCGCTTCCTGCAGTTGGTTGCGCATAAAGGTGTTGTCCGCGCTTGAGTCAGCGCGCTTCACAAACCCTGCGTACTGCGCGTTGACCCGCAGGCGCGGCATGGATTCCTGATTGAGCTCCACCAGCCAGCGCTCGTTGTGCTTGCGCACAATCACATCGGGCACCACGTACTCCGGCTCACCGGACTCGATCTGCGAGCCAGGGCGCGGGTTGAGGCTTTGGATTAAATCAATAACCTGACGCAGCTCGTCTTCCTTGAGCTTCATGCGGCGCATCAGCTGGCCGTAATCGCGGCTGCCGAGTAGGTCGAGGTAATCGCTGGCCAAGCGTTGAGCTTCACTCAGCCACGGAGTGCTTGCCGGTAGCTGACTCAGTTGCAGAAGCAGGCACTCGCCCAGGTTGCGTGCAGCGATGCCGGTCGGCTCGAACTGCTGGATGCGGTGCAGCACGGCTTCGACTTCGTCGAGCTCGATGTCCAATTCCGGATCGAAGGCCTCGACCACTTCCTCCAGGGTTTCTTCTAAGTAGCCCTGCTCGTTGATACAGTCGATCAGGGTGACGCCGATCAGGCGATCCTTATCCGACATCGGCGCCAGGTTGAGTTGCCAAAGTAAATGGCTTTGCAGGCTCTCACCGCTGGAGGTGCGGGTGGTGAAGTCCCACTCATCGTCATCACTGGCGCTGCTCGGCAGGCTGCTGGCGCTGGTCTGGTAGATGTCTTCCCAGGCGGTGTCGACCGGCAGTTCGTTGGGAATGCGCTCACCCCAATCACCTTCTTCCAGGTTGTCCACGGTTTGCGTGGCTTCCTGATAGTTGGTTTCCTGATAGGGCGCTTCGGGCTGTTCGCTCGGGCTGGCGCTTTCTGCGCCATCGGCCATGGGGTCCGAATTGTCGAAATCATCGCCGTCTTCCTGGCGTTCGAGCATCGGGTTGGACTCCAAGGCCTCCTGGATCTCTTGTTGCAGATCGAGGGTGGAGAGTTGGAGTAGGCGGATGGCCTGTTGCAGCTGCGGTGTCATCGTCAGCTGCTGGCCCATTCTCAGGACTAGCGATGGTTTCATTGCAGGCCTTATTTACTGGCGTCTATGCGCAATCCACTACAGGGCGTTTTAAAAATCGCCACTTGGAAGCAAATAATATGCCTAAGTTTAGGGGCTTTGCCTAGCAGGTCGTTGAAAACTACCTGTGTTAACGATCCAGCGTTAAAAGCAGGCGTTGGATGCGCATGTACAGCGCGTGTGCTCGGCTTTTGACCCGCCACTTCACCCGGCAGGCCAGTGCGCGGGTGTTAAATCGTTTCGCCTGTTCTGCTTACGCTCTAAAGCGCCTGCTGGCGGCTTAGAGCGGCGGTGGTTACAGCCGGAATTCATGCCCCAGATACACTTCTTTGACGGTTTGGTTGGCCAGGATAGTTTCGGCATCACCTTCGGCGATCAGTTGGCCATCGCTAACGATGTAGGCGGTTTCGCAGATATCTAAGGTCTCGCGCACGTTATGATCGGTGATCAATACACCGATGCCCTTGGCTTTGAGGTGGTGGATGATCTGTTTGATGTCGCCCACGGAAATCGGGTCAACACCGGCGAACGGCTCGTCGAGCAGGATGAACTTGGGGTTGGTTGCCAGGGCGCGGGCAATCTCCACGCGGCGGCGTTCACCACCGGACAGGCTCATGCCGAGGTTGTCGCGGATATGGCTGATATGGAATTCCTGCAGCAGCCCCTCAAGCTCCTTGCGCCGTGCAGCGCCGTCGAGGTCTTTGCGGGTTTCCAGGATGGCCATGATGTTGTCGGCCACGCTGAGCTTGCGGAAAATTGAGGCTTCCTGCGGCAGGTAGCCAATTCCGGCGCGCGCGCGGCCATGCATGGGCTGATGGCTGACGTCGAGATCATCGATCATCACGCGGCCCTGATCGGCCTGTACCAGGCCGACGATCATGTAGAAGCAGGTGGTCTTGCCGGCCCCGTTAGGGCCAAGCAGGCCGACAATCTGCCCGCTGTCGATACTCAGGCTGACGTCGCGCACAACCTGGCGGCCTTTATAGCTCTTTGCCAGGTGTTGGGCTTTCAATGTGGCCATTATTACTGCGCCTGCTGGTCGGCTGGTTTGTTCTTCGGCTGGATCACCATGTCGATGCGCGGACGTGGCGCGGTGACGTTGGTGCCTGTGGCACGGCCGGCGTTGACGATTTGGCGCTGGGTGTCGTAGACGATTTTTTCGCCTTCGAAGGTGTTGCCTTCCTGAATCACCTTGGCCTGATCGATCAGTACCACGCGCTCGTTGGCCATAAAGTACTGGATGGTCAGGCCGTAGGCCTTGACGATCTGCTTGTCGGCTGACGGCAGTTGCTCGTAGTAGGCCGGCTTGCCGACGGAGGTAAATACCTCGACATCGCCTTGGGCATTCTGGGTGATGGTCACGGTGTCGCCAGTGACCTTCATGGTGCCCTGGGTGATGACGACATCACCGCGATAAACGGCCACGCCTTGTTTGTCATCCAGTTCCGCGCTGTCAGCCTGGATACGGATCGGCTGTTCACGGTCGGATGGCAGGGCCCAAGCGCTAACACTTCCGAGTGCGGCGCTGAGGCTGAGTAGTAGGGGGAGGGTGTTAACGAGCCTCATGCTGACCTCTTACGTTGGACAGCAGGAGCATCCTGCCGTCATTCATGTACGCTTTCATTCCTTGTGCCGTGGTCACCCCATTGGCCGCGTCGATTCTAACGGCTTGCTGGGTCTGCGCATATTCCTTCTCGGGGAATACGGTCAGGCGGCTGGTGGTGAGGATGGTCGGGCGGCCTTTGGCGTCGGTACGTTCAACCCGCACCTTGTCGATCAGCTCGACCTCAACGCCGCCGGGCGACACTTCACCGCGCTCACTACGGATTTTCCAGGGCAGCTCGGTGCCGCGGAACAGGTTCATATTCGGGCCGGTCATCAGGGTGATGTCACTGGCTTTGACGTGCTCGACCTTATCGGCCGTTAGCTCGTATTGCAGCGTGCCGTCGGCTTGGTATTGCACGGTGTAGGTGTTTGTGGCGTAAAAGTCGATGGCGTTATCAGTCCCAGCGGTGCGGGATTGCTCGTTAAAGCCATCTGGGCTGAGGTTCCAGTAGCCGAGCGCCGCCACCAGCAGGGCGACAACGGCGAACAGAACAATATTGAATAACTTGCGGGGCATGGTTGGCCTATAGGTAAGCGGCTTGAGCGGCTTCAAGGGTGCCTTGGGCGTGCATGATCAGTTCACAGAACTCACGTGCGGCGCCTTCGCCACCGCGAGCACGGGTAATCCCGTGGGCGTGTTGGCGGACAAAGCCGTCGGCGCTGGCGACTGCCATACCTAGGCCTACGCGGCGGATCACTGGCAGGTCGGGCAGGTCGTCACCGAGGTATGCGACCTGTGCATAGTCTAGGCCCAGTTCGCCGAGCAGTTCGTCAAGCACGACCAGCTTGTCTTCGCGGCCCTGATACAGGTGTTGAATCCCCAGGTTCTGCGCACGGCGCTCGACCACCGGGGTTTTGCGGCCGCTGATAATGGCGGTGCTTACCCCAGAGTTGATCAGCATTTTGATGCCGTGGCCGTCGAGGGTGTTGAAGGTCTTGAATTCGCTGCCGTCGATCAGAAAGTACAGCTTGCCGTCAGTGAGCACGCCGTCGACGTCGAAAATGGCCAATTTGATGGCCTTGGCGCGTTGCAGCAGGTCGGGGTTGATCGTGTCAGTGCTCATTACATCACTCCAGCGCGCAGCAAGTCGTGCATGTTCAGTGCGCCAATTGGCTGATGGTTGTCATCGATTACCACCAGCGAGCTGATCTTGTGGTCTTCCATGATTTTCAAAGCCTCTGCCGCGAGCATTTCCGCGCGAGCGGTCTTGCCATGGGCGGTCATTACGTCATCGATAATGGTCTGGCGTACGTCGATGTTGCGGTCCAGGGTGCGGCGCAAATCGCCGTCGGTGAAGATCCCGGCCAGGCGGCCGTCGTCCTCGGTCACCACGGTCATGCCCAGGCCTTTCTGGGTCATCTCCAGTAGCGCGTCGCGTAGCGAGGTGCCGCGCTTGACGCGTGGCAGGCTGTCGCCGGCGTGCATGACGTTTTCCACCTTGAGCAGCAGGCGTCGGCCCAATGCGCCGCCCGGGTGGGAGAAAGCGAAGTCTTCGGCGGTAAAGCCGCGGGCTTCCAGCAGGGCAATGGCCAGGGCGTCACCCAGTACCAGCGATACGGTGGTGGAAGAAGTCGGGGCCAGGTTCAGCGGGCAGGCTTCCTGGGATACGCGGGCATCCAGGTTGACTTCGGCGGCCTTGGCCAGCGGGGATTCCGGGTTGCCGGTCATGCTGATCAGGCGGATGCCGAGGCGCTTGATCAGTGGCAGCAGGGTCACGATTTCTGCGGTGGAACCCGAGTTGGACAGGGCTAGCACTACGTCATCGCGGGTGATCATCCCCATATCGCCGTGGCTCGCCTCGGCTGGATGCACGAAGAACGCCGTGGTGCCAGTGCTGGCCAGGGTGGCGGCAATCTTGTTGCCGACGTGGCCGGATTTGCCCATGCCCACCACGACCACGCGACCTTTGCTGGCGAGAATCAGCCCGCAGGCTCTGACGAAATCACCGTTGATGCGCGCCAGTAGATCCTGAATAGCGTCGAGCTCCAAACGGATGGTGCGCTGCGCTGATTGGATCAGATCGGTTGATTGGCTCATGGCTTCTCTGCGGCGTACGGACTAAAAGCGGCTGATTATAGCGGTAAAGGTGCGCCTGCCCAGTCTTTCCCGTCGCGAGTTAGCCCCTGCCGCTGTGCGCAGCTTATGTTCGGCAACACGTTCAGTCTTGGGTGAGGTAAGGCGCGGTGGTATAGTTCGCGGCCATTTTCGGTACGTTCGACGACCCGTAGTGCCCTTTGTTCGGGGCGATACGTCAGTCAGGCAAGCGTTTAGCAAGGAGTCCAGATGAGCGCCGAGAGCCCGTATGCAGTCGAGCTGAAAAACGTCAGCTTTAAACGCGGCGAGCGGGATATTTTCAAGAACATTGATCTCCATATTCCGCGTGGAAAGGTCACCGGCATCATGGGGCCTTCAGGCTGCGGAAAAACCACGCTGTTGCGCCTGATTGCCGCTGAGCTGAAGCCGAGCCAGGGCGAGGTGTGGGTCAATGATGTGAATTTGCCGAGCCTGTCGCGCAGTGAATTGTTCGATATGCGCAAGCAGATGGGCGTGCTGTTCCAGAGTGGCGCCTTGTTTACCGACCTGGATGTGTTCGAGAACGTCGCCTTTCCGCTGCGGGTGCACACCCAGCTGCCAGAAGAGATGATTCGCGACATCGTCCTGATGAAGTTGCAAGCGGTAGGCCTGCGCGGCGCTGTGGACTTGATGCCGGATGAGCTGTCGGGTGGCATGAAACGCCGTGTGGCACTGGCGCGAGCGATTGCTCTGGACCCGCAAATCTTGATGTATGACGAGCCTTTTGTCGGCCAGGACCCCATTGCTATGGGCGTTTTGGTGCGCTTGATTCGTCTGCTCAGTGATGCGCTGGGGATCACCAGTATTGTGGTTTCCCATGATTTGGCGGAAACCGCGAGCATTGCCGATTACATCTACATCGTCGGCGATACCCAGGTCTTAGGGCAGGGCACGCCGGCCGAGTTGATGGCGTCGGAGGACCCGCGCGTACGTCAATTTATGCAAGGCATCCCCGACGGGCCAGTGCCGTTTCACTTTCCTGCGGCTAATTACCGCGACGACTTGCTGGGAGGGCGCTGATGCGCAAGACATCTGTGCTCGAGCGGGTGCGGTTATTCGGGCGTGCCGGTATTGATGTAGTGGCCACGCTGGGGCGTTCTGGTGTGTTTTTGCTGCGCGCGCTGTTTGGCCGTAGCACGACCGGGAACGGCTTTCAGTTGTTGGTTAAGCAGCTGTATTCAGTTGGGGTCATGTCCCTGGCCATCATTGTGGTGTCCGGCATTTTTATCGGCATGGTGCTGTCGCTGCAGGGCTTTAGCATCTTGGCCCAATACGGCTCGGAGCAGGCCGTGGGGCAGATGGTCGCGCTGACTTTGCTGCGTGAGCTGGGTCCGGTCGTAACCGCCTTGTTGTTTGCTGGGCGCGCCGGGTCGGCGTTAACCGCAGAGATCGGCAATATGAAATCCACCGAGCAGCTGTCGAGCTTGGCGATGATTGGCGTCGACCCACTCAAATATATTGTTGCGCCGCGGTTGTGGGCTGGTTTTATCTCAATGCCGTTGCTGGCGATGATCTTCAGCGTGGTTGGTATATGGGGCGGTGCGATGGTCGCCGTCGACTGGCTGGGGGTTTATGAGGGGTCGTTCTGGGCCAATATGCAAAGCAGCGTTTCGTTTCGCGACGATGTGCTCAATGGCGTGATCAAGAGCGTGGTCTTTGCATTTGTCGTGACCTGGATTGCTGTGTTTCAAGGCTATGACTGTGAACCGACGTCGGAAGGGATTAGTCGTGCCACCACAAAAACCGTGGTGTACGCCTCGCTCGCCGTATTGGGGCTGGACTTTATTCTGACCGCTTTGATGTTTGGAGATTTCTGATGCAGAACCGCACGCTGGAAATTGGTGTCGGCTTGTTTTTGTTGGCTGGGTTGTTGGCTTTGCTGCTTTTGGCTTTGCGCGTCAGCGGTCTGACGGTGGGCAGTAGCGACAACACCTATAAGGTGTATGCGCACTTTGAAAATATCGCCGGGTTGACGGTCAGGTCGAAAGTGACCATGGCTGGCGTGACCATTGGCAAGGTTACGGCCATCGATCTGGACCGCAACAGTTACATGGGGCGCGTGACCATGGTTGTCGATGATGCCGTAGACAACCTGCCGGCAGACTCCACGGCCTCGATCCTGACGGCGGGCCTGCTGGGCGAGAAATACATTGGGATTAGCGTGGGTGGCGAAGAAGAAGTGCTGAGCGATGGCAGCACTATTCAGGACACGCAGTCGTCATTGGTGCTGGAAGACCTGATTGGCAAGTTCCTGCTCAATTCGGTCAATAAAGACCAGGCAAACTAATAGAGGTGTTGAGCATGATCAAAGCATTGCGTAACGGTCTTTTTATCTGCCTGGCGGCCATGTCCTTGCCGCTGCTGGCGGCTCCGGCGGCCCATGAAGTGGTGCAGCAAACAACGACCACGTTGTTGGCTGACCTTAAGGTTAACAAGGAGCAGTACCGCACCGACCCGGGCGCGTTTTATAACGCGCTAAACAGCATTCTCGGCCCTGTGGTGGATGTCGACGGGATTTCCCGCAGCGTGATGACCGTGCGCTATTCGCGCCAGGCCACGCCTGAGCAAATGCAACGCTTCCAGGAAAACTTCAAACGCAGCCTGATGCAGTTCTATGGCAATGCCCTGCTGGAATACAACAATCAAGACATCCGCGTGCTGCCGGTCAATGGCCAGCAAGACCCGCAGCGGACTTCGGTCAACATGGAGATCAAGGACGGCAATGGCACGGTCTACCCGCTGTCCTACACCATGGTTAGCCAGGACGGTACCTGGAAGATGCGCAACGTAATCATCAACGGTATTAACGTGGGCAAGTTGTTCCGCGACCAGTTTTCTCAGGCCATGCAGGACAACCGCAACGACCTGGACAAAGTTATCGATAATTGGACGGAGACCGTTGCCAAGGCCCGCCAGGGGACGAATGCCTCGTGAGTCAGGCCGCTATCAGTGAGGCAGCGCAGGGTGTGTTCAACCTGAGTGGTGTGCTTGATTATCAAAGCGCACCGGCGCTGCGTGACCAAGGCGCTCGCTTGCTCAAGGCCAGCCCTGCGGCTGTCTGTGTGCTGGATTGTGCGGGGGTGGCGAAATCCAGCAGCGTTGGGTTGGCGCTGTTGCTGGCGTTTATGCGGGATGCCCGTGCCACCGGCAAGACGCTGCACGTGAGCAACCTGCCCCAAGACATGCGTGAGATTGCCAGCGTCTGTGGTTTGTTAGAAATTCTGCCCCTGCAAGCCTGAAGCTCGGCTTTGGCGCTTCGGTCGGCAGACAAGAATCCGGGGTTCGCAGGCGGGGGGCTTTTTTGTATCATGCCAGACCCGCGAGCGTCTGCTCCGCTGTCGTTAGTTCATGCATTGATCGAGGTTGCGCATGCAGGCCTTAGAAGTAAAGAGTCTCCTTGAGGCTAAATTGCCGGATACCCAAGTGGAAGTTGAAGGCGAAGGCTGCAACTTTCAGCTGAATTTGATCAGTGATGAGTTGGCTGCCCTTAGCCCGGTCAAGCGTCAGCAACAGATCTACGCCCATCTCAACGCCTGGATCGCTGATGGCAGCATCCACGCCGTGAGTATGAAATTTTTTAGCCGTGCCGATTGGGCTGCGCGCTCTTAACACCGAGAGAATCATGGACAAACTGATTATTACCGGCGGTGTGCGCCTTGATGGCGAGATCCGTATTTCCGGGGCGAAGAACTCTGCCCTGCCGATTCTCGCTGCAACCCTGCTCGGCGACGCGCCTGTCACCATCTGCAACCTGCCGCACCTGCACGACATCACCACCATGATCGAGCTGTTCGGTCGTATGGGCATTGAGCCGGTCATCGACGAAAAACTCAGTGTTGAAGTGGATGCGCGGGCGATCAAAACCCTGGTAGCGCCTTATGAGCTGGTGAAAACCATGCGCGCCTCGATCCTGGTACTCGGCCCAATGGTCGCGCGCTTCGGTTACGCCGAAGTGGCCCTGCCAGGCGGTTGCGCCATTGGTTCGCGTCCGGTTGACCTGCACATCCGTGGCCTCGAAGCTATGGGCGCGATCATTGATGTTGAGGCCGGCTACATCAAGGCCAAAGCCCCAGAAGGCGGCCTGCGCGGGGCGCACTTCTTCTTCGATACCGTCAGTGTAACCGGCACCGAAAACATCATGATGGCCGCCACTCTGGCCAAAGGCCGCAGTGTGCTGGAAAACGCCGCGCGTGAGCCGGAAGTGGTCGACCTGGCCAACTGCCTGATCGCCATGGGCGCGAAAATCAGCGGTGCCGGCACCGACACCATCACCATCGATGGCGTCGAACGCCTGCACGGCGCGCGTTACAACGTCATGCCTGACCGTATTGAAACCGGCACCTATCTGGTGGCTGCTGCTGTTACAGGCGGCCGGGTCAAGGTCAAGGACACCGATCCGACCACCCTGGAAGCGGTGCTGTCCAAGCTGCAGGAAGCTGGTGCCGAAGTCACCTGTGGCAACGACTGGATCGAGCTGAACATGCACGGCAAGCGGCCAAAAGCCGTCAACCTGCGCACTGCTCCGTATCCGGCATTCCCCACCGATATGCAGGCGCAGTTTATTGCCCTCAATGCGATTGCCGAGGGCACCGGCACGGTGATCGAAACCGTGTTCGAAAACCGCTTTATGCACGTGCATGAAATGATCCGTATGGGCGCGCAGATTCAGGTTGAAGGCAACACTGCCATCGTTACCGGCGTTGAAAAACTCAAGGGTGCACCCGTCATGGCCACCGACCTACGCGCTTCCGCCAGCCTGGTGATCTCGGCGCTGGTGGCTGAAGGTGACACGCTGATCGATCGTATTTACCACATCGACCGTGGCTATGAATGCATCGAAGAAAAACTGCAGATGCTGGGGGCGAAGATTCGCCGCGTGCCGGGCTAAGACCATGCTGACGATTGCTCTTTCCAAAGGCCGGATTCTCGATGACACCTTGCCGCTGCTGGCTGCGGCGGGCATTGTGCCGACCGAAAATCCGGATAAAAGTCGCAAGCTGATTATCCCGACCACGCTTGATGATGTGCGGTTGTTGATCGTGCGTGCCACCGACGTGCCGACCTATGTCGAGCACGGCGCCGCGGACCTGGGTGTAGCCGGTAAAGATGTGCTGATGGAATACGGTGGCCAGGGCTTGTATGAGCCGCTGGACCTGCGTATTGCCCGCTGCAAGCTGATGACTGCCGGTGCGGTCGGTGCGCCCGAGCCCAAAGGCCGGCTGCGCGTAGCCACCAAGTTCGTCAACGTGGCCAAGCGCTATTACGCCGAACAGGGTCGCCAGGTCGACATCATCAAGCTGTATGGTTCCATGGAGCTGGCACCGCTGGTGGGGCTGGCCGACAAGATTATTGATGTGGTCGACACCGGCAACACCCTGCGCGCCAATGGCCTGGAAGCTCAGGAATTGATTGCCCACATCAGCTCGCGGCTGGTGGTTAACAAAGCCTCGATGAAAATGCAGCACGCGCGCATTCAGGCGTTGATCGACACCCTGCGCGCAGCGGTTGAAGCGCGACACCCTCGCTAACCCCAGCCATGCGGCAATTCGCCGCGTGACCGCCAAGGACGGCGGAAATGCCGGAATCGCAGGAGCATGTTCCCGGCCCTATCCGCGTTATAGCCAAAATTCTCAGGTGCCCGCGCGGAGCGGTTGGTACTCTACGGGCGCTTGAGCATTTGCCAATTTAAGAGGCCCGCTATGACCGCTCCTATCGCTATCCGCCGACTCAATGCCGCTGACCAGGACTTTGCCCAGCATCTGGATCATCTGCTGAGCTGGGAAAGTGTCTCGGACGATGCGGTCAACCAGCGTGTGCTGGAGATCATCAAAGCCGTGCGCGAGCGTGGCGATGCGGCGCTGGTTGAGTTCACCAAGCAGTTTGACGGCCTGGATGTCGCTTCGATGGCGGATCTGATTCTGCCGCGCGAGCGCCTGGAGCTGGCCCTGACGCGTATCACCCCGGAGCAGCGCAGTGCGTTGGAGAAAGCCGCTGAACGCGTGCGCAGTTACCACGAGCGGCAGAAACAGGACTCCTGGACCTACACCGAAGCCGATGGCACGGTGCTGGGGCAGAAGGTCACGCCGCTGGATCGCGCGGGTTTGTATGTGCCGGGTGGCAAAGCCTCGTATCCATCCTCGGTGTTGATGAACGCCATCCCAGCCAAGGTTGCCGGTGTGCCGGAAGTGGTGATGGTGGTGCCAACCCCTCGTGGCGAGATCAACGAACTGGTGCTGGCCGCTGCCTGTATTGCCGGGGTTGACCGCGTATTCACCATCGGCGGCGCCCAGGCCGTGGCCGCGTTGGCCTATGGCACCGAAAGCGTGCCGCCGGTGGACAAAATCGTTGGTCCGGGCAACATCTATGTCGCCACCGCCAAGCGCCACGTGTTCGGCAAAGTCGGTATCGACATGATCGCCGGGCCGTCGGAAATTCTCGTGGTGTGTGACGGCCAGACCGACCCAGATTGGATCGCCATGGACCTGTTCTCTCAGGCCGAGCACGACGAGGACGCGCAGTCGATTCTGGTCAGCCCGGATGCCGCCTTCCTTGATCGCGTGGCCGAAAGCATCGCCAAACTGCTGCCGACCTTGGAGCGCGAGACGATTGCACGCACCTCCCTGGAAGGTCGCGGTGCATTGATTCAGGTAGCCGATATGGCCCAGGCGATTGAAGTGGCCAACCGTATTGCACCGGAGCATTTGGAATTGTCGGTGGCAAACCCCGATGAGTACCTGCCGCTGATCCGTCATGCGGGCGCGATTTTTATGGGCCGTTACACCGCCGAGGCGCTCGGCGACTACTGCGCAGGCCCTAACCACGTTCTGCCGACCTCCGGCACCGCGCGCTATTCCTCGCCGCTGGGGGTGTATGACTTCCAGAAACGTTCGTCGATCATCCATTGTTCGGCTGAAGGGGCGTCGGAATTGGGCAAGGTCGCCAGCGTGCTGGCCCGTGGCGAGTCGCTGACCGCTCACGCCCGCAGCGCCGAGTACCGCATCAAGCCCTGATGGCTGTTTGTAGGGTGGACAACGCTTTGCGTGTCCACCGCCTTGTCCGGTGAAAAACGCGTCGCGGATTTCACCCTACACAAACCGAAGAATTCGAGGAGAGAAGGGCAGATGAGCAAATTCTGGAGCCCCTTCGTCAAAGACCTGGTGCCCTATGTACCGGGTGAGCAGCCGAAACTGGCCAAGCTGGTCAAACTCAACACCAACGAGAACCCCTACGGCCCTTCGCCTAAGGCGATTGCTGCCATGCAGGCCGAGGTCAATGACAACCTGCGCCTGTACCCTGACCCCAATAGCGACCGCTTAAAGCAAGCAGTCGCCGATTATTACGGCGTGCAGACAGCTCAGGTGTTTGTCGGCAACGGTTCTGATGAGGTGCTGGCGCACGCCTTCCACGGCCTGTTCCAGCAAAGCCAACCGTTGTTATTCCCCGATATCAGCTACAGCTTTTATCCGGTTTACTGCGGGCTGTATGGCATCGACTTTGTACAGGTGCCGTTGGATGAGCAGTTCCAGATTCGTGTTGAGGATTATGCGCGGCCCAATGGCGGCATCATCTTCCCCAACCCCAATGCGCCAACGGGCTGCGCGCTGGCGCTGGATGCTATCGAGCGTTTGCTCAAGGCCAACCCGGATAGCGTTGTGCTGGTCGATGAGGCTTATATCGATTTCGGCGGCGAGACGGCGATCAGTCTGGTGGACAAGTACCCGAACCTGCTGGTCAGCCAGACCCTGTCCAAGTCGCGCTCGCTGGCGGGGCTGCGGGTCGGTATCGCAGTCGGCCATCCGGACTTGATCGAGGCGCTGGAGCGCATCAAAAACAGCTTCAACTCCTACCCGTTGGACCGCATGGCGATTGCCGGTGCGGCGGCGGCGTTCGAGGATAAGGCCTACTTCGAGCAAACCTGCCAGCGCGTGATCGACAGCCGCGACGCCGTGGTGGCTGGGCTGGAGACCTTAGGCTTTGAGGTGTTGCCGTCGGCTGCGAACTTCGTCTTCGCTCGCCATCCCGGTAAAGATGCTGCGACGCTAGCGGCCGGTTTGCGTGAGCAGGGCGTGATCGTGCGGCATTTCACCCAGCAGCGGATTGCGCAATTCTTGCGTATTACCATCGGCACGCCGGAGCAGAACCAGGCGCTGTTGGATGCGCTGCAAGGGCTGTAAACCGATTGTTTAAAAAAGCCGGAGCGGGTTAACGCTCCGGCTTTTTTATGCTCGCTTGGCGGTCATTGTCTCAGCGCTTGGTTTTGGCGGTTCAGTCGGCCGCGCACGACCAATCAATCGCGCGGGTTATTTTCACTGACGGGCGGTCTAACGCCGATTTCTGCAGTCAGCTGTAACGGTTTACCGTTGCGCAGGATGTCGATGCTGAGCTTGCCGCCTGGTTTCGCGCGGGCCACTTGGTTCATCGAGCTGCGGCCGTCGCCCGCAGCCTCACCGTCGATGCTGAGAATCAGGTCGCCCGGTAGCAGGCCAGCCTTTTGCGCCGGGCCGTCGCGGTAGATGCCCGCGACGACGATGCCGGGACGACCGTCCAGGCCGAAGGATTCCGCCAGCTCTGGAGTCAGCGGTTGCACCTCGATACCCAGCCAGCCGCGAATCACCTGGCCGTGCTCAATGATTGCCTGCATCACATCCATCGCCAGCTTTACCGGGATGGCAAAGCCGATGCCTTGCGATCCGCCTGATTTGGAGAAAATCGCGGTATTGATGCCGACCAGGTTGCCATAGGCATCCACCAGTGCACCGCCGGAGTTACCGGGGTTGATCGCCGCGTCAGTCTGGATGAAATCCTCGTAGGTGTTGAGGCCCAGCTGGTTACGCCCGGTGGCGCTGATGATGCCCATGGTCACGGTCTGGCCAACGCCGAATGGGTTGCCGATGGCCAGGCTAACGTCGCCAATGCGGATATTGTCCGAACGCCCGAGGGTGATGAAGGGCAGGTCCGGCAGGTCAATCTTCAATACGGCAAGGTCGGTTTCCGGGTCGCTGCCAATCAACCGCGCCAGAGTTTCGCGGCCGTCTTTCAGGGCCACGACGATCTGATCGGCATCAGCGACCACGTGGTTGTTGGTCAGCAGATAACCTTCCGGGCTCATGATCACCGCCGAACCGAGGCTCGACTCCATGCGCCGTTGCTTGGGCAGATTGTCACCGAAGAACTTGCGAAACTGTGGGTCCTCAAACAATGGGTGGCTAGGCTTATTGACGAATTTAGTGCTGTATAGGTTGGCCACGGCCGGGGAAGCGGTATTCACCGCCTCGGCATAGGACACCGGGCCTTCCTGAATACGGCTATAAAATGGCGCTTGGCGCACATGCACGTTCTGCCCTGGTAAGCCGACCCATTGTGGGAAATATTGCATGATCAGCAGTGCTGACAGCACGCCGACCAGCAGGGGCCAGCCGAGGAAACGCAAGGCCTTGAACATTGGAGCAATCCTGAGGGTTGCAGGGCGGCAAGTGCGGCCCGTAAGGTGCGCCATTATAGAGAAGCGGCTGACAATAAAGCAGCGGCGCGTACTGTTTGATTAAGGAAGCACGATGGCCATTGCCCTGGCGACGCTGGTGGAAGAAACCGACCGTTTTTTGAATGCGGCGCGCATTAGTGATTACTGCCCCAATGGCCTGCAAGTTGAGGGGCGGCCGCAGGTGCAGCGGATCGTCAGCGGGGTGACGGCCAGCCAGGCATTGATCGATGCGGCCGTTGAGGCCGAAGCCGATGTGCTGCTGGTGCACCACGGCTACTTCTGGAAGGGCGAAAGCCCCTGCATCACCGGGATGAAGCGCCGTCGCCTGCAGACCCTGCTAGCCAATGACATCAGTCTACTGGCCTATCACCTGCCACTGGATGTGCACCCCGAGGTTGGCAATAATGTGCAGCTGGCCGCGCAGCTGGGCATCACAGTCGAAGGTCTGCTGGAGCCGGAAAACCCGCGCACCGTTGGCTTAATCGGCTCACTGACTGAGCCCACGAGCGCGCAGCATTTCGCCCGCCATGTGCAGCAGGTGCTGGGTCGTGAGCCGCTTGTGATTGACAGCGGAGAGATGATTCGCCGAGTCGGTTGGTGCACCGGCGGCGGTCAGGGGTATATCGATCAGGCGATTGCCGCTGGGGTTGATCTGTACCTGACGGGCGAGGCTTCTGAGCAGACCTTCCACAGCGCCCGCGAAAACGGTATCAGCTTTATCGCCGCCGGCCATCACGCCACCGAGCGTTATGGCGTGCAGGCGTTAGGTGATTACCTGGCGCGGCGCTTTGCCATCGAACACATGTTTATCGACTGCCCCAATCCCATCTAAGCCGTATTTGCGGCCGTTCCTGCAGGTATAAAGCTAGATCGTTTCGATCTAACCAGTCTCCTGATTAGACGAAGGTGCTGTGCTAGAGTGCGTCCTCGTCCACGGCCCGCCGGCCTCAACACATCGCATTTCGTGAGTAGCCATGCTCGATAAACTGACCCACCTGAAACAGCTGGAGGCGGAAAGTATCCACATCATTCGTGAAGTGGCCGCCGAATTCGACAACCCGGTAATGCTCTATTCCATCGGTAAAGACTCCGCCGTGATGCTGCACCTCGCGCGCAAGGCGTTCTTTCCGGGCAAGCTGCCGTTCCCGGTGATGCACGTCGATACGCGCTGGAAGTTTCAGGAAATGTACAGCTTCCGCGAGAAGATGGTCAACGAGTACGGTCTGGACCTGATCACTCACACCAACCCCGATGGTGTGGCGCAGGACATGAATCCCTTCACCTACGGCAGTGCCAAGCACACCGACGTGATGAAGACCGAGGGCCTCAAGCAGGCGCTCGACAAGTACGGTTTCGACGCCGCCTTCGGTGGCGCGCGCCGCGATGAAGAGAAATCCCGCGCCAAAGAGCGCGTGTACTCGTTCCGCGACAGCAAGCATCGCTGGGACCCGAAGAACCAGCGTCCCGAGCTGTGGAATGTGTACAACGGCAACGTCAAGAAGGGCGAGTCGATCCGTGTATTTCCGCTGTCCAACTGGACCGAACTGGACATCTGGCAGTACATCTATCTGGAAAGTATCCCGATTGTGCCGCTGTATTTCGCCGAAGAGCGCGAAGTGATCGAGATGAACGGTGCGCTGATCATGATCGACGACGAACGCATCCTCGAACACCTCACCCCTGAGCAAAAAGCCAGCATTCATAAAAAGATGGTGCGCTTCCGTACTCTGGGTTGCTACCCGCTGACTGGCGCGGTGGAATCCACAGCCAGCACCTTGCCGGAAATTATTCAGGAAATGCTGTTGGCCAAAACCTCTGAGCGCCAAGGCCGAGTCATCGACCATGACTCCTCCGGCTCGATGGAAGAGAAAAAACGTCAGGGGTACTTTTAATATGTCGCACCAATCCGAATTGATCAGCGAGGACATCCTCGCCTATCTGGCCCAGCACGAGCGCAAAGAGCTGCTGCGCTTTCTGACCTGCGGCAACGTTGATGACGGCAAAAGCACTCTGATTGGCCGCCTGTTGCATGATTCCAAGATGATCTACGAAGACCATCTGGATGCCATCACCAAAGATTCGAAAAAAGTCGGCACCACCGGTGAAGATATCGATTTGGCGTTGCTGGTCGATGGCCTGCAGGCCGAGCGCGAGCAAGGCATCACCATCGATGTGGCGTACCGCTATTTCAGCACCACCAAGCGCAAGTTCATTATTGCCGACACCCCCGGCCATGAGCAGTACACCCGCAACATGGCCACTGGTGCGTCCAACTGCGACCTGGCGATTATTCTGATTGACGCGCGTTATGGTGTGCAGACTCAGACCAAGCGGCACAGCTTTATTGCCAGTCTGCTGGGTATCAAGCACATCGTCGTGGCCATCAACAAGATGGACCTTAAGGGTTTCGATCAAGGCGTATTCGAGCAGATCAAGGCCGATTACCTGAAGTTCGCCGAAGGTATTGCGCTCAAGCCAAGCTCGCTGCACTTTGTGCCGATGTCGGCGCTCAAGGGCGACAACGTGGTCAACAAGAGCGAGCAGTCGCCTTGGTACACCGGCCAGTCGCTGATGGAAATTCTCGAGACCGTGGAAGTGGCGGGTGATCGCAATTTCACCGACCTGCGTTTCCCGGTGCAGTACGTCAATCGTCCGAACCTGAACTTCCGTGGTTTCGCCGGCACCCTGGCCAGCGGCATCGTGCGCAAGGGTGACGAAGTTATCGCTCTGCCATCGGGCAAGGGCAGCAAGGTCAAATCCATCGTCACCTTCGAGGGTGAGCTGGAACAGGCAGGCCCAGGCCAGGCGATTACCATCACCCTGGAAGACGAAATCGACGTCTCCCGTGGCGACATGCTGGTGCACGGCGACAACCGTCCGCAGGTGGTCGATAGCTTCGACGCCATGCTGGTATGGATGGCGGAAGAGCCGATGCTGCCGGGCAAGAAATACGACATCAAACGCGCCACCAGCTATGTGCCGGGCTCGATTGCCAGCATCACTCACCGGATTGATGTGAATACCCTGGAAGAGGGCGCCGCGAGCAGCCTGCAGCTCAACGAAATCGGCCAGGTGCGCATCGCCTTGGATGCACCGATCGCGCTGGATGGCTATACACATAACCGCACCACCGGCTCGTTTATCGTCATTGACCGCCTGACCAATGGCACCGTCGGCGCCGGCATGATCATCGCCGAACCGCTTGGCGCGCAGGGCTCGGGCGGTCATCACGGCAAGCTGGCGCACGTATCCACTGAAGAGCGTGCTGCACGCTTTGGCCAGCAGCCGGCTACCGTGCTGTTCAGCGGCTTGTCCGGCGCTGGCAAAAGTACCCTGGCTTATGCCGTGGAGCGCAAGCTGTTCGACTCCGGTCGTGCGGTCTACGTGCTGGATGGCCAGAACCTGCGTCACGACCTGAACAAGGGGCTGCCACAGGACCGTGCTGGGCGTACCGAAAACTGGCGTCGTGCGGCTCACGTTGCGCGTCAGTTCAACGAAGCCGGCTTGCTGACCCTAGCTGCCTTCGTTGCCCCGGATGCTGAAGGCCGCGAACAGGCCAAGGCGTTGATCGGTGCCGAACGCCTGATCACCGTGTACGTGCAGGCTTCACCGCAGGTCTGCGCCGAGCGTGATCCGCAAGGCTTGTATGCGGCCGGTGGCGACAATATCCCGGGTGAGTCCTTCCCTTACGACATCCCGCTGAATGCCGATCTGGTGATCGATACGCAGTCGGTGTCGGTGGAAGAGGGCGTCAAACAGGTGTTGGCGCTGCTGCGCGAGCGTGGCGCGATCTAAGAGCGCCGCTCAATAAAAAGCCCCGCCTAGTGCGGGGCTTTTTATTGGCTGCTTGGTCGCCGAAGCGACCGAATCAGCGGCTATTACTTATTCTTCAAACCGTAGCTTTCATCGAGCATGCCCGGCACATTGGCGCTTTTGGGCGCGTAGTCCTTGGGCATTTCGTTGTTTCTCGGTGGCGTCAGGCGTTCGCGTTTTTCGCTGGCATCGTCGGCGTGCAGGGTGGCCAGCAGGCGTTGCCGGGTCAGCTCGTCGAGGGCCAGGCGGTTGGCGCCGTCGGACAGGTGTTCCTGTACATCCTGATAGCTCTGGGTAAGTTTTTTCACCATGCTGGCGGTGGTGTTGAAGTGGCTAACCACCTCACTCTGATAAGCGTCAAAGCGTTCCTGCATGTCGTCCAGCTGGCGCTGGGTACGGCTGGGCGCTGCGTTGGGTGCCAGGCGGGCAATCAGGAAGCCAATGGCAATGCCGGCTACCAGGGTAATGGCGGGTAGCAACCAGGCGGTAAGCGTCTGTTCCACGAGTCCTTCCTCTCTAAACGGCTTTGCTTTACGTTAACGGCTCGAACCTGCGCTGTATAGCCGAGATGTGTGCGGCGCAGGCTGTCAGCTAGACGAGTCGACCCACTGCGAGGTCACGGAGTTCCCTGTTGCTCACCCGCGAAACCCCCTTAATGATTGCCGGCCCTAGCGGCCAACTCGAAGCCTTGTGGCTGAACACCCCTGATGCCCGTGGCGTGGCGCTGATCTGCCATCCCAATCCCATCCAGGGCGGCACCATGCTCAACAAGGTAGTCTCTACCTTACAGCGCACGGCCCGTGACAGTGGCCTGGCCACGTTGCGTTTTAATTACCGCGGTGTGGGTGCCAGCGCCGGCAGCCACGATATGGCCAGTGGCGAGGTGGACGATGCTGAAGCCGTGGCCAACTGGTTGCGAGCGCAGCACCCCGAATTACCGCTGAGCTTGCTCGGTTTTTCCTTTGGCGGCTTTGTCGCTGCAGCCCTCGGCGCGCGCCTGGAAACCAAAGGCGTGACGCTCGACAAGTTGTTTATGGTGGCGCCGGCGGTGCAGCGCCTGAGCGAAGAAAATCCCCCAGCCAGCACCTGTCCGCTCGTTCTGATCCAGCCCGAAGACGACGAAGTGATCGACCCGCAAGCGGTTTACCAGTGGTCGGCGGCGCTCGGGCGTGCCCATGAGCTGCTGAAAGTGGCAGAATGCGGCCACTTTTTTCACGGCAAGCTAACAGACCTCAAAGATCTGTTACTGCCGCGTCTTTGAATCGATTGCAGCCTTATAAGCGAACGTTATGACCACTCGTATCCTTACCGGCATCACCACCACCGGCACGCCGCACCTCGGCAACTACGCAGGCGCGATTCGCCCGGCCATCGTTGCTAGCCGCGCTGCTGATGCAGATTCGTTCTACTTCCTGGCCGACTACCACGCGCTGATCAAGTGCGACGAGCCGGCGCGTATTCAGCGTTCGCGTCTGGAAATTGCGGCCACCTGGCTGGCCTTGGGGCTGGATGTGGACAAGGCGACCTTTTACCGCCAGTCGGATATCCCCGAGATTCCTGAGTTGTGCTGGTTGCTCACCTGCGTCGCCGGCAAGGGTCTGCTTAACCGCGCTCATGCCTACAAGGCCTCGGTGGACAAGAACGTTGAGCTGGGTGAAGACCCTGACGCCGGCATCACCATGGGCCTGTTCAGCTACCCGGTGCTGATGGCCGCGGACATTCTGATGTTCAACGCGCACAAGGTGCCGGTCGGCCGTGATCAGATCCAGCACGTGGAAATGGCCCGTGATATCGGCCAGCGCTTCAACCATCTGTTTGGCCAAGGTAAAGAGCTGTTTACCCTACCCGAGGCAGTGATCGAGGAAGACGTGGCAACCCTGCCCGGCCTCGACGGCCGTAAGATGAGCAAGAGCTACGACAACACCATCCCGTTGTTCGGCAGCGCCAAGCAGCTCAAGGATGCCGTCGCGCGGATTGTCACCGACTCCAAGCTGCCTGGCGAGGCGAAAGATCCGGATAATTCGCACCTGTTTACCCTCTACCAAGCGTTTGCTGCGCCGACTCAGCAGGCGGATTTCCGAACCGCGCTGGAGGATGGGCTGGGCTGGGGCGAAGCCAAACAGGCGCTGGTTAACCTGCTGGAAACCGAGCTGGGCGAGGCGCGCGAGCGTTATAACGCCCTGATCAGCAAGCCGGCAGACCTGGAAGATATCCTGCTGGCCGGCGCCACCAAGGCGCGCAAAACCGCCACGCCGTTTCTCGGTGAGCTGCGTGAGGCCGTGGGCCTGCGCTCCTTCCGCAGCCAGGTCGTCAATACGGCGGGTGAGAAGAAGAAATCCGGCAAGAGCGCGCGGTTTGTCAGCTTCCGTGACGACGACGGCAGCTTCCGCTTCCGTCTGCTGGATGCCGCCGGCGAGCAGCTGTTGCTGTCCAAATCCTTTGCCGATGGCAAGGCGGCGGGTATGGCCAACAAGCGTCTGCAATCCGGTGAAGCGCTAGATGTCCGCGAGCAGGAGGGTGGTTTTGGCGTCTGGCTGGACGATGAATGCGTGGCGCAAAGCCCGGCATTCGTCGATAGCGACGCGCGTGAGGCCGCTATCACGCGCTTGCGCGAGGCATTGGCACCTCAGGAGTAACGCGCTGATAGATGGCTGGGCGGCACCCCCACAAGCGTTATGCCGTCTATAAGCCGATTGCTAATAAACGGGGGCGTCGCTAAAGTGACGCCCCCGTTTTACTTGCCCGGCTAACGAATTATGACCCCCCTAGAACGCTACCAGGCTGACCTCAAACGCCCTGATTTTTTCCATGACGCGGCTCAGGAAACTGCGGTGCGTCACCTCCAGCGCCTTTACGACGACTTGGTTGCCAGCGAGAACAGCAGCAGCGGTCTGCTGGGCAAGTTATTCGGCAAAAAGCCGCCGGTGCCGGTCAAAGGGCTGTACTTCTGGGGCGGCGTCGGCCGCGGCAAGACTTACTTGGTCGATACCTTCTTCGACGCGCTGCCGTTCGAGCGCAAGGTGCGCACGCACTTTCACCGCTTTATGAAGCGCGTGCATGAAGAAATGCGCACCCTTAAAGGCGAAAAGAATCCGTTGACCATTATCGGCAAGCGCTTTGCCGACGAAGCCAAGGTCATCTGTTTCGATGAGTTTTTCGTCAGCGACATTACCGACGCGATGATCCTCGCCACCCTCATGGAAGAGCTGTTCAAAAACGGCGTCAGCCTGGTCGCAACGTCCAACATCGTGCCTGACGGCTTGTACAAAGACGGCCTGCAGCGTGCACGCTTCCTGCCAGCGATTGCTCTGCTCAAGCAGCACACCGAGATCGTCAACGTCGACAGCGGCATCGACTACCGCCTGCGCGCGCTGGAGCAAGCCGAGCTGTACCACTGGCCGCTGGATGCCGCCGCTGAAGAGAGCCTGCATAAAAGCTTCAGCAGCCTGCTGCCCGAGCACTGCGCGGTGCAGGAAAACGAGCCGCTGATGATCGAAAATCGCGGCATCGTCGCGCGCAAGATTGGCGACGACGTGGCCTGGTTTGATTTTCGCGAACTGTGCGACGGTCCGCGTAGCCAGAACGATTACATCGAACTGGGCAAGATCTTTCACGCCGTATTGCTGGCCAATGTCGAGCAGATGAGCACCGCCAAAGACGACATGGCGCGGCGCTTTATCAACTTGGTCGATGAGTTTTACGACCGCAATGTCAAGCTGATCATCTCCGCAGAAGTGGAGCTGAAAGACCTCTACACCGGCGGTCGCCTGACCTTTGAGTTCCAGCGCACCCTCAGCCGTTTGCTGGAAATGCAGTCGCATGAGTTTCTCGCGCGTCCGCACAAACCCTGAGTGCAGGACACAGAGCGCCATTCTCGTAGGGCGGATGGCGCTTTACCCATCCACCGCCTCATGTCTCCCCGTGGTGGATGAAAAAAAGCGCCATCCACCCTACACACTGATTTGGCGTGCCTAAGGCGCTGGCGGGTGCTGAAGACAGTCAGGCCGCCTGCCTTCAGGCAGGATAAACTCAGCGCCATCGTCTTTTAGCTCTTTGTGGTAACCCTATGACCTTTGCCTCCCTCGGCCTGATCGAGCCTCTACTGCGTACCCTCGACAGCCTCGACTACAAAACCCCCACCGCTGTGCAGGCACAAGCCATTGTGCCGATTCTTCAGGGGCGCGACCTGATGGCCGCCGCGCAAACCGGCACCGGCAAGACTGCAGGCTTTGCCTTGCCGGTGTTGCAACGGCTGATGATGGAAGGGCCGCAGGTGGCGAGTAATTCAGTGCGCGCGCTGGTGCTGGTGCCAACCCGTGAGTTGGCCGAGCAGGTGCTGCAGAGCTTCATCACCTACGGCCAGCACTTGCCACTGCGCAGCTTTGCCGCCTATGGCGGGGTGAGCATCAATCCGCAAATGATGAAGCTGCGCAAGGGCGTGGATGTGCTGGTGGCGACGCCGGGCCGTTTGCTCGACCTCTATCGGCAAAAAGCAGTCAAGTTCAACCAAGTGCAAACCCTGGTGCTGGACGAAGCTGACCGCATGCTCGACCTAGGCTTTGCCAACGAGCTGGAGAGCGTATTCCGCGCGTTGCCGAAAAAACGTCAGACCTTGCTGTTTTCTGCGACGTTCTCTGACGCGATCCGCAGCATGGCTGGCGAGATGCTCAATGACCCGCTGAGCATCGAAGTCAGCCCGCGTAACGCCGCCGCCAAATCGGTCAAACAGTGGCTGATTCCGGTCGACAAGAAGCGCAAGACCGAGCTGTTCCTGCACCTCTACCAGAGCAAACGCTGGAGCCAGGCGCTGGTGTTCGTGAAAACTCGCAAGGGGGTTGATGAGCTGGAAGCCGAGCTGCAGCGCCACGGTATCAGCGCCGACTCGATCCACGGCGACAAACCCCAGGCCACCCGCCAGCGCGCGTTGCAGCGTTTCAAAGAGGGTGAGGTCAAGGTGTTGGTGGCCACCGATGTGGCGGCCCGTGGTCTGGACATCGACACCATGCCGCTGGTGGTGAATTTCGATCTACCGATCGTCGCCGAAGATTATGTGCACCGCATTGGCCGCACCGGGCGTGCCGGCTCTACAGGGCAGGCGGTGTCGCTGGTCTGCGCCGATGAAGTGCAGCTGCTCTCGGCCATCGAAACCCTGACCCAGCAAGTGCTGCAGCGCATTGATGAGCCGGACTTTATCCCCGATCACCGTGTGCCGCAGACGCTGCCCGGCGGCCAGGTGGTAAAGAAGCCTAAGAAGGCCAAGAAGCCAAAAGTAGTCGGTGGTGGCAAAGGCGGCAGTTTAGGCCGTTGGATGGAGGCCGATGCGCCCGCCGCGCCGGTGGTAAAAGCGGTGCGCAAGGTGCCGAGCTTTGGCGGTAAAGCCGGCAAGCCTGGGAAGTTCGTTAAGTAATCTCAGGCGCGACTGGCCGCCAAAGCGGCTGCCAGTTGCTTCTTGTGGGTGGCGGCGGCCGTCATGTCGTAGATCACCACACAGATATGCTCGACCTCACCGGTCGCCCCTGCCAGAGGCAGCAGGGTGACGTTCTGGTACATAAAATCTTCCTGCCCGGTAATCGGCTGGTAATTTTTGAAGTGCATCAGGTAGGGGTGTTGTTCCCACAGGCTGAACGCGCGGGTGCCCAGTTGCACCACGGTGTCGACCTTGCGCCGTAGCCAGGTTTCGTTGATTTCCGGGAACAGCGTGAACAACGCTTTGCCGTGCACCTCATCCGGGCCCATGCCCGAATGGTTCTCCATAAAGCTGTTCCACACTTCTACCTGGTATTGGCGGTCGAGCACGATTACGCCAACGTCGATGCACTGCACGATGTCGAGCAGCCAATGCACTTCTTTAATATCAATCTGGGCGGGCATGGCTTAACTCATCAGGTAGGTGATTTTGTTGGTCAGGCGCTTGATCGAGTCTTCGGTAAACAGCAGCAGCAGGTCGAAATGGATGTTGTGCGCTTCCAGGCTGTAGCTGACTTCCACCGCCAGGGTTTTCTTCCAGCGGCGCTGATTGAGGTGAATCAGTTGCTCGATGGACGAGTGTTGGCCGAGCAGTTGTGGATGGCCCTGGGAAAAACGCACATCGATCTGTTCGGCAATCCCCGCCAGGCACGCGCCAATCAGGATGCTGGCCAGATCTAGGAGCATTTCTGAGGTTTCCAGATCGTCCTTGGGCTGCCAGTTGAGCAGGCGGGCCATGTCAGCCACTTCTGAGTCGTGGAACAGCAGCAGCGACTCGCCGGCGATGCCGTCACCGATAAACCCCTGGCACACCGCACTCATGCGTTCACCGCGCATGGCGTCGGTGAGGGTCATGTGCAGTTCGCTGACTTCGAAGATATTCACCTGCGGCACCGGTAACTGCACAAAAACCCCGAGTGCCTTGGCCAGCAGCGCGGCGGCGCGGCCCATGGCGACGTTGGTGATTTCGCGCAAGGCATCGCGGAAATTGACCTTCAGCTCATCAAGCACTGCCGCCTGGGCGATGGCGCTGGGCGTGGCCTTGGGGTCGAACAGGCCGAGTTCGAGCAAGGTGGCGCGCAGTATTTCGGGTTCGGCAGGTTTTTTGATAAAAGCCAGGGCGCCGAGTGCTTTGACCCGGCGCAGCGCTTCATCCTGAACGTCGCCAGATACCACCAGCACTTTGCAGGGCAGGCCCTCGGCGCGAATGGCAGCGAGGGTTTCGTAGCCGTCCATTACGGGCATGGTGAGGTCCAGCAGCATCACCTGGCCCAACCCCTGGCGCAGGGCGGCAAGGGCTTCCTGGCCATTGGTGGCTTGGCTGATGCTGACCGGCCATTCGGGCGGTAGGGCGCGGATCAACTGCTTGCGCGCCATGTTCGAGTCGTCGCAGACCACTAGAGGTATCAAGGTTAAGGCTACCTGTTCGCGTGGGAGAGCACCGCTCTGGTCGGTTCCAGTCGATTGTCGAGCAAGCATAGCCGCTAGCGATTGGGCGCGGGCTGTTATTCGTTCAGGTTTTCATCCAGGCAAGCACGCCCTGGGCGGCGCGGCGGCCGCTGGCGAAGCAGGCGGTCAGCAGGTAGCCGCCGGTGGGCGCTTCCCAGTCGAGCATTTCCCCGGCGCAGAAAGTGCCCGGCAGTTGCTTAAGCATCAGCCCTGGGGTCAGTTGCTCGAACGGCACACCGCCGGCCGTGCTGATGGCCTCATCTAACGGCCGTGGGCGAATCAGCGTGATCGGCAGGGCCTTGATCGCGCCGGCCAGCAGTGATGCGTCGTCGAATGTCTCCGCGCTGGCCCGTTCGCGCAGCAACGCGGCCTTGACCCCGTCGATACCGGCCTGGCGATGCAGGTGCTTGGCCATCGATTGCGACCCGCGTGGTTTGCTCAGGGCATTTTGCAGTTTGTTCAATGGCGTCTGTGGCAGCAGATCAAGGTAAACGGTGGCGCTGCCATGCTGGTTGAGGGTTTCACGAATATCCGCTGACAAGGCATACACCAGGCTGCCCTCGAGGCCGCTGGCGGTCAGCACGCATTCGCCCAAACGTGGTGCGGCCCCCGGCAGGTTAAGGCTGACGTTTTTCAGCGGCGCGCCGGCGAACTTGTCGCGCAGAAACGGGCTCCAGGCTGCCACATCAAAGCCGCAGTTGCTGGCCTGCAAGGGCGTAATACTGACGCCGCGCGCCTCAAGCAGGGCGACCCAGGCACCGTCCGAGCCGAGCCGCGCCCAGCTTGCTCCGCCGAGTGCCAGCAGGGTGGCGTCGGCAGTAACGGCCTGTTCACCGGCTGGCGAGCTGATGCGTAAAGCGTCTTGTGCGTCCCAGCCCAGCCAGCGATGACGGGTATGGATGTGTACGCCCAGCTCGCGCAAGCGCTTGAGCCAGGCACGAAGCAACGGCGCGGCTTTCATATCGGTGGGGAACACTCGGCCTGAGGTGCCAACAAAGGTGTTGATGCCCAACCCGTGAATCCAGGCGCGCAGGGCGTCGGCATCGAAGTCCTGCAGCAGCTCTGCGACTTCACCCTGGCGCGGGCCGTAGCGGCGAATAAACGCCGGCTTGGCCTCGGAATGGGTGATGTTCATGCCGCCAACTCCGGCCAGGAGGAACTTGCGCCCCACCGAGGGCATGGCGTCATACAACACGACCGCTACACCGGCCATTGCCAAGACTTCGGCAGCCATCAGCCCGGCAGGGCCGCCGCCAATAATGACGACGCGAGGGGCGGGTTGTGGGGCGGTCGTGGTCATGGCGAGATCGGTAGGTTGGGGTGGCTGCGCATTCTACCCGAGCAGGTCGCGGCCTTGTCATTTGCCCTGGCTTCGGGCACGGTCGTGGCAGACTTTTCTGCCTGGAGCCTCTTATGTCTGACCTCTATCCCAGCATCGACCCCGATGGGCTGATCGAATACTCGGTGGTCTACACCGACCGCTCCCTCAACCATATGTCGCAGTCGTTTCAGGGCGTGATGAAGGACATCTCCAGCACCCTCAAGCAGGTCTACAACGCCCATGCCGTGGCCATCGTGCCCGGTAGCGGCACGTATGGCATGGAAGCGGTGGCGCGGCAGTTGGCCACCGGGCAGAAGTGCCTGGTGCTGCGCAATGGCTGGTTCAGCTACCGCTGGACGCAGATTTTCGAGATGGGCCAGATCCCCTCTCAGTCGATTGTGCTCAAGGCGCGCCCGGTCACCCAGGGCAGCCAGGCGGCATTCTCACCGCCACGCCTGGTCGATGTGCTGGCAGTAATCGCCGCGGAAAAGCCGCAAGTGGTATTTGCCCCGCATGTGGAAACCTCATCGGGGATGATTTTGCCGGACGGCTACCTGCGCGCGGTCAGTGACGCTGTACATGCCGTGGGCGGCCTGTTTGTGCTTGATTGCATCGCCTCCGGCACCCTGTGGGTGGATATGCAGGCCTGCGGCATCGACGTGCTGATCAGCGCCCCGCAAAAAGGTTGGAGCGCTTCGCCATGCTGCGCCCTGGTCATGCTCAGCCAGGCCGCCCAGGCCCGTGTCGAAGCCACGCAAAGCACCAGCTTTGCCTGCGACCTGAAAAAGTGGCTGCAGATCATGCAGGCCTACGAGCAGGGTGGCCACGCTTATCACGCGACCATGCCCAGCGATGCCTTGGCGCGTTTCCGCGATGCCATGCGCGAGGCCGAAGCCATCGGCTTTGCCACCGTGCGTCAGCAACAGCAGGAACTCGGTGATCGAGTGCGTGCCTTGCTCGCCCGCAAAGGCTTCAAGAGCGTCGCCGCCGAAGGCTTTGAAGCCCCAGGTGTGGTGGTGTGCTACACCGACGATGCGCAGATTAAAAACGGCAGTAAATTCGCCGCCCTCGGCCTGCAGATCGCTGCCGGCGTGCCGCTGCAATGCGACGAACCCGCGGATTTCCAGACGTTCCGCCTAGGTCTGTTTGGCCTGGACAAGCTAGGCAATATCGAGCGCACGGTCGCGACCTTGGAGCAGGCGCTGGATAAAGTGCTGGCCGGCTAACGACGTTGCGTGTTTAAACGCGCCGGTGCTTGGCGCTGAGTACCAAGGCGATTCCGCCGAGCACCGTAGCCGCACTGAGCAGCAGGCGCAGGCTCAGTGCTTCATCCAGCAGCAGGCTGCCGGCCAGGGCCGCGATGATGGGCACGCTGAGCTGAACGCAGGCGGCCTGAAAGGACTGCAAGCCGCGCAGCGCGCTGTACCAGATGGCGTAGCCGACCCCGGAAGTCAGCGCACCAGACAGCAGTGCATACATCATCCCGGTGCTGTCCCAGCGGGCCTGGCCAATTAGCAGGGCGCTGAGCAGCAGTGTCAGGGGCACCGTTCGCAGAAAGTTGCCTGCGGTCGCTGCCAGCGGGTCTTTCACGCCGCGCCCCAGTAGCGAGTAAATCCCCCAGGCGATGCCTGCTACAAGCATCAGCAGCGCGGCAGCCGTTGGCGGTTTGCTGGCGCCCGGCAACAGCAGAATGAGCAAGCCGGCGAATGCCACAAACAGGCCGATACAGCCCATTACATTCAAGCGCTCGCCGCGATACAGGCCCCAGGCGAGCATGCTCAGTTGCACCGCGCCGAACAGAATCAGGGCGCCCGCACCGGCGTCCAGGTTGATGTAAGCGAAGGAAAACGCTGCAGCGTACACAAACAACGCAGCGGCAGCCGGCCAGCTACCGAGGCTTGCGGTGTGGGTGCGACCCAGGCGCAGCAGTAACCACAATGTCAGCGCGCCGGCGAGCAGGCGCAGGCTGGTGAAGCTGGCGGCGTCGATTGCAGTTTCGCGCAGGGCCAGCCGGCACAGCAACGAGTTACCGGCAAAGGCCAGCATGGCCAGGGTGGTCAGCAGTAAGGTGCGCATGCTCATGGTGTGTACACGGGCTGGGGGCGGTTATCTAACCACAGCGGCGCCGCTGCTGCTCGTGGGCGTGTTTGCTCTGCCTGCAGTTTCAGGCGTGCGCGGTGTCGGCTAACCCAGCCCGCGCGCTTGCCAGACCTTTGCCGCGCTGTGATGGAGAATGCCGTGGCGCTTGGCCAGGGCCATGCGGTCTTTGTCGTAACCGCCGCCAATCACCCCAACGACCGGGATGTCACGGCCCAGGCAGTGGTTGAGCACGGCTTCGTCGCGGGCAGCAATGCCGGCGTCGGTCAGGTTGAGGTAGCCGAGGGCGTCGTGCTGGTGCACGTCGACGCCGGCGTCGTAGAGCACGATGTCCGGCTGATACAGCGGCAGCAGGTAGTTGAGGGTGTCATCCACCACCTTCAGGTACTCGGCATCGCCCATGCCGTTGGGCAGGGGAATGTCCCAATCACTGAGTGCTTTGCGCGCCGGGTAGTTTTTTTCGCAGTGCAGCGACACGGTGATCGCCTCTGGAGTGTTTTCCAACAGGCGTGCGGTGCCGTCGCCCTGGTGCACGTCGCAATCGAAAATCAGCACGCGCTGGGCTTTGCCACTTTGCAGCAGGTAATGGCTGATCACCGCCAGGTCATTGAAGATGCAAAACCCCGCCGGGTGATCAAAGTGCGCGTGGTGGGTGCCGCCAGCCAGATGACAGGCCAGGCCGTGTTGCAACGCTTGCTCCGCCGCGAGTAGCGAGCCGCCCACGGCGCGAATGGTGCGCTGCGCCAAGGCCGCACTCCAAGGCAGGCCAAGGCGGCGCTGTTCTTCATAGGCCAGTTCACCGCTGGCAAATCGCTGGATGTAGGCTGGGCAATGGGCCAGGGCTAAGACCTCGGGCGGGCACAACTCGGGGCGAAGCAGGTCGGCATCCGTGCACAGGCCGCTGTCCACCAAGTGGTCGCGCAGCAGGCGGAATTTTTCCATGGGAAAGCGGTGCCCGGCTGGAAACGGCGGGCTGTAGTCATCGTGGTAGACCAGCGGCAGGGGCATGACACACTCGCGCAGGCACCGCCTGGGTGCCGGCGGTGTGGGGGCTAGTTCGTTGCCGCGACGCTCAACCAGGCTTCCAGATCGGCGGCGGTCAGGGGCCGAGAGAACAGGTAACCCTGAGCCACGTGGTAACCCTGATCCGTGAGGATACGTTGTTGGCCGGGGGATTCGATACCCTCGGCGACCACGGTCAGGTGCAGGCTTTCGCCCAGGCGAATCACCGCTTCGCTGAGGGCGCGGTTGGTGGCGTCCTGCTCCAGGTCACTGACAAAACTGCGATCCAGCTTCAGCTCCTGGATGGGCAAGCGGCGCAGGTAGCTGAGGCTGGAATAGCCGGTGCCGAAGTCGTCCATGGACAGCCGAACCCCCTGGGTATGCACATCGTTGAGGGTTTTCATGGTGCTGGGGTTGGTGTCCATCATCACGCTTTCGGTGATTTCCAGGGTCAGGTCGCTGGCCTGCAGATTGTGCTCCTGCAGGGTGTTGGCAATCATCCCGGGCAGGTCCAGGTTGTGGAAGTTGGTGGGCGAGAGGTTCACCGAAATAGCCGGAATGTTCAGGCCCTGGCGCCGCCAGGCCGCCAGTTGTCGACAGGCTTCGCGCAGGGCCCACAGCCCCAGCTGGTTGATCAGGCCGCATTCCTCGGCCAGCGGGATAAAGCGTGCCGGCGAAATGTCGCCAAATTGCGGGTGATGCCAGCGCGCCAGGGCTTCAACGCCATATAGCAGTCCGTCGCGCATGCGCACTTGCGGTTGGTAATGCAGGCGCAGTTGCTGGTTTTCCAGGGCGTCGCGCAGGGCAATTTCCAGGGTCAGGCGTTCCTGGGCGAGCTGGTTGAGTTCGTGGCTGAAGAAGCTGGAGCGCCCGCGGCCCAGGCTCTTGGCCTGGTACATGGCCATGTCGGCGCGGTGCACCAAGGTGCCCATGTCGTGGCCATCGCTGGGGAACAGGCTGATGCCGATGCTGGCCGACGGGCAGATGGTGCTGCCGGCCAGCTGGCAGGGCTCGCTCAGGGTCTGGCGCAACTGTTCGACAACTTCGCTGACATGCGCGCTGTCACAGTGCGGCAGCACCAGAACGAACTCGTCGCCGGACAGGCGTCCGACGATGTCGGAGCTGCGACGGTTGAGGCTGAGGCGCTGCGCCACGATACGCAGCAGTTCATCGCCGGCCGGGTGACCGAGGGAGTCGTTAACCTGCTTGAAGCGATCAAGGTCTACAAACAGCACACTCAGTTGTGATTGATTGCGCTCGGCCTCGGCCAGTGCCTGTTCCGCTTTGGCGTGGAGTAGGCTGCGGTTGGGTAGGTTGGTCAGGCTGTCGTAAAAGGCCAGCTGGCGGATCTTGCTGCGGCTTTCCTCACGCTGCAGGGCCAGCGAGCACAGGTGCACGATGACGTCGAGCAGGCGCTGGTGGAAGGCGCTCGGGCCACGGGGCTCGCGGTAATAAAAGGCGAACGTGCCCAACACCCGGCCGGCGTTATCTTTGATCGGGGTTGACCAGCAGCTGCGCAGGCCAATGGGCAGCGCCAGCGCTTTGAAGTCAGCCCACAGCGGGTCGTTGGCAATGTCGGTCACCAGCACACTTTCACCCAGGTAAGCGGCAGTGCCACAGGAACCGACGCCGGGGCCGATGGCCACACCTTCCAACGCTGCGCTGAAACTGGCGGGCAGGCTCGGGGCGGCCAGGGGGTGGAGAAGGCCGTTGGCGCTGACGCTGAGGATGGAGGTGCTGATTTCCGGGGCGATTCGTTCAACTTCGCGGCAGGCCTTTTCCATCAGGCTTGCCAGCGGGTCTTCACGCACGATGGCCTCAAGCATGCGGTTGTTCAGCACCTCATGCATCTTGGTTTGGGTGATGTCGGTGAACATGGCGACGGTATTGCTCAGCACGCCCTGGGCATCAATTATCGGGTTGATCACCACATTGCACCAAATGCGCTGGCCGTCGGCGCAGTAGATCAACGTTTCGCTGTTGTGCGGCTGCCCGGCGCCCAATTGAGTGCGCATGCTCATGATGTCATCGGGCAGCACGTAAGGGGCGAGCAAACTGGTCGGCCGGCGTTGCAGTGCCTGCTCGGCCGAGTAGCCAAACAGGCAGGTGAAGCCACTGTTGGTGTAGATGATCTGGCCGCTGCTGTCGGTAATCAGAATGGCGTTATCGGTGCGATCGACCACCAGAGACAGCAGGCGCAGCTGCTCATCCTGCTGGTGCTGGTTGGTGACGTCCTTGATGAACGCGGTGTAGAGCACTTCATCGTCAATCTCGATTTTGGAGATGGACATCGACGCCCAGCGCTGTGTGCCGTCGGTGCGCTCGATGTGCAGGGTGCGCGAGCTGCCGACGATCTTGTTGATGCCGGTACGGCGGTTGGCGTCGATATAGCCGTCGTGGTGCGCTTGGAGCTCGGGTGGCACCAGTTGGCTGACGTTGTGGCCGATCACACTGCTGCGATCCAGCCCCCACAGCTGTTCAGCCGCCCGGTTGAACAGCACGACATGGTTGTTGCGGTCGATGACCACCACGCCGTCGACGGCTTGTTCCAGGGTCTGGGTGAAAAATTCCGAGAGGTTGCGCGCAGAAGACATGCTGATTCGCTATGACGAAAGGGGAGGGGCGAGTCAGGGCGGTCCGGGACTGTCCTCTCGATACGGGCGTATTTAAAAAGTGGAAAGGTATCGTGGCTGATCGCCAGCATCAAGGGAGTGCCGCGCTTAGGTGCTGTTGTATTGATCAGCATCAATCATTGGCCTGTATGGCTGTGGTGGCGCTGATTGGGCGCTGGCAATGCGCAATCGAGTACCATATTCGCCCGCCGTGTGTGGTGATGGCCGTGGGTTTAGAAGGAGAGCGTTACATGAGTCAGGTGTTGAATGAGTTGGTCGCCCTGCTGACCCTGGAAACCATCGAAGAGAATCTGTTCCGTGGCGTCAGCCAGGACCTTGGTTTTCGTCAGTTGTTCGGGGGCCAGGTGCTGGGCCAGTGCATCTCGGCCGCCAGCCAGACGGTTGAGCCGGCGCGCCATGTGCACTCCATGCACGGCTACTTCCTGCGTCCCGGAGATGCCACACTGCCGGTGGTGTACCAGGTTGAGCGGGTGCGTGATGGCGGCAGCTTCAGCACGCGGCGGGTGACCGCCATTCAGAAAGGCAAACCGATTTTCACCTGCAGCGCGTCGTTTCAGTTCGATGAAAACGGTTTCCACCATCAAGACCTGATGCCCGATGTGCCGGGCCCGGAGACATTGAGGTCGGAAACCGAGCTGGCCCGACTGATTGTCGATGCTTTGCCCGAGCCCATGCGTGAGCGGGCGGTAAGCGAAAAACCAATCGAGATCCGCCCCGTGACGGTGGATAACCCCTTTGCTCCCAAGCCCTGCAAGCCGGTCAAGCATGTGTGGTTTCGCGCCGCCGGCGAACTGCCGGATGACCCTCAGCTGCACAAATATCTGTTGGGGTATGCCAGCGACTTCAATCTGCTGACCACTTCAATGCTGCCGCATGGTGTTTCCGTATGGCAGAAGTTTATGCAGGTCGCCAGCCTCGACCACTCATTGTGGTTCCACGCCGACCTGCGCATGGACGACTGGCTGCTGTACAGCATGGACAGCCCCTGGGCCGGCAACGCCCGTGGTTTTGCCCGCGGCAGCATCTTTAACCGCCAGGGCCAGCTGGTCGCCTCGGTGGCGCAAGAAGGCCTGACCCGCGTGCGTGAGGACTGGAAATGAGCCTGGCCAAGGCCCAGCACTGGGTATTCGACATGGACGGCACCCTGACCCTGGCCGTGCATGATTTTGAGGCGATCAAACGGGCGCTGGATATTCCGCTGGCAGAGGACATTCTCGGCCATCTGGCGGCGCTGCCTGAGGCGGTTGCCGCCGCCAAGCATGCCTGGTTGCTGGAGCACGAGCGCGAACTGGCGCTGGCATCCACGCCGGCGCCTGGGGCGATTGCGTTGGTACGCGAGCTGCGTGAGCGCGGGTGTCGGCTGGGCATCCTCACCCGCAATGCCCATGCGCTGGCGCTGCTGACCTTGCAAGCGATTGGCCTGGATGACTGCTTTGCCGTGGCCGACGTGATTGGCCGCGATGAAGCGCCGCCCAAGCCTGACCCAGGCGGTTTGCTGCATTTTGCTAAGGCCTGGCAGGTGGCGCCGAGCGAGCTGGTGATGGTGGGTGATTACCGCTTTGACCTGGAGTGCGCGCGCGCCGCCGGGGCGCGCAGCGTATTGGTCAATCTGGCGGAAAACCCCTGGCCCGAGCTGACCGATCATTTCGCGGTGGATTGCCGCGCGTTGCAGCAGGTTTTGTAAGGGGGCGGCGGGGGGCGTGGCTGATGCTCTTTTCATCCACCACCGTGGCGCAGTCGGTGGCTGGGTGAAGCGTCGTCCACCCTATGCGGTGGCTTTGCCATGAGCGCAACCGGACTCCAAGTCCCTGAGGATCGGGCAGTCCGGGCGATCATTACCCTGGCAGCTGTCCATCAACTCCTTGAGGGTGTCGCGCAGGCCGCTGAGTTCGCTGATCTTGCGTTCCAGCTCAGCGATATGCGTGGCCGCGAGGGCTTTAACATCGGCGCTGGCGCGTTCTCGGTCCTGCCACAGGGCCAGTAGCTGGCTGACTTCGGCCAAAGAAAAACCGAGATCACGCGAGCGCTTGATAAAGGCCAGGCGATGCAGGTCCTGCGCGCTGTACTGGCGGTAGCCGCTGTCTGTTCGGTCGGCGGCGGGCAGCAGCTCAATGCTCTCGTAGTAGCGGATCATCTTGGCGCTCAGGCCGGTTTTCTTTGCCGCTTGACCAATGTTCATCTGGGTTCCCAAGGTTATCTAGGTGGGCGCGGTCGTGTCCGCGGCGCAGGTGGTGCCGGTTTTATCCGGGCTACATAGGGCCGTCACTCTTCGGTTTCCAGGTTTTCAGCAGCAACGCATTGCTCACCACGCTAACGCTGGACAGCGCCATGGCTGCGCCGGCCAGCATTGGGTTGAGCAAGCCAGCTGCCGCCAGCGGAATGCCGACCAAGTTATAAGCGAAGGCCCAGAACAGGTTTTGGCGAATCTTGTTGTACGTGCGCTTGCTGATGTCCAGCGCATCAGCCACCAGGCGCGGGTCGCCGCGCATCAGGGTGATGCCGGCTGCGTGCATGGCCACATCGGTGCCGCTGCCCATGGCGATGCCAACATCGGCGGCGGCCAGGGCTGGCGCATCGTTGATGCCATCGCCGACCATCGCCACCACGGCCTGTTTTTTCAGCGTGCTGATAATTTCGGCCTTGTTTGCCGGTAGCACTTCAGCGTGCGCCGCAGTGATGCCCAGCGCCTGGGCCACGGCATTGACGCTGCCTTTGTTGTCACCACTGATCAGGTGGCTGTCGATGCCCTGGGCTGTGAGTGCGGCGATGGCCTGGGCTGCGCCCTCTTTGAGCGTGTCACCAAAGGCAAACAGACCGAGCACCTGCGGTTGTGGAGCTAACTCGATGAGCCAGGACAGGGTGCGGCCTTCCGCCTCCCAGGCCTGCGCGTGAGGCAGCAAGGCCTGGTTTTGCAGCCCGCGTTCTTCCAGCAGGCGTTTGTTGCCCAGCGCCAGCTCGCGCTCAGCGATCTTGCCGGCAATGCCGCGCCCAGCCAGCGCTTTGCTGTCGCTCACGTCGGCGAGTGTCAGGTGCTGTTCCGCGCATGAGTCGAGAACCGCTTTGGCCAGCGGATGTTCGCTGCCGCGTTGCAAGGCGCCGGCTAATTGCAGCAGGTGCGTGGTGTCACCATTGACGGCCTGCAGGTGGGCGATGCGCGGTGAGCCGGAGGTTAGCGTGCCGGTTTTATCGAAGGCCACCAGCGTCACGGCGTGGGCCACCTCCAGGGCTTCGGCATCTTTGATCAGAATGCCGTGGCGCGCGGCCACCCCGGTGCCGGCCATGATCGCCGTGGGCGTAGCCAGGCCCAAGGCGCATGGGCAGGCAATCACCAGTACTGCGACAGCGTTGAGCAGGGCGGTTTCAATGCCCGCGCCAAGCACGAGCCAAGTCATCAAGGTGACTAACGCGATCAGCAGCACGCTAGGGACGAAAATCTGGCTGACTTTATCCACCAGTTTCTGGATCGGTGCCTTGGCGGCCTGGGCGTCTTCAACCAGGCGAATGATGCGTGATAGGACGGTTTCTGCGCCAAGGGCGGTGGTTTCGACCAGCAACCGTCCTTCACCGTTGATCGCCCCGGCCGTCACCGTATCGCCTGGCTGTTTCGGCTGCGGCAGGCTCTCACCGCTGATCAGGGCCTCGTCTGCATGGCTCTGACCTTCAGCGACCCGCCCATCGACCGGGAAGCGCTCGCCCGGTTTGACCACAATAAGGTCGCCCAGCTGCAGTTCGCTGAGGGCGACCCATTGCTCGCTGCCACCGCGCTGGCGTAGGGCGCGTTCTGGGCGCAGAGCCTGCAGGGCGCGGATGGCGCTGCTGGTCTGGCGTTTGGCGCGGCTTTCCAGGTATTTGCCAAGCAGGATGAGGGTGATGATCACGGCCGAGGCTTCAAAGTACAGGTGCGGCATGCCATCGGCTGGGGTTTTCGCCCATTGATAGAGGCTCAGGCCATAGGCCGCGCTGGTGCCGATGGCAACCAGTTGATCCATATTGCCTGCCTTGGCGCGCAGTGCGCTCCAGGCCGCACGGTAGAAACGGGCACCGAAGATAAACTGCACCGGCGTGGCCAGGGCGAACTGCGCCCAAGCCGGTAGCATCCAGTGCAGGCCAAAGGGCTCAACCAGCATGGGGATCACCAGCGGTATGGTCAGTACAATCGCCAGAAGCAGCATCCAGCGTTCGCGCTGCAGCGGTTTGGCGCCGGCGGTTTCTGCGGTTGGTGAGTCGCTGATCAGGCTGGCTTGATAACCCGCCTGGCTGACAGCCTTGAGCAGGGCATTTTGGTCGCTGCCGCGCAGCACCTGCAGTTGTGCCCGCTCTGTGGCCAGGTTGACGCTCACGGAGAGCACGCCGGGCTGTTGCGTCAGTGCGCGCTCAATGCGGCCCGCGCAGCTGGCGCAGGTCATGCCACTGATGGCCAGCTCCAGGCGTTCGCTGGGCACGTTATAACCGGCCGTGGTCACGGCCTTGACCAGCTGTTCCAGGCTGCCAGCGGGCGCTTCGACGCGCGCCTGTTCACTGGCCAGGTTGACGCTGACGCTGGTGACATCGGTCACCTTGGCCAGCGCGCGCTCGACGCGTCCGGCGCAGCTGGCGCAGGTCATCCCGCTGATGGGTAGGTCAAAGGTGCTGAGATTGGACATGCGACGTCCTCCAATGGATTTCGCTAGAGAATCAGCCTTTCCACCTTGGCAAGGTCAAGCGCTGTTTGATACCCGCATCGTCGGTAGCGGTTTGCTGCAGGCCGTTACCGCGCAACGTTAAAAAGACGGGCTCGCGATTTTTTATGACTTGACCTGACCCCGCAGGCCAGGGGGACACTGTGCGCTTCAACAGGTTAATTTGGGTAATTAGTGATGCAAGCCACCAGCGTTCATACATTTCGGGTCGAAGGCATGACCTGCGACCATTGCATTAAAACCATCACTGAAGCGCTGCTGGCGCGTGATGCCGCTGCGGATGTGCGGATAAAACTGCAGGGCGGCGAGGTAACGGTGGGCAGTCATCTGTCCAGTGATGAGTTGATCATTGCGATTGCCGAAGCCGGCTATAGCGCGGGCTTGGCCTAACCGCTGGCGGCCTTATTGGGCGGGCCAGTCACGGATCAACCCGCGAAAGCAGGCGTCGACCATGGGCGCGGTGTCGCTGAGCGGGTCGAACAGATTGGGATCGCGCGACCAGTCGTAAAACAAACCGATTAGCAACGCATGCACGGTGCGTGCGGCCAGACGCGGCGTCAGCCCGGCATGCAGGCGCTGGCGAACCGAGGGCGTGCTGAACTGCTGCTCGCACAGCGCGATAAACAGGTTGATAAAGGCCTCTTGGCGCTCCTCGGCCCCGCGCAGTTCTTCGGTGAACTCACACCTGCGCAGCAGGATGGTGAAGATGCGCTTCTTCTGTGGCTCACGGGCCAGGTTCTCGATGGCCTCTATGCACACCCCGCGCAAGGTCTGTAACGGGTCGTGCTCGGGGCAGCCGCGCATCCGCTCGGCCAGCTGTTCGGGCGGCAAACGCACTTGGCTGAGCATGGCGTTGAACAAGTCGGCCTTGTTGGCAAAGTGCCAATACACCGCACCGCGCGTCACCCCGGCATGCCGGGCAATGTGTTCCAGGCTGGTGTGGGCTACGCCTTTTTCCAAAAACAGTGTTTCGGCGGCCTCAAGGATGGCAATCCGGGTTTTCTCGGCATCTTCTTTGGTTCGGCGCATGGCGGCTGGTGTATTTATGGCTAGGCTCAAGCGCAAAGTGTAATGAAGTTAGCGGTAATGTTCTATTTACAACCACTTATGTATGTAACTAGCATTGCCCGCCTCAAACGTTGCGTCCTGCGTTGTCTCGGAGACACCCATGCTTTTTTCCCGTCATCTGCCGTCTGCTGTCGGCTCCCTTCTGTTGGCCATTTTGGCTTCCCCGTTGTATGCCGCCGATGCCCCGCCTGCACCTGAGGTGGAGGTTGAAACTGTTAAGGCCGAGTCGCTGCCGCTGGCATTTGAATACTCCGCACGCACGGCGGGCTTTCGTGAAGTGCAGGTGCGCGCGCAGGTCAGTGGCATTTTGCAGGAGCGCACCTATCTGGAAGGCAGCCAGGTCAAGAAGGGCCAGGTGATGTTTCGCATCGACTCGCGGATCTACCAAGCCGCGCTGAGCCGTGCCAAAGGCGCGTTGGCGCAGGAGCAGGCGCGTTACCGGCAGACGGCGCGTGACCTCAAGCGCATCCGCGAGCTGCAGAAAAAAGGCTTTGCCAGCGAAAGTGAGCTGGACAATGCCGTGTCTAATTTCGAGCAGAGCAAGGCGAACATCCAGGCCGCCGAGGCTGAGGTGTTGTCCAAGCAAATCGACCTCGATTACACCACGGTGAAGGCACCGATTTCCGGGATTACCAGCAAGGAAACCGTGTCGGAAGGCAGCCTGGTGGTGGCCGGTGATCCGAATGCCAGTTTGCTGAGCAACATCACCCAACTGGACCCTATTTACGTCAACTTTGCCGCCCCGGATTCCGATGTGGAAAGCGTGCGCAGAGGCCTGCAGAACGGCAGCTTAGTCATGCCTGAAGACGGCAAGCTGCGTGTGCAGATCAGCCTCGGTGACGGCAGCCTTTATCCGTTGGAAGGCAAGGTGGATTTCACTGACAGCCTGATTGATCGCGGCACCGGCACCGTCAGCGCCCGCGCCGTGGTGCCTAATCCGGAGCAAATACTGTTACCGGGTCAATTTGTCAGCGTTCAGGTCAAGGGGCTGAGCCTGCCTAATGCCATGACCGTGCCTGAGCGGGCGATTGCTCAAGGCCCTGCTGGCACGTTTGTTTATGTGGTGGATGATGGCGGCGTGGCGCGTATGCGTCAGGTGACCACTGGGCATACGGCCAAGGGCCGCTGGGTGATCATGTCGGGTATCAGTGTCGGTGAGCGGGTGGTGGTTGAGGGCCTGCTCAAGGTACGCCCGGACACGCCGGTGAAAGTTGTTCCTGCTGACAGCCAATCCTAAGGAGCGTTCCCAGTGATTTCACGCTTCTTTATCGACCGACCGGTTTTTTCCACGGTCATCTCGATTGTCATCGTACTCGCCGGGCTTATGGCCATGCGCTCGCTGCCGATTGCCCAGTACCCGCAGATTTTGCCGCCCCAGGTGTCGGTCAGTGCGACCTATGCCGGTGCCAGCGCCCAGGTAATTGCCGAAACGGTGGCCGCACCGCTGGAGCAGTCAATCAACGGTGTTGAGGGGATGATCTACCAGCAGTCCAACTCTGGCGGTAACGCGTTGAACCTGTCGGTGTACTTCGAGGTGGGCCGCGACCCCGATCAGGCCACCATCGACGTCAACAACCGGGTGCAAGCCGCCCTGGCCAAGTTGCCGGAAGAGGTGCGTCGGCAGGGCGTCAAAGTGCAGAAGAAGTCTGCAGACATCCTGCAGGTCGTCACCCTGTATTCCCCCGATGGTTCACGTGACCCGGTGTATATCAGCAACTACGCGCTGATCAACGTGATTGATGAACTCAAGCGCCTGCCGGGCGTGGGCGATGTCAGCCAGTTCGGCTCGAAAGATTACTCCATGCGTATCTGGCTGCGTCCGGACAAACTGGCGCAGTTCAACCTGACGCCCACCGATGTGGTTAATTCGATCCGCGAACAAAACTCGCAATTCGCCGCCGGTAGTTTTGGTCAGCAGCCGCTCAAGCAAGAGCAGGACTTTACCTACACCGTCACCACCCAGGGCCGTTTTACCGACCCGAAAGAGTTTGAAAACGTCATCCTGCGCACGGATGACAATGGCGCCAGCTTGCTGCTTAGAGATGTCGCGCGAATTGAGCTGGGTGCTCAAGATTATTCGCTAATGACCTCGCTCAACGGTCAGCAGAACGCCGCTTTCGGGGTGTATCTGCAACCTGGCGCGAATGCTCTGGACACGGCCGATGCCATCACCAAAACATTGGAGCGGTTGGCGAAGAACTTTCCCAGTGGCATCACTTATAAAGTGCCTTACGACACCACTAAATTTGTGCGGGTGTCGATCGATGAGGTGATCTACACCTTCTTCGAAGCGCTGGTGCTGGTCGTGCTGGTGGTGTTTCTGTTCCTGCAAAACTGGCGCGCCACGCTGATCCCAGTGCTGGCTATTCCCGTATCGCTGGTGGGTACCTTTGCCGGCATGTACATGCTTGGCTTCTCAATCAACCTGCTGACCCTGTTCGGCATGGTGCTGGCCATCGGTATCGTGGTGGACGACGCCATTGTGGTGATCGAGAACGTGGAACGTGTGATGGCCACCGACAAGGTCGGCCCGCGTGAAGCCACCATCAAGGCGATGGAGGAAGTAACCGGCCCCATCATCGCCATTGTTCTGGTGCTGTGTGCGGTATTTGTACCGGTGGGCTTCCTCGGCGGTCTGGCCGGGGAGATGTATAAACAGTTCGCCATCACCATTGCGGTGTCGGTGCTGATTTCCGGCATCGTCGCCCTGACGCTGAGCCCGGCGCTCTGCGCCTTGCTGCTTAAACCTGGGCATCACGAACCGGCGGCGCCGTTCCGTGCGTTTAACCGCGTCTTCGACAAGATGACCAACGGCTACACCGCGGGCGTGCGCTTCTTCCTCAAGCGCTCGGCCGTAGGTGTGCTGCTGTTTGGCGCGATGATCGCGTTGATGGTGGTGCTGTTCAACAGGGTGCCCAGCTCGCTGGTGCCCAGCGAAGACCAAGGCTATGTGATCAACGCCTACTTCCTGCCGCCTGCTGCGTCGTTGACCCGTACCGAGAAGCTCACCAGCGACGTGACGCAGCAACTGATGGCGCACCCGGCGGTAGAGAACGTGGTGACCTTTGCGGGTTTCGACATTCTGTCTTCGGGTGTTCGCAGCAGTTCAGGCGTTTCCTTCGTGCCACTGAAGGACTGGAGCGAGCGCACCACGCCCGAGCTGGATGCACGCAACCTGACCCGTGAGTTCATGGCGATGGGCGCGGCGCAGAAAGACGGTATGGTGATGAGCTTCAACCCTCCGCCGATTACCGGTATGAGCACCACCGGCGGCTTTGAGGGTTACATTCAGGACCGCAGTGGCGGTACCACCGCCGAGTTGGCGCTCAAGGTGCAGGCGTTCCTAGCCGCAGCGGCCAAGCGCCCAGAATTGGCGGGGGTCAACAGCACCTTTAACGCCAATGTGCCGCAGTACTTCATCAACCTGGACCGCACCAAGGCGCGTGCCCTGGGCGTGACAGTCAGTGATGTGTTCACGGCTATGCAGGCCACGTTCGGCAGTTACTACGTCAACGACTTCAGCCTGTATGGGCGTACCTTCCAAGTCAGCCTGCAAGCCGAGGCGGAGTTCCGCAGCAAGCCGGAAGATCTGTCCCAGGTCTATGTGCGTGCGGCCAGTGGTGAATTGGTGTCGCTGGCCAGCCTGGTCAAGGTCGAGCGAATTCTTGGCCCGGATACCTATGCGCGTTTTAACGTCTACCCGGCGGCGAAGATCCTCGGCGGCCCGGCACCTGGCTTCAGCTCCGGTCAGGCGCTAAGTGCGATTCAGGAAGTCGCCAATGAAGTGCTGGGCAGCGATTACAGCATCGGCTGGACGGGTTCGGCCTACCAGGAAGTGGCTTCTCAGGGTTCAGGCAGCAGTGCCTTTATCTTTGGTCTGATCATGGTGTTCCTGATTCTGGCCGCCCAGTACGAGCGTTGGACCCTGCCGTTGGCGGTGGTGACCGCTGTACCGTTCGCGGTATTCGGGGCGATTCTGGCGGTGTGGTTGCGCGGTATTGAGAACGACCTGTACTTCCAGGTCGGCCTGGTCACGCTGATCGGCTTGGCGGCGAAGAACGCCATCCTGATCGTCGAGTTCGCTGTGCTCAACCGGCAAAACGGCATGGGCATTTTCGACTCAGCGCTGGAGGCGGCACGCTTGCGTTTCCGCCCGATTATCATGACCTCGCTGGCGTTTATCCTCGGTGTTGTACCGCTGGCAATCAGCTCGGGCGCAGGCTCGGCCAGTCGTCACTCGATTGGTACTGGGGTGATTGGCGGCATGCTGGCGGCAACTTTCCTGGCGATCTTCCTGATCCCTATGTTTTACCTGCTGGTGGAATCGCTGGCGGAGAAAATCGGCAAAGGCCGGAAGAAGACCGAACGTTCGGTTTGACCCTCAGGCCCTGCGATGGGGCAGGCAGGGCGTAACCCGGAGCCAATCCGGGAGCGCTCTGCACGGTCGTAGCTCGGGCCATCCGGGCTACGCATGCCCCTTCCGCCCTTACTATCTGGATATACATGCCCTTACGTTTATTGTTAATTCTCGGTGCGCTTAGCGCATTCGGGCCACTGGCCATTGACTTCTACTTGCCGAGTTTCCCGGCGCTGGCAATGGCTTTTGCAACCGATGTTGAGCACGTGCAACTGTCGTTGGCCGCCTACTTTGTGGGCCTGGCCATTGGTCAGCTGGCTTATGGGCCACTGGCTGACCGCTTTGGTCGGCGCATGCCGCTGCTGGTTGGGGTTACGCTTTTTAGCCTGGCGTCGCTGGCGTGTGCCCTGGCGCCGAGTCTGGAATGGCTGATTGCCGCGCGTTTTGTTCAGGCTCTGGGTGGCTGTGCGGGGATGGTGGTGTCGCGGGCGGTGGTGCGTGACCTGTGTGACCCGATCAACTCGGCGAAGGTATTTTCCCAGCTGATGTTGGTGATGGGGCTGGCACCCATTCTTGCGCCACTGGCAGGCGGGCTGTTGCTCAGTACGCTGGGCTGGCCATCGATTTTTATCTGCCTGATGCTGTTTAGCTTTGTCTGCCTATTGGCGGTGGCCAAATGGTTACCAGAAACCCTGGCCACGGACGTGCCGCCCGCGCCTTTGCGCGGTGCGGTGGGTGAGTACAAACGGCTGCTTGGTAACTTACCCTTCCTTGGTTATGCCTTGACGGGCGGCTTTGCTGTTGCCGGGATGTTCGCGTACATCGCGGGTTCACCGTTTGTGTTTATCGAGTTATATGGCGTACCTGCAGAGCACTACGGCTGGCTGTTCGGCAGTAATGCACTGGGCTTTATTTTGGTGGCGCAGTTGAACGCCTGGCTGGTCGCGCGGCACGGGCCGGCATACTGGTTGGGTAAAACGGTGTGGTTTTACCTGGCATGCGGGCTTGCTTTGCTCTTGGTGGCATTGGCCAAACCACAGGCGCTGTGGCCGTTATTGATTCCGCTGTTCGGCTGCATCGCCTGCCTGGGCATTTTGCTGCCCAATGCATCCGCCTGCGCGATGGCTGGCCAAGGCCGGCATGCCGGCAGCGCCTCGGCGTTGCTGGGTAGCCTGCAATTTGCCATCGCCGCCAGTGCTGCCGCCATGGTTGCTGCGCTGCATGACGGCAGTGCCGGGCCAGTTGCGCTTGTGATTTTCAGCTGCGGAGTACTGGCTGTGGGGTTTTCCCTGTTTACCCGCTGGGCCGAGCGCAGTACTCCCAACGCATTGGGTTAACTGGCGATGCGCTGCTGCTCAGCAGGCAAGCTGTGTGGCGCACTCATCCGTGCTTGAAGGGTGCTAACAAACTGCTGGGCCTCGGTTTCACTGCGGAAGGTAACGCTTTGTTTGCCAAGGCGTACTTGCCAGCCGTTGCCGGCGGCTGTTTTTACCGGTTGGATCATGACGTTCATCAACGCATCTCCTCTGTAAGAACGTGGTTACGGTCTGCTGCGCACTGAGCCTGCGGTATTAAGGCCGTTGGGTGCGCCAGTCCGGCCCGCATCAGCCTGCACTATTGTCAGCAGACGCTAGGACAGCACGAGTCTAGTCGCTGAATGTGAACATTCATTGACTTGTAACAAATCCGCTTGGGCTAGGTGTACCGTTGGTCCGAGCGGTTTGCCATGAGCGCCGCGTTAGCGCTCTGGTGCGGGTGACGGCGGCGCTTGCAGCTGTCGCAGGGCTTTTTCGGCGGCGCTGTGCAGCGGTACATCAAGGTCGCGCAGCGCATTTTGCCGGGACAATTGCGCGCCCTGGATACTGCCGTTTTGCAGCCATTGGTTGTTGTCGGCAAACAGCAGTTGCACCAGTCGCTCTATTTCAACGGCGGTCAGTTGCTCCCCTGTAAGCAGCATGCTGGCCACGGCCACGGTGGGTACGGCGAGTGTTTGCTGCGGGTAGCTCTCGGCAGGGAGGCTGAAGCTAAAGCTGCCCGGGAGGTGGTCTTGCAGGTGCTTTAGCGCAGCGGCTTCCAGCGGGATCAGACGTAGCTCGAAGGCTTCACTGGCGGCGCGGATATTGTCAGCCGGCGCGCCGATAACCTGAATAACGGCATCCAGTTGGCCATCGCGCAATGCTTTCAGCGCTTGTTGCAGGTCCAGTTCGGTGACCGTTTGCAGGTCGCTCAGAAGCAGGCCGTGGGCATCCAGCACCGCCAGCGCAGTGAGGCGTGAAGCCGAGCCAGGTTGACCGATATTGACCCGCTGGCCACGCAGATCGCCCATTTTTTGCAGGGCGCTGGTGGCGCTAACCAGTACATGCACCGGCTCGGGATACAGGCTGGCGATGGCCCGCAGTTTCAAGTCTGGGCCGGCCGTTTCGAATACACCTGTACCGTGCACGGCCGCATACGCCGCATCGCTTTGCGAGAGTGCCAACAGCACATCGCCCTGGCGCAGCATGCGCAGGTTGTCCAGACCACCTTCGGTGTTGAGTACCTGCATCGTTAAGCCGTCGCTTTTCAGCTGCTGGCTGAACGCCGTGGCGAAACGTGCGTATTGGCCGGCGGGCGGGCCGCCGGCTAATGAGTAGCCTTTTTGCAGGCGTGAAAGCCGACCCTGGATATTGTTCAGTGAGCGTTCCAGTTCATCGCTAATGGCCTTACGCTGCTGCGGACCGGTATCGCCAGGGGCGAGGTTGAGTGCGGTGCTGAAGGCATTCACCAAGTTCTCCCGTGTGGTACTGCCACCTTCGCTCGCCTGAGCGGCGCGCGGGGCGGTAAAGCCCTGTGGCACCTCGGCCAGCCAGTTACCGTTTTGCGCGCGATAAATCAGGCTGCCATGCACATACAGCTTGTCGCCGGGGTGATTGCCGCTGTTGCTGATCCCAGATAATCCGCGTGGCCCAGCCCCCAGCACGCTGATAAGACTGGCCACGCCCGGTGAGTCCCAGGCGCCGAAGTTCTGGTCCTGTTCAACCGTGAGGGTGGCATCGAAGTAGATCACGCGACGTTCTTCGCCGGGCGGGGCATTGGCATCGTTGGCCGAGCCGCGTCGCTTGAGTTCAGTAAGGCTTAGCACCGAACTGGGGAAGACCTGCTGCAGGCGTTGCTGCACATCGCTGCGCAGTGTCTCGGTGCCTGGGCCTTTGGAGCAGGCTGTTAGCAATATCAGGCAGGACAGCATCATCAGTAAACGCATGCTCAACCTCCTATCCAGGGCAGTGACAGGTAACCCGTCAGCACCAGGGCATTGAGCAGGTCGATAAGGAATGCGCCGACCAATGGCACCACGAGAAATGCCTGGGTCGCGGGGCCGTATTTCTGCGTGATGGCCTGCATATTGGCGATGGCGGTGGCCGTTGCGCCCATGGCGAAACCGCAGAATGCAGCAGAAATAACCGCGCTCTCGTAATCGCGGCCCACCACCCGAAACACCACCAGAGCGCCATAGATCACCACCAGCAGCAACTGCCCGAGCAGGATCACCAGCAACGGCCCGGCTAGGCTGGCCACACTCGCCAGGTTCAGGGTCATCATGGTGATGGCCAGAAACAGCGCCAGCGTCACGCTGGACAGCATCTCAATGCCAGCATCATTCAGGCGCAAGCCCACAAGGTGGCCCGCATTACGAATCACCACGCCTACCAGCAGGCACCAGAGAAAGCTGGGCAGGGTGATTGGCGCACCGCTGACCAGGTCACCCAGCCATCGGCCCACCAGCACAGCAATTAATACGGCCGCCAATACCGGGATTAGATTACCGGCATTGATCGGCTCAACGGCATTAGCCGGTATATCGCTGTGTTGGGAGGGCGCATGGCCTGTGTTGTTGGCGAGTTGGTGCCGTTTGATCAGCCACTGCCCCAGCGGCCCACCGCAGATACCGCCGATTACCAGGCCGAGGGTGGCGGCGGTCATGGCCAGCTCCATGATGGACTGGATGTTGTTCACCTCAGCAAAGCGTTCAGCATAGGCCGCGCCCGTGCCGTGCCCGCCAACCAGGGTGATGCTGCCGCCGACCAGCCCCATCAACGGGTGCATGTCGAGGACCCAGGCGATCAACAAGCCCGTGAGGTTTTGCAAAAACAGAAATGGGATCAGCACCATCACAAACAGCAACAGGCGCTTGCCGCCTTGCTTGAGCAGGCTGAGGTTGGCCGACAAACCAACGGCCGCAAAAAACGCCAACAGCAACACCGGCTTGAGCGTGGCGTCAAACTCCAGGCTGACGCTGGCAAACTCACCCATGACGAGCATGCCAACGGCAAACAGCAAGCCGCCGGTTATGGGGTCTGGGATGTTGTAATTAGACAGCCATGGCACCAGCCGATTGACCACCCGCCCAAGCAGCAGCACCAAGGCTGCAACCAGCAGGGTTTCCACGGGGAGTAAGGTCACTACGCGCTCCTTGCACAAGGCTACCCGCAGCCGCGCCACGGTGATTCATTCATATGGCGTTACAGGCTTTGCGCCTGTGCGCAGTGGCAGTATCAGTGCCATTCATTTAAGCCTGCACTGTGCAGGACTTCCAGACAATAAATACAGGTTGAGAAGGGCGGATGCGGGGGAGTGAGTGCTGGCAACCGTGACTGGCGGATACGCCCTGGCCGCACTAAGATTGCCGCCAGCCCGCTGCGGCAATCCATCGCAGTTAGGCGATGGCACATACGCCTCAGAGCAATGCTAGAGTCGCGCCCATGAAAATCACCCGTACTGACCGTCGCTTACTGGCTTGGATGCTGTACTTCAGCGTTCTGTTCAGTGCGTTCGGCTGCAGTATTGGTCACGGGCAGATGGCGGGCCTACAGCTCAGCGGGTTGAGCAGCCAATACTGCTCGTTTGACGGTAACTTCGGTGCGGGTGCCGACCTGGAAGGCTCCGGTGTTGTTGCGCCCAACCCGGCGACGGGGGCAGGGTGTGCCCTCGCCAGTTTGTTCAGCGCGATCATCCTCGCGGCTTTCTTCGGTGTGCTGGGGCTGCTGGCAGCCAGCCGTGCGCCGCTGCTCGGCACGTTCTTTACGCCCCCACCTGTCCGCTACCTCTGGCCCTCTGCCAACCCCCGCGCATCCCCTTCAATCCGTTAGCTACCGGGCACTACGTCCCGGGTATTTCCGTCGTTTCACTGCGCGTTATGTCGGACAGTGAGGCTAATGGTGAGCTGTCGGAGTTGACTCATGAGCCAACGTGCTCCTTCTTTCTACAACCTGGCCTGGCGTTGGCATTTTTATGCCGGGCTGGTGGTGGCCCCATTCCTGATTCTGCTGTCGGTGACGGGGATTATTTACCTGTTCAAACCGCAGCTTGATCAGCTGATGTATGCAGACTTACTGCAGGTGCCGGTGGCCGAGCAGGTCATCAGTGCGGATCAACAACTGGCGCGTGTGCGCCAGGCTTACCCCGAGGCCAGCATCAAACAGTATTTGCCGCCGGTGCAGGCTGGGCGCAGTGCGCAGTTTGTGATCGAGGCCAACGGGCAAGGCCTGAATGTATTTGTTGACCCCTACCGCGGTCAGATGCTCGGCAGCCAGGATGCGCAAAACAACCTGCAGGCCATCGCCCGTCAGCTGCACAGCGACCTGATGATCGGCACCTTGGGTGACCGGCTGATTGAGCTGGCCGCCGGTTGGGGCATCGTCTTGGTGGTCTCGGGCTTGTACCTGTGGTGGCCGCGCGGGCGCTCCGGAGCGGGCGTGCTGTGGCCACGCCTGAATGCCCGTGGTCGCCTGCTGTGGCGTGACGTGCATGCGGTCATCGGGTTCTGGGGCAGTGCGTTGCTGCTGTTTATGCTGCTCACCGGGATGACCTGGACCGGTTTCTGGGGCGCTCAGTTTGCCGGCGCCTGGAACCATTTTCCGGCGGCGATGTGGGATGACGTGCCGCAGTCCGGCACGCTCACCGGCAGCCTGAATAACGGCAGCCAGCAGACCGTCGCCTGGGCGGTGGAAACCACGCCGCTGCCGGCGTCTGATCCGCATGCCGCGCACAACCGCCCCGGCGTCAGCACAGTGCCAAGCGCCTTGCCACAGGTCAGCCTGCAACAGGTGGTCGAGACGGCTGCCGAGCGCGGCGTGCAGCCGGGTTACAGCATCACCCTGCCCAAAGGTGAAACTGGGGTGTACAGCATTGCGCTGTTCGCCGATGACCCGCGTAACGATGCCACCCTGCATATCGATCAATACAGCGGCGCCGTGCTCGCCGATGTGCGCTGGCAGGATTACGGCATGGTGGCGAAAACCGTGGAAACCGGGGTCATGCTGCATGAAGGCAAGCTGTTCGGCCTGGCCAATCAGCTACTGATGCTGGCGGTCTGCCTGCTGGTGCTGCTCAGCGCGGTCAGTGGTGTGGTGATGTGGTGGCTGCGCCGCCCGAGCGGTACGTTTGGCGTGCCACCGCTGCGGCATAACCTGCCGCGCTGGAAGGCTGCGGTGGTCATCATGTGCCTGCTAGGCGCTGCCTTCCCGCTGGTGGGCGGCTCTTTGCTGCTGATTTGGGTGCTGGATAGGTTGCTGTTTTCATACTTTGCCGGGCCGCGCCTTGCCAATGGCTGAAAGGGCATAACCGGCGTGGGCTTGGCCCGCGCCAAGGCTTCGCGTTACACCACTTGTCATGGACAGTCAGTCCACAACCGGAGAAATACCATGCTGCTGAAAAAGACCTTGCTCATTGCCGCTCTACTGAGCCCAAGCCTGTTTGCCAGTGCCCATGCCTACAACGTCGGTGAGCTGCATATCGAGCACCCCTGGTCGCGGCAAATGCCGGCGGTAGCACCCACTGCGGCGGCCTATTTCGTGGTGCACAACAAAGGCGCCGAGGCGGATCGTTTGCTCAGCGTCAGCACGCCGCACGCCGGCAAGGCCGAACTGCATGAGCATATCCATGCTGATGGCGTGATGAAGATGCAGCAGGTGCAGACGGTGGTCATCCCTGCTGGTGGTAAGGTGAAGTTCGAGCCCATGGGCTATCACGTGATGCTGTTTAACCTGCAGCAGCAGGCCCAAGACGGTGAGCGCTTCCCGCTGACCCTGACCTTTGAAAAAGCCGGTCAGTTGGACGTAGAAGTGGCTGTGCACAAGGAAGCCCCTGCCACTGAGCAGGCGCCTGCAAAAGGGCATGCGCATTAAGCGCTGTCACACCTTGGGCAGCAGGGCGGTGCGCGTGCCACAGGGTTTCTGTGCAGGCGCTTCAGCCCTGTTACCGGCATGCGTGCGCGGGAGTTGAGTGGTCGTGAAGCCCTGTAGTCGTCGCCACCTGGCTCAATACCGAGCAGGGTGCCTGGCCTTGTTGGCCATGCTGTTGCTCAGTTTCGGGCCACTTGGGTCACAGCTCAGCCAGCCTGCCGAACCGGCCTGGCTGACCGAGCTGGCCTGTGGCGAGCACGCGGGCAGCCATGACCGCGCACTTGAGCACGATGCGCTGTGGGCCAAGTGCGGCTATTGCACGTTGCTGCTGCACAGCCCAGCCACCAGTTGCGCCAGCCCATCGCTGGCGTTGGCGGCTACATCGCCAGCGGATCGGCACATTGCACCGGTGCGCAGCGGTGTTGCCCGCTCGGCCATTTTCCCCGGTTCGCGCAGTCGCGCCCCGCCTGTTTATTCCTGATTGCCACTGCCCTTGTTTGGTGTGTCACCGCGGTTACGCGCGCTGACCAATCCCCTGGTTTTGTCTCGATTTTGGAATAAACATGTCGACTCGTTCGTTGTTGATCACTGCTGCACCGTTTCGTTTGGCACCACTGTGTGTCGGTTTACTGCTGGCCACCCAGGCGTATGCCGCGCAAACCACTGAGCCATCATTGCTGCAATTGCCACCGTTGGTGGTCACGGGCGTGGCCCAGCAGTCGCCGGTCACCGTGGTTACCGACCCCAAGCAGCCTCGTCAGCCGGTGCCCGCCGCCGATGGTGCGGATTACCTGAAAACCATCCCCGGCTTCAACGCCATCCGCAGTGGCGGCGCCAATGGCGACCCGTTGTTTCGCGGTATGTTCGGCTCGCGCTTGAACATTCTCAGTGATGGTGGCGTGCTGCTGGGTGCCTGCCCCAATCGTATGGATGCGCCAACCTCCTACCTGTCGCCGGAGAACTTCGACCGTCTGACGGTGATCAAGGGGCCACAATCGGTGCTATGGGGCCCGGGTGCCTCGGCGGCGACGATTCTCTTTGAGCGTGACACGCCGCGCTTTGAAACTCTCGGCGGGCGTGTCGATGGCAGCGTATTAGCCGGCTCCAATGGCCGTTTTGATCGTCGTTTGGATGCCACAGCGGGGGGCAGTCAGGGCTATGTCCGCGTGCTCGGCAACAGCGCCCAGGCCGATGATTACCAGGACGGTAATGGCGACACCGTGCCCTCGCGTTGGCAGAAGTGGAACAGTGACGTGCTGCTCGGTTGGACGCCGAATGACGACACCTTGATCGAACTTAGTGCCGGTCGTGGCGATGGCGAGGCCCGCTATGCTGGGCGCGGTATGGATGGCAGCCAGTTCTTGCGTGAGAGCCTCGGCCTGCGTGTGCGCCTGGAAAACCTCGGTGAGGTGTTCCAAGGCCTGGAAGGGCAGGTGTATTACAACTATGCCGACCACGTGATGGAAAACTTCAGCCTGCGCAGCCCCAACCCGCAGGACGTTATGGCGATGATGCGCAACCCCATGGCCAGTAACGTTGACCGCCGCACCTTGGGTGGTCGCGTGGTGGGCACGTGGGACTGGCAAGCGGTCGAACTCAAGGCCGGCGTCGACGCGCAGCGCAACGAGCATCGCAAGCGCGCCTCCAGCTTCAACATGATGACCCAGACCTACACCGACTACGACCAATTGCGCTGGGACAAAGACGCCGAGTTCCACAACTACGGGCTGTTTGGCGAATTGACCTGGCAGGTCAGTGAGCGTGAGCGCTGGGTTACTGGCGCACGCCTGGACCGCGCCTCGGTCAAGGATTACCGGCAAACCCTCGGCAGCGGCATGACCCTGCGCGCCAACCCCACGGCCGATGAAACCCGCAGCGAGACCCTGCCCAGTGGCTTTGTGCGTTACGAGCAGGACCTGCAGCGCCTGCCGGCCACCTGGTATGCCGGCCTCGGCCATACCCAGCGCTTCCCCGATTATTGGGAGTTGTTCTCCGCCAGCCCCGGCCCTATTGGTTTTGTGCAGCCGATGGAAAGCCTGGAACCGGAGAAAACCACCCAGCTGGATATCGGCATCAACTACCGCAGTGCAAAACTCGAAGCCTGGGCTTCCGCCTACGCTGGCCAGGTGCGTGATTACATCCTGTTTAGCTACGGCCCTGGGATGATGCCGGGGCATGTGCGTTCGCAAGCCAGCAATATCGACGCGCGCATCATGGGCGGCGAGCTGGGCCTGAGCTATCGCCTGGACAGCAACTGGAAAACCGATGCCAGCCTGGCCTATGCCTGGGGCAAGAACAGCTCCGATGATCGCCCGCTGGGGCAAACGCCGCCGCTGGAAGCACGTTTTGGTTTGGCTTATGAGCGCAGTGATTGGAGCGCTGGCGCGCTATGGCGTGTGGTCGCGGCGCAGAACCGGGTGGATGAGGGCAAGGGTAACGTGGTCGGCAAAGACTTCGATAAAAGCAGTGGGTTTGCCGTGTTCTCGCTCAATACCGCCTACCGCCTAACGCCCGAGGTCAAGCTCAGCGCCGGCGTGGATAACCTGTTCGATAAGGCGTACAGCGAGCACCTGAACCTGGCCGGTAATGCCGGGTTCGGTTTTTCTGCGGATGACCCGCAAGCCTTCAATGAGCCGGGTCGAACGCTGTGGACCAAAGTCGACTTCAGCTTCTGATCTGCCATTAGGCGCCGCTCCGCAGTGAGCGGCGCTGTGCTGTCTGTAACCGCACGGGTCGCTCTGTTCTGCACAGCCTGGCCCGTGCGGTTTTTTCTGTGCCGGGGAAGAGATTTGCGGGGCTTAAGCAGGTTTTAAGCTTCACCGAGCACTGTGTACCTGCAGACATCAACTCACTTGTAAGGAACACCTCATGCGCAAATTACTTCTGCTGTCTCTGGCTTTGGCCAGCCCGCTGACCTTCGCCGCCACCGAGTGCACCACCGCCGACAAGGCGCAGTGGCAGGATCAGGACAAATTTCAGGCCGACCTCAAAGCCCAGGGTTACGCGATCAAAAAATTCAAAGTCACCAGCGGCAACTGCTACGAAATCTACGGTTTTAACAAGGAGGGTCAGAAGGTCGAAATATACTTCGATCCAGTCAGCGGCAAGGCCATTAAAGGCGGCGTCGAAGACTGATGAACACCGCCACCGCACGCCTGTGGGACCCGCTGATCAGGCTGTTCCACTGGTCCTTGGCAGGCGCTTTTCTGGCCAATTACTTCTTCACCGAAGAGGGCGAGAACTGGCACCGCTGGTTCGGTTATTACGCCGTGGCCTGGTTGGCGATCCGCCTGGTGTGGGGTTTTATCGGTACACCGGCAGCGCGCTGGGCGGACTTTTGGCCCACCCGGGCGCGCCTGGCCGAACACCTGCGGGCCTTGCTCAGCGGGCGTGATTACCACCGCATGGGGCATTCCCCGCTGGGCGGCTTGGTGATGATCGGCATGATGCTGTTGATGCTCGGCCTGGGTGTGACCGGCTTTCTGATGGAGGAGGTCGATTACTTCTGGGGTGCAGATCTGCCGTTAGCAATTCATGAATTCTGCGCCGATGCGTTGATGGCCTTGGTGGGCCTGCACATCGCGGCGGCGTTGTTTGAAAGCTACCGGCTGAAGGAAAACCTGCCGCTGTCGATGGTCACCGGCAAGCGGCGCAAGCTGGATCACTGAGTTTTTATCTGTCGCGGCTAAAGCCCCTCCCACGTGACGTTTAACTCTGTGGGAGGGGCTTTAGCCGCGATGATTTTGTTCAAACCAGCCTTGCATCCAGGCTGTTCTGCGCCAGGCGCTTGGCCTGCTCCTGGGTCATGCCCAGACTGTCATGCAGGGCGGCAAAGTTCTCGGTGACGTAGCCGCCGAAGTAGGCCGGGTCGTCCGAGTTTACCGTCACCTTCACCCCGCGTTCGAGCATCTGCAGGATGTTGTGCTGGCGCATGTCGTCGAACACGCAGAGCTTGGTATTGGACAGCGGGCAAACGGTCAGTGGGATCTGTTCATCAATGATGCGCTGCATCAGGCGCTCGTCTTCGATGGCGCGCACGCCATGGTCAATACGCTCGATTTTCAGCAGGTCCAGCGCTTCCCAGATGTACTCGGGCGGACCTTCCTCACCGGCGTGGGCGACGGTCAGGTAGCCCTCACTGCGCGCCTTGTCGAACACGCGCTGGAACTTGCTCGGCGGGTGGCCCATCTCCGAGCTGTCCAAACCGACGGCGATAAACGCATCGCGGAATGGCCTGGCCTGCTCCAGGGTTTTGAAGGCTTCTTCTTCGGACAGGTGGCGCAGAAAACTCAGGATCAAGCCGTGGCTGATGCCCAACTGCTTCTCGCCATCGACCAGCGCCTGCTTGATCCCGCGCAGTACCACTTCAAAGGGAATGCCCCGGTCGGTGTGGGTCTGCGGGTCGAAGAACGGCTCGGTGTGGATGACGTTCTGCGCCTTGCACTTTTGCAGGTAGGCCCAGGTCAGGTCGTAGAAGTCCTGCTCGGTGCGCAGTACATCGGCGCCGGCGTAATACAGGTCGAGAAACTCCTGCAGGTTGTTGAAGGCATAGGCACTGCGCAGCGCTTCAACGTCGTTCCAGGGCAGGGTGATCTTGTTGCGCTCGGCCAGGGCAAACAGCAGCTCAGGCTCCAGCGACCCCTCAATGTGCAGGTGCAGTTCGGCCTTGGGCAGGGCATTGAGCCAGTCGTACATGGTCGGATCTCGTTATCAGGCGTGGTTGCGGCCAAGTTTAACCGTTAGGACAGGATTTCGCCGAATCGGTACGGGTCGTTGACGATGTGGGGGGCTATGTAGGGTGGACATCGCTTTTTATGTCCACCAAGCGGTCTTCATGGTGCCGCAGGTGGTGGATGAAAACAGCGCCATCCACCCTACAGGCTACAGGCGGTCATCCCGCCTGTTCGTCTCGCCGATACGCATAGGTATCAGCAAAGCGTGACAGCAGGTACTCGGCGCTGGTCACGCTCGGATACTTAGGCGGATGGGCGGCGTCCGAGCAGTTGGGCAGGCAGCTGATCTCGGTGTCCGGGTGCGGTTCGGCGAAGAACGGCATGGAGTAGCGGTCAACCCCCAGCGGGCTGATCACTCGGTGCGGGGTTGAGGTGTAGCGGTCGTTGCTCCAGCGCGCGAGCATGTCGCCGATGTTCACCACAAAGCTGCCGGCAATCGGCGGGGCGTCGATCCACTCACCGTCACGGTTGCGCACTTGCAGGCCGCCGGCGTTGTCCTGATAGAGCAGGGTGATGCAGCCGTAATCGGTGTGCGCGCCTGCGCCCTGCTGTTCGGCGCTGCTGGCGGTGTGGCGCTGCGGGTAGTGGATCATCCGCAGCACGCTGATCGGCTCATGAAAACGCGTGTCGAAAAAGTCGCGGTCGATATCCAGCGCAAGGGTCATGGCGCGCAACAGGGTTTGCGCCAGCGCCTGCATATCGGCGTAGTGCTGTTCCATCAGGGCGGCCCAGCCAGGTAGATCTGGGTGGCGATTGGCCCCGCGCAGCGGCTTGCCGGCCAGCACCTCGGGATGATTGAGGTCCATGTGGAAACCCATATCGAAGGTTTCCTTGAGGTCGCTCGGTTTGCTCGGGTCCAGCTGCTCGGTGGCAATCGCGCCGTAGCCTCGGTGATGGGCGGTCTGGGTGATGTCGATCTTGAGCTTTTCTGCAGCCGGCAGGGCGAAGAAGGTCCTGGCGGCGCTCAGCAATTCGGCGATACGCGCCGGGCTGATCGGGTGGCCGGTGATGTAGAAGAATCCCCACTCGCGGCAGGCGCGGTCAATCTGCTCAGCCACGGCGGGCCAGGCAGCTTGGTCGTCGCTGTACAACGGGGCGATGTCGATAATCGGTAGGGTGTTCATAGAGGCTCCGGGTGGGGGCATGCTGCGAGTCTTCTCGTACCCAGGGCAGCGAAAAAGGACGATGCCCGTTAAGGCATCGTCCTTTTGATGCGGTTCTGCCAGTGAGGCAGGGACGGCATCTGGGTTATGACTTACTTCGGCAGTTCAGCCTTTACGTTTTCCACGTAGTAGTTCATCGAGGCCAGTTCGGCGTTGGTGGCGGCGACGCCGGCCGGGATTTTTTCTACGCCGCTCTGGTCCTTGATCGGGCCAGTGAAAGGGTGGAAGGCGCCGCTCTTGATGTCGGCGATGATCTGCTCGGCCTCGGTTTTCACCTCGGCCGGCACCAGGTCGCTGATTGGCAGGCGAATGGTGTCTTCGGTCAGACCGCCCCAGAAATCTTCGGATTTCCAGGTACCGTCGATCACGGCCTGTGTGGATTTAACGTAGTGCGGGCCCCAGTCGTTGACGATCGAGGTGAGCACGGCTTTCGGCCCGAAGTGCGCCATGTCCGAGGCGTAGCCCACGGAGTAGACGCCACGACGCTCGGCGGTCTGGATCGGTGCTGGGCTGTCGGTGTGCTGGAACACCACGTCGACGCCCTGGTCGATCAGTGCGTTGGCGGCATCGGATTCCTTGCCCGGATCGAACCAGGAGTTGACCCATACCACCTTGATTTCGGTGCCGGGGTTGTACTTGTCCAGCGCCAGCTGGATGGCGTTGATATCGCGGATTACTTCTGGGATCGGGAAGGAGGCGACGTAGCCGATTTTTTTGGTCTTGGTCATCTTCGCTGCGAGGAAGCCGCCGACATAGCGACCCTCATACGAGCGCGACAGGTAGGTGCCGAGGTTCTTGTCCTGCTTGTAGCCGGTGGCGTGTTCGAAGGTCAGCTTGGGGAATTGTTTGGCCACTTTCAGCGTCGGGTTCATATAGCCGAACGAGGTGGTGAAGATCAGGTCATAGCCGCCCTTGGCCATGTTACGGATCACCCGCTCGGCGTCGGCACCTTCCGGTACGTTTTCCACGTAGCTGGTTTCGACCTTGTCGCCGAGCTGTTTGATCACTGCCTGACGGCCCTGCTCATGCTGGTAAGTCCAGCCGTGGTCGCCAATCGGGCCGATATAAACAAAGCCGATCTTCAACGGATCGGCGGCGGAAGCGCCCAATGTGGCGCTAAAGCCAAGGGCGGCAACGAGGGTGCGCAGCAGCGGTTTTTTGCTCTTCTCGAACATGGTTGGCGGAACTCCGATGTGTGTGGGTACGTTGTTGTTAAACAGCTGCCTGTTCGATTGCAAAAAGCTGACCAACTGGACAATTAGCGCGCCACACCGCGCTAAAACGCAGAACCCCGCCGGGGCGGGGTTCTTGGGTGGTTCTGTGCTGGTGCGTAAGCGTCAGAGCATGCTGCCTGCTGGTGCGTAGAAGAGGCTTAGTGTCCCGGCTGCCACGGCTTGCCCAGTGATACAGGCGCAAACAGGCGTGTCTTGATCGCGTCGCGCGACAGCAGGACCAGCACCAGAATGGTCGCCACATACGGCAGCATCGCCAGCAGGTTTGATGGGATCGACAGGCCGATGCCCTGTGCCACCAGATGGATGATGCTGGCCAGGCCAAACAGGTAGGCGCCGAGCAGCGCGCGGAATACCCGCCAGCTGGCAAATACCACCAGCGCCAGAGCGATCCAGCCGCGCCCAGCGGTCATGTTTTCCGCCCACATCGGTGTATAGGCCAGCGACAGGTAACCGCCCGCCAAGCCGGCCATGGCACCACCGAATAACACCGCCAATGTGCGCACGCGCAGCACCGGCAGGCCCATGGCGCTGGCCGCATCGGGGTTTTCACCTACTGCCTGGATGATCAAGCCGATGCGGCTTTTCAGCAGCACCCAGGCCACCAAACCGAACAGAGCGAAGGACAGGTAAACCAGAATGTCCTGGGCAAACAGCATGCGCCCGATCAGTGGAATCTCGCTAAGCAGCGGAATGGCAATGGGCTCGAAACCGGCCAGCGGTTTGCCGACCCAGGCCGCGCCGACAAAGGTGGAGAGGCCAACGCCAAAGATGGTCAGCGCCAGGCCGGTGGCCACCTGATTGGCGTTAAAGCCCAGGGCCACGGCGGCGAACAGCATCGACAGCAGCATGCCGGCGCTCATCGTCAGCAGCACGCCGAGCCACAGGTTGCCGGTACTCAGGGCGACGATAAAACCGATCACCGCGCCGAACAGCATCATGCCTTCCTGGCCGAGGTTGAGCACGCCGCTCTTCTCACAGATCAGTTCACCCAACGCCACCAGCAGCAGCGGCGTACCGGTGCGCACCATGGCGTAGAAAATATTGCTTAACAGGTCGAGGTCCATCGGGAATTCCTACAGATACGTTGTCAGGCCATTGCTTCGGCGTTGGTTGTGCGCTGCGCCCACTTCAGCTTCAGCCGTGGCCGATAAAGAATCAGCACGTCGCAGGCGAGCAGGAAGAACAGCATCATTCCTTGGAACAGTTGGGTGATCGCCTGGGGCAGGTTCATGGTCATCTGCGCGTTCTCGCCGCCCAGGTACAACAGGGCCATCAGCAGGCTGGCGAACAGAATGCCGAGCGGATTCAGGCGGCCGAGAAAGGCCACGGTGATCGCCGCGTAGCCGTAGCCCGGCGATACCTGCGGCACCAGTTGGCCAATCGGCCCGGCCACTTCACCGACACCCGCCAACCCGGCCAGGCCGCCGCTGACCAGCAGGGCAAACCACACCAGGCGCTTCTCACGAAAACCGACAAAACCGGCGGCGCGGCGGTCGAGGCCGAGCACCTTGATCTGAAAACCAAGAAAGCTTTTGTGCAGCAGTACCCACACCGCCACCAGGGCCAGCAAGGCGAAGTACAGGCCGGCATGCAGACGACCATCCTCGCTGACCAGGGGCAGGCGGCTGGCGTCGCCGAACATCGCCGACTCGGGGAAGTTGAAGCCGGCTGGGTCCTTCAGCGGGCCGTGTACGAAGAACAGCAGCAGGTTCAGCGCGATGTAGTTGAGCATGATGCTGGTGAGGATTTCGTTGGCATTGAACTGCGTGCGCAACCAGGCGGTGAGGCCGCCCCAGGCTGCACCCGCTGCCACGCCGGCGAGCACCACCCAGACCAGCGCCCAGCGGCTGTCCCAGTCGATAATCTGGATCGCCATGGCGCTGCCGGCCAGCGCGCCGAGCAGCAGTTGACCTTCTGCGCCGATATTCCAGATACGCGCCTGGTAGGCCACCGCCAGGCCGAGGGCGCAGAGCAGAATCGGCAGCGCCTTGACCAGCAGTTCGGAGACGCCATACCAGTCGGCCAGTGGTGCGATCAGCAGGGTGTGCAGGGTGTCCAGCGGGTCGTGGCCGAGCAGGGCGAACAACAGCGCGCCGCTGCACAGGGTCAGCACGGCGGCGAGCAGTGGCGACAACCAGAGCATGGCGCGCGATTGCTGACCGCGCGGTTCGAGGGATAACAGCATGGAAAACTCCGTCAGCTCAGGCTGGCAGCAGCGGCTGCCGGCGTGCTTGTGATAGGGGGCAGTGGAGCGAATTCACCGGCCATCCAGCGGCCGACTTCAACCGCTTCGGTTGCTGCGGTGGCGGCCAGGGACGAGAGCTTGCCGCTGCACAGCGCGCCAATGCGGTCGCTGATCTGGAACAGCTCATCGAGGTCTTCGGAAATCACCAGGATCGCCGCGCCGGCATCGCGCAGGGCAATCAGCGCGCGATGAATCGCTGCCGCTGCGCCGACGTCCACGCCCCAGGTCGGGTGTGCCGCCACCAGCAATTTGGGGTTCTGCAGGATTTCGCGGCCGAGGATAAATTTCTGCAAGTTGCCGCCGGACAGGCTGCGCGCGGGCGCCTCGGCATCCGGCGTCTTGACCGCAAAGCGCTGGATGATCTGGTCGGCCAAGGCGCGCACCTTGCCGCGCTGAATCAGGCCCTTGCTCAACAAGCCTTGCTGGAAAGCGGTGAGCAGGGCGTTATCACTCAGGCTCATGTCCGGCACCGCGCCATGGCCCAACCGTTCGGCCGGAACAAATGCCAGGCCCAGTTTGCGCCGCGCATCCGGGTACAGGTCGGCGATGGGTTGAGTGTCCAGGCTGATGCGTTCGCGCTCGCTGCGCGGCAGGCGGGTTTCGCCACTGAGCAGAGCCAGCAGCTCGTCCTGACCATTGCCGGCGACTCCGGCGATGCCAACGATCTCGCCGCTGCGCACCTCCAGGCGGATCTGGCTGAGGGTGCAGCCGAACGGGTCGGCGTTGTGCCAGCTGAGATCATCCACGCGCAAACGCGGCAGACCGCCGTCAGCTTTCGGGTAACTGCTTTCCAGGCCTTCGGCGTCACCGACCATCAGCCGCGCCAGCTGCAGGTCGCTGCACTCGGCCGGTATGCAATGCCCCGACACCTTACCGCCGCGCAGCACCGTGGCGCTCTGGCACAAGGCGCGCACCTCGCCAAGCTTGTGGCTGATAAACAGAATGCTGCAGCCCTCGGCGGCCAGGCGGCGCAGGGTTACAAACAGTTCATCGGCCTCCTGCGGGGTCAGTACCGAGGTCGGTTCATCAAGAATCAGCAGTTTGATGTCTTGCATCAGGCAACGGACGATCTCCACCCGCTGCCGTTCACCGATGGACAGGCTGTGTACCAGCCGGCCCGGTTCCAGGGCCATGCCATAACGCTGCGACACCTCGCGAATCTTCGGTTCCAACTGTTTCGGTGTACCGGCATCCGTGCCCATGGCCAGGGCAATGTTCTCCGCCACGGTCAGCGTCTCGAACAGCGAGAAGTGCTGAAACACCATGCCTACGCCAAGGCTGCGCGCCATGGCCGGGTCACGCATCTTCAGCGGTTCGCCCTGCCAGCGAATCTCGCCACTGTCAGGTTGGGTGACGCCGTAGATGATCTTCATCAGCGTGCTTTTGCCAGCACCGTTCTCGCCGAGTAGCGCATGGATTTCCCCAGGCGCAATGCTCAGATCGATACGGTCATTGGCCAGGCAGCTGGGGTAGCGCTTGCTGATACCGCTCAGCTGCAAGCGAGGAATAGCAGGGGAACTGGACATGGGCAGTGGCTCAGGAATGACAACTGCCCGAGCTAAAGCAAAAAGCTGGCCAGTGGGTCAGAAAAGCTGCTGTGCCGTGCTAGCGTAAGGTCCATCACAACCGCCTGCCTGGCGGAGGCTCCAGCGTGGTGCGCAGTGTTAAAGGCTGGTGCGTTTTGGCGCAGTGCTGATGGGCAAGGCCGTCGCGGCTAAAGCGGAGTGCCGCCCAGCCCCTCCCATGGGGCACCATAACTCTGTGGGAGGGGCTTAAGCCGCGACAGGACTTACTGCGCCTGCAACTCAATCCGCCCACGGCTGATATCCGCCAGCAGCCGTTGAAATTCGGCCACCCGAGCGGCTGGGAGTGCCAGCTGCAGCTCGGCACCCGTGGCATCGTAGTGTTCGTGTTGCAGCAGGCAGTCAAAGTCGTTCAGGCGCGCCTTGAACAGCGGCAGTTCGGCAAACAGGCAATGGCAGCGGTAGTGCTCGCGGGCCACCAACTCGATGCGCGGTGCGCTTTGCAGGCATTTATTGGCGCTGCCGCCGTAGGCGCGGGCCAGGCCGCCGGTGCCGAGCTGGATGCCGCCGTAAAAGCGGATCACCAGCACCGCCACCTGATCCATCTCCTGCGCTTCAATCGCAGCGAGAATCGGTCGGCCAGCGGTGCCGCCCGGTTCGCCGTCGTCGCTAAAACGGTATTGCTGGCCCACCTTCCAGGCCCAGCAGTTATGGCTGGCGCTGGCGTCGCTGTGGGCGGTGATGAAGGACTGCGCCTCGGCCGCGCTGGCAACCGGCGCGGCGAGGGCAATAAAGCGGCTTTTGCGAATTTCCTCGCGGTACTCGCAAGGGCCGAGCAGGGTGAAGGGCATCAGCTACAGGGCCTTAACGAGTCGGCGGGGTCAGCCCACAGCCTTTGAGGATGATCTGCACGAGGTTGTCACTGGCCGCGCTGAAGTCTTGTTTGCGCAGGCGTGGTTTGCCGGTGACGCGGCAAATTTGCGAGGCAAAGTCGGCGTAATGCTGGGTGCTGCTCCACAACAGAAAAATCAGGTGCACGGGATCGACCGGGTCCATCTTGCCAGCAGCGATCCAGCCTTCGAAGACGGCGGCGCGACCGCGGAACCAGCTCAGGTAGTCCTGGTTAAAGTACGCCGACAGGCATTCACCGCCGCTGATGACCTCCATAGCGAAGATGCGTGAAGCCTTGGGGTAACGCCGGGAGAACTCCATTTTTGTGCGGATATAGCCGGCAATCGCGTCGGCAGGGTCGTCGTCGACGCTGAGGTTGTTGAAGGTGCTGTCCCACAGTTCGAGGATGTTGCTCAACACCGCCAGGTACAGCCCCAGCTTATTGGTGAAGTAGTAGTGCAGGTTGGCTTTGGGCAGGCCGACATTCTGCGCAATGGTGTTCATGCTGGTGCCCTTGAAGCCGTGGCAGGCGAACTCCTCCTCGGCGGCGGCGAGAATGGCTTCTTCGTTTTTCTGCCGAATACGCCCTGCAGGTTTGTCGGAAGGGTTGGCACTGTGCGCGCGGACTTCAAAGGTCATGGGAATACCGAGCTGATCAAGGAACGGAGCGGATGCACTGATAACGCACTGCTACCCGGGTGACAAGCGTAACGCCGAGAAAAATACGCGCAATGACTTCACGGTTCTGCGTTGCACTGCGCGCGTGCATAACCGGCGCGCCGCCGCACAGTTTTATGGCCTGGGCACACGGCGCCGGTTAAGCGCTCCCGACTGTCCCAGCCGATCATCCCCAAGGCTGCGCCCTACAGTGCGCTGCTTTCGCCGCGGTGTGCCCAACCGGTCAGGCGTTTTTCGAAGAAGGCGAACAGCTCGTACATCACCACGCCCATGGCGCCGATGACGATCAGCCCGGCGAACACCAGGGCCATGTCCATTGAGGAGCTGGCCGCCATCATCAGGTAGCCGATGCCGAGGTTGGAGGCCACGGTTTCCGAGATCACCGAACCGACGAAGGCCAGGGTGATGGCCACCTTCAGCGAGGCGAAGAAGTACGGCATGGCGCGCGGCAGGCCGACCTTGCGCAGGATGTCCAAGCGGGAGGCGCCGAGCGAGCGCAGCACGTCTTCCAGTTCCGGTTCGAGGGTGGCCAGGCCGGTGGCGACGTTGACCAGCACCGGGAAGAAGGAAATCAGAAAGGCGGTAAGAATCGCCGGCACCGTGCCGATGCCAAACCACACCACCAGCACGGGCACAAAGGCCACTTTGGGAATGCTGTTAAAGCCGACCAATAACGGGTACAGCGCCTTATAAACCAGCGGCGACATACCGACCGCAATGCCTAATAACAGCCCCACCGCCACGGCGATGGCGAAGCCGACGAGCGTGGTGAACAGGGTTTGCGTGGCGTGCATCAGGATCGGGTCCCAGCGCGCAACGCCGGCTTGCCATACGGCGGTGGGGGCCGGGAACAGGTACTCCGGCACGTGGAGTCCGGTGCAGATGGCTTCCCAGATCAGCAGCAGAAATACCACCACCAGCCAGGGTGCCAGGCGAATCAATTGTTTTTCGGTGAGCATGGTTATTCTCGCGATGGGCGTGGCGGTTTCAGGACTGGCGGATGCGGCCGATCTGCTCGCGCAGGGCCTGCACATCACTGGCGAAGGCTTCCGTGTAGGTCACCTCAAGGGCGCGCGGCCGCGCCAGGTCGATGGGCCTGCGCATCAGGATTCGGCCTGGCCGTTTGCTCATCACGTACACGGTGTCCGCGAGGAACACCGCCTCGCGTAGGTCATGCGTGACCAGAATTACGGTGAACGGCTCACTGCGCCACAGGTCTTGCAGCAGGCACCAGAGTTCTTCGCGGGTGAAGGCATCGAGGGCGCCGAAGGGTTCGTCGAGCATCAGCAGGCGCGGTTTGTGGATCAGCGCGCGGCAGATCGAGGCCCGCTGCTGCATGCCACCCGACAGCTCCCAGGGGTACTTGTCCTCGTAACCGGCCAGGCCGACTTTGGCCAGCAGGGCGCGCGCTTGCTCCTCGTAGGCTTTGCGTTCGCGCCGCAGGTTGGAGCGGTAGGGCTCGACGATTTCCAGTGGCAGCATGACGTTCTGCAAGGTGGTGCGCCACGGCAGCAGGTTGGACGCCTGGAAGGCCATGCCGATGCATTTTTGCGGGCCGCCTACCTGACGGCCGCCGAGGTAAACGTAGCCTGCGCTGGGCTCACGCAAGCCGGACACCAGCTTCATCAGGGTGGATTTGCCGCAGCCGGAGGGCCCGACGACCGCGACGAACTCGTTCTCGCGCACATCAAGGCTGATCGCTTCGATGGCCAGTGGTCCGCCGTCGTTGTAGGCCAGGCTGACGTTTTCAAATTTGACGAAATTCATAGGGCATTCCGGGTAAAAAGCACAAACCCCGCGCGCATCTGCCGTGCGCGGGGCATTCGCGGGGGCGCTTAGGGCAGGGCGCGTGCACTGGCGGCCGGCAGGTAGCTCGCATCGAACAGGCTGCTGGCAGCGGGTCTGGTTTTCAGGTCGTAGGCGCTGACTGCTTCGTCGATGGCGCGCTCCAGACGGTCGGGTTTGACCGCGCCGAGGCCGATTTCGCGCACTTCGGCGGTCACCACGTTGGTTTCCAGTGCCAGCTTCAGCCGGCGCAGCTCCAAGTCTGGCTTGCTCAGCGGGTCCTGTTGGCTTACATGGCTGACGGCTTGCTCAGGCGCGGCCAGGGTTTCCAGCAGGGCTTTGTTGAAGGCGCGCAGGAAGCCTCTGACCAGCTCGGGTTTTTCCTTGAGCAGCTGTTCGCTGGCGATGATGCTGTTGCCGTAAAGCTCTACGCCGTATTGCGGGTAGGGCATGCTGACGATGTCCTCGGGCTTGATGCCGCGCGCTTCCAGGTTGAGCAGGCTGGTGAAGTAAAAACCGGTGATGGCATCGACCTGACCACGCGCCAGCATGGTCTCGCGGATGGCTGGGTCGACGCTCTGCCAGACCACCTCATCGCTGGCCAAGCCGTTGTGCTTGGCAAAGGCCGGCCAGGCCTTGCGCCCTGCATCGAACACCGGCGCCGCCAGGGTTTTGCCTTTGAGGTCGGCGGGCGTGGCAATACCGGACGACTTCAGGGCAAATACGGCGGCTGGCGTGTTGTTGTACACCATGTAAACGCCCTGAATCGGCGTTTGCGGGTTGTTGGCGCTGTATTCGATCAGGGCATTGAAGTCGGCGAAGCCCAGGTCATAGGCGCCCGTGGCCACGCGTGTTACCGCGCCGGCGGAACCGTTGCCCGCATCGATGCTTACGTCTAAGCCTTCTGCGGCGAAGTAGCCTTTTTGTGCGGCCAGCAAAAACGGTGCAGAAGGGCCTTCGAAACGCCAGTCGAGGGTGAATTTGATCGGCGTCAGGGCGGCGGCTTGGGCGCTGGCCATCAAGCCGGCCAGGCCCACTGCGCCAAACCACTGCAGGGTGGGGCGGATCAGGTGAGTGAAGCGTCGCCATGCTGGGGGGGATACAGTCATCGATATTCTCCAGCGCCGCCTGGGCGGCACGTTTTCCTTGAATTAGAAATGCACCTTGAGCATGGCGCTGGCCGTGTTCTGGTCGGTGGTGAAGTTGGCGCTGTCTTCGATGCCGTACTTGTTGCTCCAGTAGTCGTACTCCACACCGACGTAAACCTGCTTGTCGCCCCAGTCCAGCGCCTTGCCCAGGTCGTACTTGATCTGCGGGTTGATGTGCAGGTTCTTGGCCAGGTAGTCACCGTTGGCCTTGGAGCCCGCATCGTTGACCACCCAGTCGATGTAGCCGTCGATGAGAATGTCTGACTTACCCACCGGAATGGTGATGGCCCAGGACGGGGTGATCTGCCATTGGCCGTCGGGTTTGCCGGTGATGCCATCGGGCTTGCGGTAGTAGCTGTTAATGGAAAAACGATCAAAGCCAGGCACGTTGAGGTCTACCGCTGGGCCGAGCAGGTAGTTGCGATTGCGGTTCTCGCCGCGCTCATAGGTGGCGGCGATAAGCACGTCTTTGATTGGCCCAAACGACAGGTTGCTGCCGGTGATCTTGCCCAGCGACAGGCGCGGGCTGAATTCGCCGTAGTAGGTATGCCCGGCATTACCGCTGGCACCGTTGAACCACTTGTTGTCGACGAAGAGGAAAACGTCGCCCCAGGCCCAGCCGCTGGCGTGCTCGAAGGTCACCGTTTGCTGGATCGGCTGTTCAACCTTGAAGTTCTTACCGTAGAGATAAGTCAGGCTGTTGTTTTGCCACAGCAGCGGGCTGTCGGCCTGCGCGTGGGCGGTGAATAACAGGGTGCTGGCGAGCAGCAGGGGAGAGACCTTGCGATACATGTGCGCTCCTTGGGTGGCATTTTTTCTTTTGGTTTTCCTGTCTGACCGGACAGTTAAATTGCCTAGTGCAATTTCTTGTCCAACTGATCAGTTTGTTCAGAAAAAATGCATGCCAAGGGTGGCTGCAGCTCCGTGCAAGCCTTGTGTGATCAGGTAGGGCGCCGCGGCTTAACGCGTCGACACCAACGTGGCGCTGGTGTTGTGTGTCCGCTGGGTTTTCAGCTGGTCAGCCTCGAACTGGTGCTTGCTGCACCGATACGAGGCACCTGTGATGGCAGTGAGGCGCTAGCTGCAGCTCGCCAGCGCGTCGAGAAAACTCTCCAGCACCAGATGCGGGCGGCGACCTTTGCGCGTCACCGAGGCCAGGCTGATGTCGTAGAAGCGGCTATTGGGCTTGAGCACACGCAGGCGGCCCTGCTGCACCCAGGCCTGAGCGTAGTGGTCGGGCAGGTAGCCGATGTAGCGCCCGGTGAGAATCAGAAACGCCATGCCTTCACGGTCGGAGGCGCTGGCGGTGCAATTGAGCACCTGATAATGGTTTTGCACCTCGGGTGGCAGGCGGAAGGTCGGAGCAATGGCTTCTTGAGCATCCAGGCGCTCGTCCTCAAGCAGCCGGTCATCCACATAAAACAACGGGTGGCCAACCGCGCAGTAGAGCAGCGAGCGCTCGTCGTACAGCGTTTGGTATTCCAGGCCAGACAGCGCGCCCACCTGCGGCACCACGCCGATGTGCAAGCGGCCGTCGAGTACGCCTTGTTCAACCTCACTCGGTGGCGTCATGCGGATATGAATGCGCACATCCGGCCCCTGCGTCTTTAATTGAGCCAGGGCGTTGGTGATGCGCATATGCGGCACCGTCACCAGGTTATCGGTCAGACCGATATTCAGCTCGCCGCGCAGGTGCTGGTGCAGGCCGTTAACCTCGGTGCGAAAGCTCTCCAGCGCCGCCAGCAATTGCTGGGTGCTCTGGTACACCTCGCGGCCTTCTTCGGTCAGGGCAAAGCCAGCGCGGCCACGTTGGCACAAGCGCAGGCCGAGGCGTTGCTCCAGGTCGCTCATTTGCTGGCTGATGGCCGAGCGGCCAATGCCTAGCGCGCTTTCCGCCGCGGAGAAGCCGCCGCACTCCACCACGCTGCGAAACAGCTTGAGCAGGCGGATATCAAAGTCGCTGACTTGGGCTAGTGGGTCGGGGCGGCGAGTGCTCATGTTGGGCTGCTCATTATGTGAAGGTCTTAGTTTAGTGATGGCTGAACTAAAGATAAGAAGAGTCGGGTTTTCACGACTGTAAGCGCGTGGCACCTTTACTGGCAACAGATTCGCTTTTTTCTAAGCCCCATCGCTCATTCGCCCTTCCTTGCGAGGCCACACGATGACCATGCAGCAGACCACCGTTCCGTCCCTGGCCAGCCAACTTAAGTTGGACGCGCATTGGATGCCGTTCTCCGCCAACCGCAACTTCAAGCGCGACCCGCGTTTGATCGTCGGCGCCGACGGCAACCACTTTATCGACGACAAGGGCCGGCGCATCTTCGACAGCCTGTCCGGGCTGTGGACCTGTGGCGCGGGGCACAACCGCAAGGAAATTCAGGAGGCGGTGGCCAAGCAATTGGGCACCCTGGATTACGCGCCGGGCTTCCAGTACGGCCACCCGCTGTCCTATCAGCTGGCCGAGAAAATCACCGAGCTGACCCCGGCCGGCCTCGATCACGTGTTCTACACCGACTCCGGCTCCGAGTGCGCCGACACCTCGGTGAAGATGGCCAAGGCTTATTGGCGCCTGAAAGGCCAACCGAGCAAAACTAAATTTATTGGCCGTGCCCGTGGCTACCATGGCGTGAACATCGCCGGCACCAGCCTCGGCGGCATCGGCGGTAACCGCAAGATGTTCGGCCAGATGATGGACGCCGACCACCTGCCGCACACCTTGCAGTCGCACCTGGCCTTTACCAAGGGTATGGCGCAGACCGGCGGCGTGGAGCTGGCCAACGAGCTGCTGAAGCTGATCGAACTGCACGATGCCTCCAACATCGCCGCCGTGATCGTTGAACCGATGTCCGGCTCCGCTGGCGTCATCGTGCCGCCAACCGGCTACCTGCAACGCCTGCGTGAGATCTGCACCCAGCACAACATTTTGCTGATCTTCGACGAAGTGATCACCGCCTACGGCCGTATGGGCAAGTGGACCGGTGCCGAGTTCTTTGGCGTGGTGCCGGACATCATGAACACCGCCAAGCAGGTCACCAACGGCGCGATTCCGCTGGGCGCAGTGATCGCTTCCAGCGAGATCTACAACACCTTTATGAACCAGGCGATCCCTGAGCACATGGTCGAGTTCGGCCACGGCTACACCTACTCGGGCCACCCTGTGGCGTGCGCCGCCGGCCTGGCAACCCTGGAGCTGCTCAAGCGCGACCACCTGATCGAGCAGTCCGCCGCCCTGGCGCCGATCTTTGAAGAGAAGCTGCACAGCCTCAAAGGCAGCAAGAACGTCGTCGACATCCGCAACTGTGGCCTGGCAGGCGCGATCCAGATCGCCCCGCGTGACGGCGACCCGGTGATCCGTCCGTTCGAGGCCGGCATCAAACTGTGGAATGCCGGTTTCTACGTGCGCTTCGGCGGCGATACCCTGCAGTTCGGGCCAACCTTCAACACCAAGCCCGAGCAGCTGGACTCCGTGTTCAACGCCGTAGGCGATGTGCTGAATAGCCTCGACTAGGCAGTAGGGTGGATGACGCTGTTTTCATCCACCATTGCTGTATTGGATCAGACCGGTGGATGGGTGAAGCGTCATCCGCCCTACGGAACATCCCAATTTTCCTGCAGGTGCCAGCTGTTCGGCGCCTGCAAAAAACAAGATCCGTTATTAAGGAATTGCCATGACCCTCGTTAATCACCTGATCCACGGCGAACTGACCGCCGGCACTGGCCGTAGCGCTGACGTGTTCAACCCGTCCACCGGCGCGGCGACCAAGAAAGTCGCCCTGGCCGACCGCGCCACTATGCAACTGGCCATCGACTCGGCCAAGAGCGCCTTCCCGGCCTGGCGCAACACCCCGCCAGCCAAGCGCGCTCAGGTGATGTTCCGCTTCAAGCAGCTGCTGGAGCAGCACGAAGCGACTATCTCCAAGCTGATCAGCGAAGAGCATGGCAAAACCCTCGAAGACGCAGCCGGTGAGCTCAAGCGCGGCATCGAGAACGTCGAATTCGCCTGCGCCGCCCCGGAAATCCTCAAGGGCGAGTACAGCCGCAACGTCGGCCCGAATATCGACGCCTGGAGCGACATGCAGCCAATCGGCGTCGTGGCCGGCATCACCCCGTTCAACTTCCCGGCTATGGTGCCGCTGTGGATGTACCCGCTGGCCATCGTCTGCGGCAACTGCTTCATCCTCAAGCCGTCCGAGCGTGACCCAAGCTCCACCCTGTATATCGCTCAATTGCTGCAAGAGGCCGGTCTGCCGAAAGGCGTGCTCAACGTAGTGCACGGCGACAAGGAAGCCGTGGATGCGCTGATCGAAGCGCCGGACGTCAAAGCCCTGAGCTTTGTTGGCTCCACGCCGATTGCCGAATACATCTACAGCGAAGGCACCAAGCGCGGTAAGCGCGTCCAGGCACTGGGCGGCGCGAAGAACCACGCCGTACTGATGCCCGATGCCGACCTGGACAACGCCGTCAGCGCACTGATGGGCGCGGCCTACGGTTCCTGCGGCGAGCGCTGCATGGCCATCTCCGTGGCCGTGTGCGTAGGCGACCAGATCGCCGATGCACTGGTCGAGAAGATCGTGCCGCAAATCAAAGCGCTGAAAATCGGTGCCGGCACATCCTGCGGTCTGGACATGGGCCCGCTGGTGACTGGTGCGGCGCGTGACAAGGTCAAAGGCTATATCGACGCCGGCGTGGCCCAGGGCGCAAGCCTGGTGGTCGACGGTCGTGATCTGGTAGTTGCCGGCAACGAAAACGGCTTCTTCGTCGGCGGCACCTTGTTCGACAAGGTGACCCCGGAGATGACCATCTACACCGACGAAATCTTCGGCCCAGTGCTGTGCATCGTCCGCGTCGGTAGCCTGGAAGCGGCCATGCAGCTGATCAACGACCACGAATACGGCAATGGCACCTGCATCTTCACCCGCGACGGTGAAGCCGCGCGGTTGTTCTGCGACGAGATTGAAGTCGGCATGGTCGGCGTCAACGTGCCGCTGCCCGTACCGGTCAGCTACCACAGCTTCGGCGGCTGGAAGCGCTCGCTGTTCGGCGACCTGCACGCCTACGGCCCGGACGGTGTGCGCTTCTACACCCGCAAAAAAGCCATCACCCAGCGCTGGCCGCAGCGCGCTTCTCACGAAGCGGCGCAGTTTGCGTTCCCGAGTAATGGTTAAGTAACACCCAAGGGGGCTGATCGCAGGATCAGCCCCCTTTTTTGATACGCAGAACTATCTGTAGGAGCGGCCGGGCGGCGTTCCGTCTTGGCCGCGATCTAAGGCCACCACCGAATCGCGGACAAGGACTAGGCGTCCCCCCCCCGTTCCTACAAAAGCAACAAACCAGCCGCGCGGGCGCGGCGTTGGTGCAGTGACCGCAGGTTACGGCACCCCTTGGGTGAGCGGGTTCAGGGTTTCCTGGCCCGTAAGCCCGCTCTCCCAAGGGCAGCCCACTTCAATTAACAAGGGCCAGCTTACGGGCGTGCGAGCTAGAGAAAAACCAGGCGAGAACGGCTGAGAAAGCGGAGTTTACGAGTTGTAAATGAGCATTTCGAAGCCGTTCTCAACGCAGTTTTTCCGACGCGCAGCCGGTCGTAGGCGGTCCTTAGAAGAGGACTCCTTGCAATGAATAAACCCATGATTGGCCTTCCCCTGTGCCGCTGGCAGCTGACTAGCCGTGATATTGGCTGGTTTCACCTGGTCGGTGAGAAGTACATCCACGCTGTCACCGGCTTCGGTGCCTTCCCGCTGATGATCCCGGCTTTCGGCGATGATCTGGACATGGACACGGTGCTGGATAGCGTCAGCGGCATCTTGTTCGGTGGCTCGCTTTCCAACGTGCACCCCAGCTTCTATGGCGACGAGCATCCCGGCCTGGGCCTGGCCGACAAACCCCGCGATGAAACCGTACTGCGCCTGATGCGCGCCTGCCTGGAGCGCGGCATTCCCTTCCTCGGCATCTGCCGAGGCGTGCAGGAACTCAACGTACTGTTTGGCGGCACCCTGCACCGTGAAGTGCACGAGGTTGAAGGGCGCCTTGATCACCGTGAGGTGAAGGACGTACCGGACGACGTGGCCTACGGCCCGATGCACAACGTGGCCCTGACCGAGGGCGGCGTGCTGCATTCGCTGTTCGGCGAGCGGCAGATCAAGGTCAACTCGTTACACGGTCAGGGTATCGATCGCCTCGGCGAGGGCTTGCAGGTTGAAGCCGTGGCCGAAGATGGGCAGATCGAGGCGGTCAGCGTGACTGGCGCCAAGGCGTTTGCCGTTGGGGTGCAGTGGCATCCCGAGTATCGCTATTGGGAGAAGGCGGATTACAACGCGCTGCTGGGGGCGTTTCATCAGGCGGCGAGGGAATATCAGGTGAAGAGGCTGGAGCTTCGCAGCCAGACGGCCTTGGCTTAAAAACTGCGCTGGTGATTTAAGGCAAAAGGCCCGTCGAGTGACGGGCCTTTTTATTAAGATTTTGAATTAGCTCTTTATTAGGGTCTCAAGCGCAATTACTAATGCATCTATAGAGTTGCGTTTGTGTTGGTTAAGTGCGGTTTGTGGGTTTTTGCTGACAGCATCTGCAACCACCTGCTTTGCTTGGGATTCAACTTTATTATTCCATAGCTTTCCTTGCGTCTGGAAAGAGTTTTTAAGTCGATCACTCCATTTGTTTTTTCCTTTGAAACTGTTGTCAAGAGTTACACCGAATATCTCTTTAATTTTTAGTTCATATATGCTTTTTTCTATGCAGTCCTCAAATTCGCTCTCGGTAGAACCATTGCATGTGGTAAAGGTTACAGTTTTTATGCTTGCAAGGCCGTCTCGCTCTGCTGCCTCAAATGCTTGTTTTCCAGCGGCGTCATGATCTAAAAAACAGTGATATGCGCATAGATAGCTTTTTAGCGATGATAGTTTGTATGGTAAGTTCCCTGCTCCACCTATGGGCTCTATGACTAACAAGTTGTTGGATAAGCATTTCTTTAGTTTTTCACTCAGGTGGGGGAGTAGCGTGCGTAGGGATGTTAGATCATCGCTTCCTTCTACAACAAGAACATAACTAGCGTTTGTTAAGTTGTCTGATGCTCTTACGCCTAGTAAGTCTCGTATCTGCTGGATGTTTTTGGCAGCTGTGGCCTTGCCTTTGTCTACGATAATGTTTGACTTGATATCCTGTCGTTCTACGAATAGTGGGTTGTGAGTTGTTATCACAACTTGGTTGTCATCACATAGTGATTTTATTATTTCATTTAATTGGTGTATCGCAGCAGGATGAAGATGAGACTCAGGCTCTTCAATTGCAATGATTGATGCCCCAGACTTTCTTGACATTCCCTTGAGTAGCCCAAGCGCTACAAGGCTTTTAACTCCGTCGCCCTTGAAAGATAGGGATGTTGGAGTTCCGTCATCAATAATTATTTCGAAGTCTCTTCGGACTGCTACTCTTCTCGCACTATCGGGCATCTCAATGGTTACGGCTTTAATGCTTGGTAGAAACTCTTCTAGAGGTTCTCTAATGTTGTTGCTTAAAGCCTCTAAATAAGGTATTTGCAATCGCCTAATCGTATCAAGAGCTTCCATGTAGCTTGGATTGTCTTCTAGCGACCTCAACTGTTCTGATAGTAGCCTGCTGACTACATTCATTGCTTCTTGTTCTGATCTAATCGCTGGTATGTAGTTAAAATTTATCTTTTCAGCAATGAATTCTGTGATTCGTGTGGATTTTTGATTGAATCCTTTAGAGCCCTTTCCGCTCTTGGAAATGCTTATTTGTGGCTTGCTGTCTTTTCCGATTTTTATAATTATAGGGAGTATGCCGTTTAGTCCTTGCCCAATGGTGCTTCTGAACTCCTCTACTTCGGATTTACTAAGCTGAAATTCGAATCTGATAATAGTTTGTGTTCCAGATTTTCGTGACTGTAAAGCAACAGGGAAATCTCTATCCCATAAATATTCTTTTTCATCTCGTCTAGATGGTGAAGTGAGAATTGTTCTTACGTTTGATCTTCTGGAATGGCGCTGAAGTGAAATCATACCGACGTCCAGCGCCTTTAAAATGTTAGATTTCCCTTCGTTGTTTCTTCCAATTAGAGTCGTCATATTGGAAATGCTAACTTTATGTGCTGAAGTAATGCTTCTGTAGTTTGTTACGGAAAAATTAACAAGCTCCATATTTTCTCTGTAAATTTAAGTAATTGGCGGGTAGGGTGGATGACGCTTTTTCATCCATCATTTAGTTCGGTATTAATCTGGGCTGTGTGCGTTGGATTTGCCGTAGATGCGTTTGATGTTGACGATTTCCTCGAACAGGCCTTCGACAATCGCAGCGGTGGCGTTGTCGGCGTTGATCAGCACTGCAAGGTGTTTTTGCTGCCGAGGTGGGCTGGGTTTGGCGGCCATGCTTCTTCCTTGAATAGGGTTGGCTCGACCTTACTGCTAATGGGTGGCAATGCGCCATAGTTTGCGCATTGGCTTTTGGTCTTGGGTCTGTTCTCGGGTTGGCTGGTATCCGCCGCTTGTGTGCTGACCGGTCTATTGGTTCCGCCCTTACGGCGGCTTACTTTTGGCAGACGCCCCAAAAGTAAGCAAAAGGTCTTGCCCCTTGCATCCGGCCCGACTTCGTCGGGTTCCCTCGCTCCATCATTGCTCCAGGGGCCGGCGTACAAGGGCCGTCCCTGGCCCTTTACGCCTCTCGCCGCATCCATGCGGCTCGCTCCCTTCCACAACGATTCCACTCGGCCTGCTGATGGGGCGTTTGGCGTCGTCTGTGTAATCGCAGACTCAAAAGCAAAAAGCATGTTGCTGTGTTTGCGGCATGGGTGTCTTGGGCATCGAGGTGGACAAGCTTCGCGTTGTCCACCCAATAAAGCCGGTGCGGTTTGATCCCCAAGAAAAAGCCCCGCAAGTGCGGGGCTTTTTGTTTACCGGCGATAGCCATATCCATGGCCGTGGCCGTCATGCCGGCGGTGTTTGTGGCCATGCCAGCGGTTGTGGCGCGGTCGTTCTTGCACGTAATACACCGGTGCCGGTTGGTAGTAGACCGGTTGGCGCTCGTAGTACACCCGTTGCGGCGGGTAATAGGCCGGGGGCGGCGGGTAGTACTCGCGTGGGTGTTGGCTGTAAGCCGGTGCGTAGCGGCTTTGGCTGACGATTACGCCGCCAATCACCGCGCCTACCACGGCTCCGGCAATCGCTGCGTCACGGTTGGAGGCCTGCGCTGGGGCGTGGGCAAACAGTACCAGGCTGGCCAACAGGCCGGTGATAAGGGGGATACGCGACAGCATGATCGATACTCCTGTGCAAACCGGTCTTTCCCGGCTTGTGGTTTCGACACTGGCTGTTGCGCGGCATTGCAGAGCGGAATGTAAAGCCTGTGTAAAACAGGGCAGCGCGGGTCTTTGTTAAGAATGCTGGCCGCCCTGTGATTGGCTATAGCCGGCCTTCAGTTGCCCTCGGCATCTTTGCGGCACTGCGCTTGCAGGGCGGCCCAGCCGTCGGCGCCGAGTTTTTCCAGGGTGGCGATGTTGGCTTCGAAGATCGCCTCTGGGTCGGGGAAGGCGGCGACGGCGCGGTCGATGCTGGCTTCGCGCAGGAGGTGCAGGGTCGGGTAGGGCGTGCGGTTGGTGGCGTTGCTGACATCGTCGGCGCGGGTGTCGGCAAACTGAAACTGCGGGTGGAAGCTGGCCACTTGCAGAATGCCGCTGTAGCCGAGTTGCTCAACGGTGTCGTCGACCACGGCGAGAAAGTCGTTGAAGTCGAGAAAATCACTGAGTACGGCAGGGTGGATCAGCAGCGTGGTGTCGGTTTCGCTTGGCTCACAGTTAGCCAGTGCGTGCAGTTCGTCGATCAAGGCGCTGAGCAGTTCTTCTGGCTCGGTGCTGGCGCACACCACGTAGCGCACTTGCCCTTTGACCTGCACGGCTTTGGCGAAGGGGCAGAGGTTGAGGCCGATCACGGCGCGGTCAACCCAGGCGCGGGTTTCGGCGATGGCGTGGGCGGCGCTCGGGATGACGGGGTTATGCATAAAAGAGGGCTCGGGCTGGCAAAGTGGTTTTAAGTTTAGCGGCAATAGCGCGCCGAGGGTTCTCGGCGCGCCGGTGTTGCGCCTCAGCCGCTGTTGCGTTGCGGGTTGCCGGCGCGGCGTAGCGGGCTGCAACTGCGCAGGTCAACCGCGCCGACATAAGGGTTGCCGTAGCCCATCACACAGCCGACCTGCTGGTTGCGCCAGCGCTCCCATTCACTGATGGGGTATTGGCGGTTCCAGGCTTCGTAGGTGCGTCGGTCGAGTTTGGACAGGCGCAGTTTGTAGTGGTCCGCCATGTACAGGTAGATGCGCGCGGCAGCGCCACGGGCATGAGTCGGCGGCATGGCGGTTTTGGCTTTGAAATTGACCACCATCGGGCAGCTGCCGTATTGCGTGGGTTTTTCGCTGAGCATGCCGAGGGCGTAGTTGGAGCGGTCGCCATTGACCTCGCCAATGCTCGGCACCAGGTTGTGCAGGTCGGCTTCGGCAGCCTTGAAGGTGGCGTCGTTACGCGCACAGTTTTTGCGCCCGCCTTCCTGCCAGCATTGGCGCTGATGGCCAATCACCCAGGCCGGCACCACGTGTTCCCATTCCAGGCGCTGGGCGCGACGTAGTTGTTTGCGCGGGCTGTAGCCGCAGCTGTTGAGGTCGACTTGGTTGCCGCTGTACGCGCACTGGCAATAAAAGGTGTTGGGCCGTTCGGCGTATAAGCGCCAGGCAATTTTCTTCGCGGCGCTGAAGGTTTTCGGGGCTTCGGCAAAGGTGGGCAGGGCAACGATGAGGCAAAGCAGGGCAAGCAGGCGTGGCATGGCGGACTCGGCAGCAAAAAAAGCTGCGGATCATACCGGTTAAACCGCTCTGCGACGGGGCTTTTAGCGTAGCCGCGATCAGCGGTCGGTAACCTTGGCCGCCGGGCAGGCGTTGTTAGCACGCAACCTGAGCTTGCGCAGCTAGGTAGTTGATTGCGCTGTAAGTCATGCCTTTGGGCGCAGCCGCTGGCCAATCTGGATTTTGTTGCTAGCGTTACCCCATCACACCGCAGCGGATGACCTCCTCTGATGAGTACCGTGCAGCGTTTACCCAGGCAGGCAAAACGTGCCCAGGCGATGCCCGTTTTGGGGCTGTCGCGGTTGGGTCGCCGAGTGTGCGGTTTGCTGCTGTTTAGCCTGCTGACCCTGGGCGGGTGTGCCACGCGGCAGGACCATCAGACCATCATCAGCAACCAAAGCCCGATCAAGCCGTCCGAGTTCTTCCAGAGCCATGCCGATCGCATGGCGACCTTGGGCATGCGCAATAACCTCAATAGCCTTTATCGGTTGATGGACAAGCTGTATCTGCGTAACCCGCGCGAGTGGCGCAAAACCGGGTTGGCCGATGTTGAGTCGGTTAAGCGTGCGGTGCATCGCGCGATTGAGCTGGACCAGCCGCTGCCATCGCTGGGCGGGCGGACGGATATCGCCGCGCTCAGCTATGCCCTAAGCGCCGAATACCAGGGCGACCGTGTTGGGGCATTTATCTACTCATTGGCAAGCATGCTGATTACCGCGCATGGCGGGCGCACCGAGTATTACTTGAGCGACACGCTGGACCCGCAGTTCATCCATAACGCTGCGCGTAATATGGAAAAAGCCAGCTGGATGTTGGCGCAACGCACCGACGCAGGCGGCACGCCGTGGCTGCTGTCCAACGAGATTTCTGCCGAGGGGCGCAACCTCAGTTATGCGGTGGAGTTCGGCAAGATTGTTGCGCGTTTGGATTTGCTCACGGATGTGCTGGATGAGCGCTACCGGCGCATGGGGGTGAGTTATGCCCAGGGGCTGCTGTTTATGAACTTCCTGCCGGTGCAGTAAGCCGTGCCGCCACGGCTTCCATCGCCTTTTTGCTTAATAGCCTTGCTCAAGGCGCTTCTGGCTTTGCGTGTTAGCCGCCTCTATTTGTTGCTTGAGTTGCTCTGTTTGCTGTTGCAGCTGCGCGGCCTGCTCCGCTTGCAGGCTGGCGGTTGCGGCAGTTTCACCCAGGCCACAGCCGCTCAGAAGTACGCTGGTGCAGATAAATAGGGCGGCGAGGCTACGCATGGTGACTCCGTGTTATTGGGCGGGCTTATTGCCAGCGTTGGTAGAGGGTTTGCAGTGTGCCAGCTTGCCTTAACCGTTCAAGGGCTGCTGCGAAGCGCTCGGCACGCGCACGATCGCCTTTGGCGAAGGCGACATAACGCGGCATTTCCACCAGGGGTTTGAAGAGGATGCGCACGCTTTCTTCCGCGCGTTGCTCGCGAACGAAGTACATCAGTTGGGTGCGGTCGCCGACGATGATGTCGATGCGCCCAGCCAGCAGCATCGAGACCAACTGGCGTGGGTTCTGGGCGCTGCTGTCACGCCGCAGGTCGGCCTGATCGAAGTCCGCCTGATAGGCGTAGCCGCGAACCTGGCCGATGACGTAGAGCGACAGGTCATCCAGGTCGAGCCAGTCGCGAATAGCGGTTTTATTGGTAGTCATAAATACCGTAGAGCCCGTACGGATGGGCCCGACCAGCTCGTATTGCTGCATGCGCTCGGGGGTGCCGGCAAACTGGAAGGCCATTGTCACGGCGTTACGGTTGAGCATGCTTTTGACCCGCTCCCAGGGGTACAGGCGCAGGTTGTAGGGAATTTTGGCTTCTTGCATAACAGCTTGCACCAGCTCTACGTCCAGCCCGTGCGGCTGGTCATCTTCGAGGGTGACAAAACTGTAGGGGGCGAACTGTTCGTCGCCGACTATGTTCCACTCTTCGGCCTGTAACGCCCAAGGGATTAACAGCAACAGACACAGCGCCGCGTTACGCATGACGTCCTCCGGGCTTGGCCTTATTGAGCGGTGTGCTCGGTAGTGATGCTAGCTAATCGCGTGCCGGGCTGCACGGTTGCTGGGGCGTAATCGTTGCCACAAAAAAGCCCCGGTATGCAGGCCGGGGCTTGGCGAGGCAGTGAGTGCAAGGCTCAGACTTTGCGCACGAACTCGGATTTGAGCTTCATGGCGCCAATGCCATCGATCTTGCAGTCGATGTCGTGGTCGCCGTCGCACAGGCGGATGCCTTTGACCTTGGTGCCCACTTTAACCACCAGAGAAGAGCCTTTGACTTTCAGGTCCTTGATCACGGTGATGGTGTCGCCATCCTGCAAAACGTTGCCTACCGAGTCCTTGATTACCGTGGCGTCGTCGGCTGTTTCAGCTGCGGCGTTGGCCGACCACTCGTGGGCGCACTCGGGGCAGATCAGCTGGGCGCCGTCTTCGTAGGTGTATTCGGAGTTGCATTTAGGGCATGGCGGCAGGGTGCTCACGGCGGGGTCCTTACTAGGTCACTATGAAAAGGCCGCATAGTGTATAGGGTTTTACGGGGCTTGGTTTTACGGGGCTTGGCGAGGGGCTGGAGGCTGCGGCCAATTGAGGATGCCACTGTCACTAAAACGGCGGGTGCCGAACAGGCCGCCTGCAAGCTTGCCGCTTAACTCGTAGGGCAGGCCTTTGCCGTGCTGATAGCCGGCTGCTCCCCAGGCTTGGCGCAGTGCAGCGTAGGCAGAGAGGCTAACGGGTATGTGCAGAATACGTTCGCCATAACGCGCTACTTGGCCGCTTTGGTCGCTGACACCACTGAGGAGCGGCTGCTGGTTGACCTTCAGTTGAAGGGCGATGCCGTTGAAATCGATGGGGCGGTCATTGGGGTTTTGCACGCGCAGTTTGATCGCGAAGCGCAGTTCTAGCTCTTGGCCCGGCAGGGGTTCGATCCCGACCAGTTGAATCTGCAGCGGGTCACCGGGCGTGAAGGTGCTGCAGGCCGTCAGCATGAGCAACAGGCTGATGATTAGGGCGCGGGCAAGGTGGCGGTGAAAGGTGATAGGCATGCGGGGTTTCCACTGCTGAGTAATGACAGAGTAGAAGACCCTGGCGCGGGTGCGATTACGCCGCTGCGTTAGAAATAAGTGCGGCGTCTTGTGTTGCGAGGGATGCCCGCCAGCCTGCAACTGCACGCGCTGGCGGGTTGCAGCGGGGAATCAGAAGTGCGCTTTGACCAGCAGGCTGGCGGTGTTTTGATCGGTGGTGAAGCTATTGGTGTCTTCGATGCCGTACTTGTCTTTCCAGTAGTCGTATTCAATGCCGACATACAACTGCTTCTCGCCCCAGTTCATGGCCTTGCCCAGGTCGTATTTGATCTGTGGGTTGAAGTGCAGGTTGGCGTGGTAGGTTTTGTCGTTATCCACCACCCAGTCCATAAAACCATCGATAACGATGTCGGACTTGCCCACCGGGATGGTGTAGCTCCACGCCGGGGTGATCTGCCAGACGCCGCTGCCGTCGCGGGCGCCGTCGGTTTCACGGTGGTAGAAGTTCAGCGAGAAGTAGTCGAAGCCGGGGATGGCCAAGTCAAAGCCTGGGCCGATCAGATAGGACTCAACGTCGTCTTCACCAAATTCATAGGTGGTGGCCAGCAGCACGTCTTTGATCGGGCCGAATTCCAGCTTGCTGTTGAACAGCTTGCCGAACGACAGGCGCGGCGAGAATTCACCGTAGAAGGTGTGGCCGTCGCCTGCGCCATTGGTCGCGTCGGTGTTGTACTTGATGGTGTCAACGAAGAAGAACAGGTCGCCGACGCTCCAGCCGCTGGCGTGCTCGAAGGTGACGGTCTGCTGGATTTCCGGATCGACCTTGAAGTCTTGACCATATAGATAGGTCAGGCTGTTGTTCTGCCACTGCAGCAGGTCACCCGCTGCAGCCTGGCCGCCCGCCAGCAGCCCGCCCGCCAGGGCCAGAGAGGAAAGAGTACGGTTCATCGAGTGGTGCTCCCCAAAGTGCTGAATTATCGTTTTTAAACCTGTCTGAATGGTCAGGCTAGCTCGGCATACAGCAAGAACAAGGCCAAACCCTGTTTCTGCGCGCAGGTTCACCATCCTGAGCCTTCGACAGCAGCTCGGGCGCGCACTTTAGTGAGTTTGCTGGGGATGTAAAGGCCGGCCATGCACTATTAACTGACTGCCAGGACAGTTTCAGTCATATGTTGGTGCATCTACTGGGGCGGCCGGGGTGTGCTCGGTCGCAAGAAGCGCACAGGCACTCCGTCGGCTGTGCTGTGCAAATGGCGTGCGTGTGCTTTGCTCAAATAACCCGCCGTAAACAGCAAGGTGCAACCTGTTGCGCGGCTTGGGTTATACCTGTCGTCGGAAGGTTTTGGCTTTTTTAAAACGATCGTTTGCTAGCGCCAATGCAGGGTTTTCCTGCGGGCCGCGCCAGGTGTGAGGCCTACCTGTCATAGGGCGTGTTTGTGAGGTGGCGGACGGGGCGTGAGGCGTGCATAGGTGTTGGGTTGCGCCTAGTTGCACCTTGAGCCCCTGGGGGTTTAATCTTCCGCCAGTTTTTTTGCCGTGCTCCAGCCCATAACAGGATAAACCAATGGCCACCACTACCCTTGGCGTAAAGCTCGATGATGCAACCCGTGACCGCCTCAAGCAGGCAGCGCAGTCAATTGACCGCACGCCGCACTGGTTGATCAAGCAGGCGATTTTCAATTACCTGGAGCAGATCGAGGGTGGTTTGACCCCGGCTGAGCATTCCGGCCTTGCAGCGGTCGCCGGTGAGGAGTCGGTTGACACCCTGACCGAGCAGGGTCTGCAGGTGTTCCTTGATTTCGCGGAAAGCATCCTCCCGCAGTCGGTGCTGCGCGCAGCGATTACCGGCGCTTATCGCCGTCCGGAAACCGAAGCCGTACCGATGTTGCTGGAACAAGCGCGTCTGCCCAAGGACATGGCCGAAGCCAGCAACAAATTGGCCATGAGCATTGCCGAGAAGCTGCGCAGCCAGAAGAATGCCAGCGGCCGTCAGGGCCTGGTGCAGGGCTTGCTGCAGGAATTCTCGTTGTCCTCGCAGGAAGGTGTGGCGCTGATGTGCCTGGCCGAAGCGCTGCTGCGTATTCCGGACAAGGCCACCCGTGATGCGCTGATCCGCGACAAAATCAGCAACGGCAACTGGAGCCAGCACCTGGGTAACAGCCCGTCGATGTTCGTCAACGCGGCCTCCTGGGGCCTGTTGATCACCGGCAAGCTGGTGTCCACGCACAACGAAGCCGGCCTGGTGACCTCGCTTAACCGCATCATCGGTAAAGGCGGTGAGCCGCTGATCCGTAAGGGCGTGGACATGTCTATGCGCCTGATGGGCGAGCAGTTTGTGACCGGTGAAACCATCGCCGAAGCCCTGGCCAACGCCACCAGCATGGAAACCAAGGGCTTCCGTTATTCCTACGACATGCTCGGTGAAGCCGCGCTGACTGACGAAGACGCCAAGCGCTACCTGGCCTCCTACGAGCAGGCCATCCATGCCATCGGCAAGGCCTCGCATGGCCGTGGCATTTACGAAGGCCCGGGCATTTCGATCAAGCTCTCCGCGCTGCACCCGCGTTACAGCCGCGCCCAGTACGACCGCGTGATGGACGAGCTGTACCCGATCCTGCTGGGCCTGACCAAACTGGCCAAGCAGTACGACATCGGCCTGAACATTGACGCCGAAGAAGCGGATCGTCTGGAAATCTCCCTCGATCTGCTGGAGCGTCTGTGCTTCGACCCGGCCCTGACCGGCTGGAACGGTATCGGCTTCGTTATTCAGGCTTACCAGAAGCGCTGCCCGTATGTGATCGATTACGTCATCGACCTGGCCAAGCGCAGCCGTCACCGCCTGATGATCCGTCTGGTAAAAGGCGCGTACTGGGACAGCGAGATCAAGCGCGCCCAGGTCGAAGGCCTGGAAGGCTACCCGGTGTACACCCGCAAGCCATACACCGATATTTCCTACATCGCCTGTGCGCGCAAGCTGCTGGCCGTGCCGGAGGCCATCTACCCGCAATTCGCTACGCACAACGCCCACTCGCTGTCGGCCATCTATCAACTGGCCGGGCAGAATTACTACCCTGGCCAGTACGAATTCCAGTGCCTGCATGGCATGGGTGAGCCGCTGTACGAGCAGGTAGTGGGCAAGGTGGCCGATGGCAAGCTGAACCGTCCGTGCCGCATTTATGCACCGGTAGGCAGCCATGAAACCCTGCTGGCTTACTTGGTGCGCCGGCTGTTGGAAAACGGCGCGAACACCTCGTTCGTTAACCGCATTGCCGACCACAGCATCTCGATCAAAGAGCTGGTGCTCGACCCCGTGCAACAGATTGAGCAAATGGCTGCACAGGAAGGTGGCCTCGGCCTGCCGCACCCGCGCATTGCCCTGCCGCGTGCGCTGTATGGCGACGCCCGCTTGAACTCCGAAGGCATCGACTTGGCCAACGAACACCGCTTGGGTTCGCTGTCTTCGGCGCTGCTGAGCAGCACCAACAACGCCTACAAAGCCATGCCGCTGCTGGGCTGTGAAACGCCTGAGCTGGGCGAGGCGCAACCGGTGCGCAACCCGGCGGACCACCGCGACGTCGTTGGCCATGTGCATGAGGCCAGCGAGCAGGACGTACACAATGCCGTGCTCTGCGCCGTGTCCAGCGGGCAGATCTGGCAGTCGACTCTGCCGGCCGAGCGCGCCGCTGTATTGGATCGCGCCGCTGACCAGATGGAAGCGGAAATCCAGCAGCTGATGGGCCTGCTGGTGCGTGAGTCCGGCAAGACCTTTGCCAACGCCATCGCCGAAGTGCGCGAGGCGGTGGACTTCCTGCGCTACTACGCGGCGCAGGCACGTAACCACTTCAGCAACGACAGCCACCGCCCGCTGGGTCCAGTGGTGTGCATCAGCCCGTGGAACTTCCCGCTGGCGATTTTCAGCGGTCAGGTTGCTGCTGCGCTGGCTGCCGGTAACACCGTGCTGGCCAAGCCCGCCGAGCAAACCCCGCTGATTGCTGCGCAAGCGGTGCGCATTCTGCTGGAAGCCGGCGTGCCGGCGGGTGCCGTGCAGTTGCTACCGGGCCGTGGCGAAACCGTCGGCGCCGGCTTGATCGGCAATGAGCGCGTGCGTGGTGTGATGTTTACCGGTTCCACCGAAGTGGCCGGCATCATCCAGCGCAACCTTGCCGGTCGCCTGGATGCCCAGGGCCGCACCATTCCGCTGATCGCCGAAACCGGTGGCCTCAACAGCATGATCGTTGACTCGTCGGCACTGACTGAGCAGGTGGTCGTCGATGTGGTCGCTTCGGCCTTCGACAGCGCCGGCCAGCGTTGCTCGGCGCTGCGCGTACTCTGCGTGCAGGAAGACGTAGCGGATCGGGTGATCAACATGCTCAAGGGCGCCATGGCTGAATACAGCCTGGGCAACCCGGAGCGCTTGAACACCGACATTGGCCCAGTGATCGACAGCGAGGCCAAGGGCAATATCGACCAGCACATCGCGAAAATGCGTGAGAAGGGCCGCAAGATTTTCCAGGCTGCCCGCGCCAGTGGCGACGACCTCAGCCGTGGCACCTTCGTCACGCCAACGCTGATTGAGCTGGACAGCTTCGATGAACTGCAACGTGAAATCTTCGGCCCGGTGCTGCACGTGGTGCGCTACCAGCGTGCGGACCTGGGCAAGCTGCTGCAGCAGATCAACGAAAGCGGCTATGGCCTGACCCTCGGCGTGCACACGCGCATTGATGAAACCATCGCCCAGGTGGTCAATAGCGCCAAGGTCGGCAACCTGTATGTGAACCGCAATATGGTCGGTGCCGTGGTTGGCGTGCAGCCGTTCGGCGGTGAAGGCTTGTCCGGCACCGGCCCGAAAGCCGGTGGCCCGCTGTACATGTACCGTTTGCTGGCAACCCGTCCGCAAGACGCAGTGGCCAAGCAGCTGCAGCAAGAGGGCGCTGAGACTCAGCGTCCGGCCGAACAGGCCAAGGTGATCGCGGCGCTGCAAGACTGGGCGACGCAGCATGAGCCAAGCCTGGCGGCGCTGAGTGCGCAGTACGTTGAACTGGCGCAGAGCGGCACCGTGCAGATGCTCAACGGCCCAACCGGTGAGCGCAACAGCTACAGCCTGCTGCCACGTGAGCATGTGCTGTGCCTGGCTGACGCGCGCGGTGACTTGCTGGCGCAACTGGCGGCGGCCTTGGCCGTGGGTTGCCAGGTGCTTTGGCAGGAAACTGAGTTGAGCCGTGAGTTGTTCGCTGCCCTGCCCAAGGCGGTGCAGCAGCGCATTACGCTGCTGAGCCAGTGGAGCACCAGCGACACCACGTTTGACGCGATCATCCATCATGGTGACTCCGACCAACTGCGCGAAGTCTGTCAGTTGGCCGCCCAGCGTCCGGGCGCGATTATTGGTGTGCATGGTTTGCACAAAGGCGAGACCGATATTCCGCTGGAACGTTTGCTAATCGAGCACGCCCTGAGCATCAACACCGCAGCGGCGGGCGGTAACGCCAGCCTGATGACCATCGGCTAAGCGCCTTTAGTCACGCTGCACTGAGCATCCTGCCCCGACGGGTTCGCCTGTCGGGGCAGTGCGCAACACCGGCTTACCGCCACCCCCAGGGGCTTTGCCCAAGTTCCTGATGCTGCACGCGGCACTTGCCGTTACGCAGCGCCCGTCTTACACCCGGCAACGGGGGCTACCCGCCCGTACGACGTGTTTCTTCCCTCTGGCATTTCGATGCGATGCACCGGCCTACCCGGCGGGTGCTGGAGCAGCGCTACCCGCGCTGCTCCAATCGATCGGCCACCCTCTGTTTAAACTCAGCCCTTTGTCGATTATGGCCACAGCCCTCCGCACGGCCGCGACGCGTCCAAGGGACACCTGTCGGCTGCTTTCGGGCGCTGGCGGTTGGGCATGCAGGCCGCCGGGCGCAGCTCAACCCGGTTATTCAGCACTGGCAGGCAACCTTGGCGCCCCCGGCAAACGGCTCAGGGTGCTGCGCGCGCAGCCTCTTGATTGCGCAGCGCACGGGCGACTTCAATCTGCAGCTGGTAGGCGGGGGTTTCGATGGCGTCGTGGTCGCGGGTGTAGCGGCGGGTAAATTCAGCCACGCCCCACTGCTGGTATTGCTGCACATGCAGCAGTTCATGGGCCCAGAGCGCTACGTTCTGTTGCGCATCCTCGGCGTTGCGAAAGACGATGATGTCGATCAGCGTCACGGCCTGCACATCGGGGTTTTGCAGCAGGGCATTACCGGCGTTCAGCGCCTGGTCGCCGCCAACCTTAAAGCGCGCTGAGTCGAGTACCGCTATCGCGAAATACGGCTCTAGCTGTGCGCGAATATGCAGCGGCACCGGCTCGGTGCCGTCGGCGGCTGCGCGTTCACGGGCTTGCAGCAAGCCATGCTCAAGGCCTGAAGCGGCGATCTGGGTGGCGTCTGCGTACAGCCTATCAATGTCGGCCTGACTGAGCGGCGCACAAAAGCACACCACTGCGCACACCTGCTGCTGGCCGCTGGGGCAGGCCAGAACCGATGCCGCAAGGCTAAGCCCGCCCACAACTAAGGCGAGCCAGCGCAAAGGTTTAAGCAAAAACACAGCAGGCAAGGGCATCTCTCCGAACAATGATGACCGCCGCCGGGTGGGCGGCAGCCCGTGTCGCACATGGACCCTGGCCACTGCGTTTGGTTGCAGGGCAGCGGCGCATCAGCAGAGTGGCATGCCGCGGCTACATCCGCACCCAACGCTGGCGGGTCCAGCCGCTGAGCGCATCAACGCCGAACACCAGCACCAGCATCGCCAGGATCACCGTGCTGGCCTGCGCTTCTTGAAACAGGCTGAGGCTGACGTAGAGCATCTGCCCCAGCCCGCCGGCCCCAACGAAGCCGAGCACGCTGGCCATGCGGATATTGTTTTCCCAGCGGTACAAACAGTAGGCCAACAGCTGTGGCCACAGATTGGGCAGGGTGCCGTAGCAAAACGCACTGACCTGGCTGCCGCCTTGCAGGCGAATTGCCTCGGCCGGTTCAGTGGGGGTGTTTTCCAGGGCTTCGGCAAATAAGCGGCCGAGCACGCCGGCGGTGTGCAGGGCCAGGGCCAGGGTGCCGGCATTCGGCCCAAGGCCTGCAGCAAGCACCATCAGCGCGGCCCACACCAACTCGGGAATCGCCCGCAAGGCATTCAGCAGCATGCGTGCCGCGCTTTGCAGCGGCCAGCCGAAGCGTCCGGCAGCGGGTAAGGCCAGCAACAGGCCGAGTACCGCCGCCAGTAAAGTGCCGATGGCCGACATGGCCAGGGTTTCCAGCGCGCCACGGCTGATGACGGCAAGATGTTCCGCGCTCAGGTCGGGGCTGAGAAAGCGCTGCACGTAGCCGGCCATCTGCGTCAGGCTGTCGCCACCGATCAGTGTGCCGAGGTCGATGCCCAGATACGCGAACGAGGCGTATACCGCCACGCCGATGACGCCTAACAGCAGCAGATTGATCAGCCGGTTCATGCCAACCTCCGCCGCAGCAGGCGGCTGAGCTGATCGGCCAGCAGCACCAGTAGCAGGAAGGTCAGCAACATGCTCGCCACTTCACCGCCGGCAAACATGCGCATCGACAGGTCGATCTGTTGGCCAAGGCCGCCAGCGCCGACGAAACCCATCACTACTGAGGCGCGAATCGCGCATTCCCAGCGGTACACGGTGTAGGAGGTCAGTTCTGCCGCGGCATTCGGCAGGATGCCGTAGGCGAACGCCGCCAGCCGGCCGCTGCCAGCCTGCAGCAGGGCGTGCATGGGGCGCTGGTCGACGGACTCGTAAATTTCCGCATAGACCTTGCCGAGCATGCCGCTGTAGGTGATGGCAATGGCCAGCACGCCTGCAGTGGGGCCGAGGCCGACGGCGCGGACGAACAATAGCGCCCAGACGATTTCTGGCACGCTGCGCAGGAAAATCAGCAGGCCACGCACCGGCCAGCGTAGCAGCTGCGCCAAGGCTGTAGGCCTGCCACCACGGGCGGCGGCGGATAGCGACAAGGCGCGGCTGGCCAATAGGCTCGCGGGGATTGCCAATAGCAGCGCCAGGGCCATGCCGGCGGTGGCGATGGCCAGCGTTTGCAAGGTGGCCTGCAGCAACAGCTCGAGAAATTCTGCGTCATGCGCCGCTGGCCAGAAGGCCGCAACGAAACGGCCCATTTCGCTCTGGCTGTCGCTCTGCAGCAACACGCCGAGATCCAGTTCGCTGAGCTGGATGCCCGGCCACAGCAGGGCCAGCGCCAGCAGGCTGAGCAACAGCCGCGGCAGGGCCGCCGGGTCGCGGTGGGGGCGGTTTAGCATCGCGGAATCTGTAGGCTCAGGCTAACGGCGGGGACGGGAGGCGGGAGCAGTTGTTCGTTGGCATACAGCGCATCAAGCTGCGCCTGGTCGACTTCAGCGGCCGGGCGGTCGAAAAAAATCTGCCCATCGCGCAGGCCAATCACGCGCGGGAAGTGTGCCAGGGCCAGCTCCACCGCATGCAGGCTGGCGACGAGGGTGACCCCGCTGGCTTCGGCATGTCGGCACAGTACATTGAGGGTGTGCGCGGCGAGCACCGGGTCCATGGCAGACACCGGCTCATCGGCCAGCAGCACCTCGGGCGCTTGGTATAGCGCGCGGGCAATGCCCACGCGTTGCAACTGCCCGCCGGAGAGTTGCTGGCACTGGGCGAACAGTTTGTCAGCCAAATCCAGCTTGGCCAGCTCGCGCTGTGCGCCGGCAATATCCAGTGGGTGCAGCAGGTTCAGCAAGCTTTTCGCCAGGCTCCACTGGCCCAGCTTGCCGGCCAGTACGGCCGTCACCACACGCTGGCGTGCCGGCAGCGGCGGCGCCTGATGAACCAGGCCAATGCGGGCGCGCAGGCGCTGACGTTGCCGCCCAGAGAGCTGCCAAGGTTGTTCGCCGAGTACGTGCAGCTCACCGCTGCTGGGCTGCAGGGCAGTGGCTAGCAGGTTAAGCAGGCTCGACTTGCCAGCCCCGGAGGGGCCGATAATCGCCACCTGCTCGCCGGGCGCAATGTGCAGTTCGACATTGCGCAGGGCGTGAACGCCGTTACCGTGCTGCAGCGTCGCCTGAGTCAGGCGTAGGCTCATTTCAGCAGGTCAGCGGCGCGAGCGGCGTCCTCGATGCCGGTGTAGTTCTCAGGCTTGGTTTCGATAAAGCGGCTGGCAGCCTGCAGGTCGAGAATCGCTTTGTGCTCAGGCTTAGCTGGATCGAGCGCGAGGAAGGCCGCTTTGATTTTCGCGACCAGCGCTGGGTCAAGGTTGCCGCGCACGGTCCAGTTGTAGTCGAAATAGCTCGGGGTGGTGGCGAAGACGCGAACCTTAGTGGTGTCGACCTTACCGCTGGCAACCAGCTTGTCCCACACGCTGGCATTGAGCACGCCGCCATCAACCTTGCCTGCCTGCACCCAGGCAGCCGTGGCGTCATGCGCGCCGGAGTAGCCGATACGGCTGAAGTGGCTTTCTGGCTTGATGCCGTCCTGTAGCATGAAATAACGCGGCATCAGGCTGCCAGAGGTCGACGATACCGAACCGAAAGCAAAGGTTTTGCCCTTGAGGTCGGCCAGGGATTTTACGTTGGCGTCGGCGGTGATGAATTTGCTGGTGAACTGGGCATCTTGCTCGCGCTGCACCAGCGGGATGGCATTGCCGGTTTTCAGGCGCACCTGGACAAAGGTGAAACCGCCAAGCCAGGCCATATCGAGGCGATCAGTCGCCAGGGCTTCGACCACGGCAGGGTAGTCGGCAACCGGGGTGAACTCGACCTTCATGCCCAGTTGTTGTTCCAGGTAGGCGCCCAGCGGCTTGAATTTGCGCAGCAGTTCGGTTGGCGCTTCATCTGGGATAGCGCTGACACGCAGGGTTTCAGCCGCCTGCAGCAGGCTAGCGGACAGGCACAGGGCAGCACAGGTGGCGAATGCCAGGGTACGTTTGAGCATGAAGATTCTCCGGTTCAATAGCGGAAAAGGTTCGAGGTGACAGCTCAGCGGATCCGCTGGCTGCGTGTGGTCAGGTAAACAGACGTGCGCGATTATAGGGAGCGCTGCGTTAAAGACCAGCGTTGCCCGCAGGCCATGGGAAAACAGCCTGGGTTGGCCTTCTTATTAAAGAATGCAGGGCTTAAAGCCGCCACGACGTGCCCATGCCCCCCATCGCCCCACGTTCTCGGCGCATTGCTCAGCCGGCCTCGCCTACATTTTCCAGCGGCCTGTTAGAATCCGCGGCTTGTTTTCTGATTTGCCGAGAGCCTGACCCATGAGCGAGCCGATCCGCCTGACCCAGTACAGCCATGGAGCCGGTTGTGGCTGCAAAATTTCCCCCAAGGTATTGGACGTCATCCTGGCAGGCAGTGGCGCGCAGAACCTCGACCCGAAACTGTGGGTGGGCAACGCCTCGCGGGACGACGCGGCGGTGTATGCCTTGGATGATGAGCGTGGCGTGGTCTCGACCACTGACTTCTTTATGCCCATCGTCGATGACCCCTATGACTTCGGCCGTATTGCCGCGACCAATGCGATCAGCGATATCTACGCCATGGGCGGCGACCCGCTGATGGCCATCGCCATCCTTGGTTGGCCGGTTAACCTGCTGCCGCCGGAAGTGGCGCGTGAAGTGATTCGCGGCGGCCGCGCGGTGTGTGATGAGGCGGGCATTCCGTTGGCCGGCGGCCATTCCATCGACGCCCCAGAGCCGATCTTTGGCCTGGCTGTGACGGGCGTGGTGAACAAGCGCCATATGAAGCGCAATGACACCGCCACGGTCGGCTGCCGGCTCTACCTCAGTAAACCGCTGGGCATTGGCATCCTCACCACGGCTGAGAAAAAAGCCAAGCTGCGGGCTGAAGACATCGGCCTGGCGTGCAAGTGGATGTGCACCCTCAACAAGCCCGGCAGCCGCTTCGGCAAACTCGCCGGCGTTACCGCCATGACCGATGTCACCGGGTTCGGCTTGCTCGGCCATCTGGTGGAAATGGCCGACGGTGCGGGCCTTACGGCGCAGCTCGACTACGCTGCCGTGCCGCGTTTACCCGGCGTTGACTATTACCTGGATGAGGGCTGCGTGCCGGGCGGCACCCTGCGCAATTTCGAGAGTTACGGCGAGAAAATCGCGCCCATCAGCGAGGCGCAACGCAACCTGCTTTGTGACCCGCAAACCAGCGGCGGCTTGCTGGTGGCTGTCAGCGCAGAGGGCGAGGCTGAGTTTCTCGCGTTGGCTGCCGAGCTGGGCCTGAACCTGGCGCCAATCGGTCAGCTGGTCGAGCGACAGACCTATGCGGTAGAGGTGCTCTGATGCGCGACAACAGCAGCGACTACCGCGATATTTTCCTGAATGATCGACCGCTGATGGATGCCCGCGCACCGGTGGAGTTCCACAAAGGCGCCTTCCCCGGCGTGCTCAACTTGCCGTTGATGGACGACAGCGAGCGCCAGCGGGTGGGCACTTGTTACAAGCAGCATGGCCAGGATGCGGCCATTGAACTGGGCCATCAGTTGGTCAGTGGTGCGGTTAAGGATGAGCGGGTCGCCGCCTGGAGCGCCTTCGCCAAGGCTAACCCCGACGGTTACCTCTACTGCTTCCGGGGTGGCCTGCGCTCGCAGATCACTCAGCAGTGGCTCAAAGATGCGGGCATTGAATATCCGCGGGTGGTGGGCGGCTATAAGGCGATGCGCAGCTTCTTGTTAGAGACCACCCAGCAGGCGGTGGCCGAATGCAGTTTTGTCATCGTCGGCGGCATGACCGGCACCGGCAAGACCGAAGTGATTAGCCAGTTGAGCAACAGCCTGGACCTGGAAGGTCACGCCAACCATCGCGGTTCCAGCTTCGGCAAGCGTGCCACCGGCCAGCCAGGGCAAATCGACTTCGAAAACCGCCTGGCCATCGACATCCTTAAGCAGCGCGCCGTTGGCACCCGGCAGTTTGTGTTGGAGGACGAGAGTCGCCTGGTCGGCACCTGCTCGCTGCCGTTGGAGCTGTACCAAGGTATGCAGGGCTATCCGTTGGTGTGGTTGGAAGACAGCTTCGCCGGTCGTGTAGAACGCATCCTCGGGGATTACGTGACCCATTTGTGCGCCGAGTTTCTCCGCGTGCACGGCGTTGAGGATGGTTTTGGCTTGTTCGCCGAGCGTCTGCTGCAAAGCTTGAGCAATATCCAGAAGCGCCTGGGCGGCGAGCGTTACCAGCGGCTGCTGACGATCATGCAGGCGGCGCTTGCCGAGCAACAGCGCAGTGGCGACGTTGACCTGCACCGTGGCTGGATCGAAGGGCTGCTGCGTGAGTATTACGACCCCATGTACGCCTTCCAGCGCGAAAGCAAAGGGGCGCGTATTGAGTTTGCCGGTGAGCAGGCGGAGGTAATTGCTTACCTAAAAGCGCGCCAGGCTCAGATGGGCTGAGCAGCAAGCGCTGCCAAGCCGCGCACTTAAATCAGCGCGTTGAGTGCGCTGACAAATGCCGCAATATTTTGCTCATGGCGCTTGTAGTAGGTCCAAGGACCGATGCGCTGTGAGGTGACCAAATGGGCCCGCTGCAGGGCCGAGAGGTATAGCGAAACCGTGGACTGCGACAGCCCGACGCGTTTCTGAATAATGCTCACACAAACCCCAACGTCCTCAGGATCAATCTCCTGCTCGGGGAAGTGCGTTCGCGGGTCTTTCAGCCAATTCAAGATCGCCAAGCGTGTGGGGTTATCCAGGGCTTTCAGGGCTTCGCTGACGTCTATGTTCATAGCATCCAATACCTAGTTTTCTCGATATTACAATTTATCGAGCGCAAACACACGGTGCCCGCAGTCAGGCCGGGCACCGTGTGTGGCGGGCTGGTTATTCGTAGGTTGGGTAGTCGGTGTAACCTTTCTCTGTGCCACCGTACATGCTGCTTGGGTCTACGGGGTTCAGCGGCCAATTATTGGCAATACGCGCCGGCAGATCCGGGTTGGCAATAAAGGGCCGACCGAATGCCACCAGATCACCCCAGCCCGCTTCGATGGTGCGAATGCCGCGCTCAGCGGTGTAACGCCCGGCGTAGAGGATCTTGCCGGTGAAGTTCGCGCGCACAGCGATGCGGAAGGCTTCCGGCAGCTCCGGTGCGTTATCCCAATCCGCCTCAGCCAGCGACAGGTAAGCGATGCCGACGTCTTGCAGAACCTTTACGGCCTCAACATAGGTTTCATGCGGGTTTTCTTCTACCAGGCCGAGGTACACACGGTCTTCGTCGGTGCTGGCAAACAGAGGGGCGAAACGCACGCCCAAGCGCTCTTTGCCAACCACGGCGGCAACGGCCTGGGTTATTTCACGGAGGAAGCGCAGACGGTTCTCCAGCGAGCCACCGTATTCATCTTCGCGCTGATTGGTGTGTGCTGAAATGAACTGGTTGACTAGGTAGCCATTGGCGCAGTGAAGCTCCACCCCGTCGAAGCCTGCATCAAGTGCGTTGCGAGCGGCTTGGGCATACAGCTGTACAAGCTCTTTGACCTCAGCTGTGGTCAGTGCGCGTGGCGCCGAGGGAGCTGCCAGCGCGCCCGCGCCAGGAGCTGTTTCGATAAAGACGCTGACGTTGGTGGCCGCAATCGCAGACGGCGCCACAGGCGCTGCGCCGCCGGGTTGCAATGAGGTGTGGGAGACGCGGCCGACGTGCCACAGCTGAGCGAAAATCACCCCGCCTTCGGCGTGCACGGCATCCGTCACTTTGCGCCAGCCGTCGATCTGCTCCGCACTGTAGATACCCGGCGTCCACGCATAGCCCTGACCACGCGGCTCGATTTGCGTGCCTTCCGTGACCATAAAGCCTGCACCGGCGCGCTGGCGGTAATAGGTGGCCATCAGTTCGTTGGCGATGTTGCCGGGTTGCGAGCTGCGTGAGCGGGTAAGGGGCGGCAGAACGATGCGGTTTTTCAGGGTGTAGGGGCCAAGCTGAGTGCTTTGGAACAGTACGCTGTTGTCCATTTTTAATACCTCAATATCTAAATTTATCAATCTTTAAATTAAAACTGCTATTGCGTCTGCAGCCGCCTAGCTCAAGCCAGGTGCTGCTGATGTGCGTGTTGTGCATCAGGCTTCAAGCGCTAGCGTTTGCGTTTCGAGGCCAGCGGCGACCCGAGCGCTAAGGGTTGCGCAAGGATTGCCGGTTGCCTCACTGACCCACGCTGGGAAATCCGAAGCGGGCATATGGGGGTAGCAGCGCAGGTGTGTCTCTGGTGCTGGGCATGGTCACCCCGCTGCTGGTTGTGCGAATAACTGCGCCAGGTTATTCGTCATATTTAGATTTGTCTATATCTAAATTACCGAGATGTCACGGCAGGCTTTTTTTTCGGGAGTGACTTAATGAATGGCGCCAAGCGGTCAGGGCGGGGTCAGCTACCAGCCTGTGCCCTGTCTAATACGGCGTCATGATTTCCAGGCGCTCTCTCAGCCAGCGCTTATTGAGCGCACTGCACGTGAAAGAACGCAGCGGTCGGTGTCGATGACTACTGAGCGGGGTTCAACAGCGCTGACGCTACCTTTCGCAGCATGAACGTCTCGCGTTGAATGGATTGCCCCATCGAGGTTTCCTGACGCTGCATGACGGCCTGGTTGTGTGCGATGGCTTCGTGTAGATCAACCCAAACGGGGCGCATGCCATTGGCGATCTCGTGGCGTTCCATCCTAACGGGTTGCAGTTGCGGGGCTACTTCGCACTGGTAAAAGTGCGAGGTCATGTGCATCAGGTCGTACTGCGGCTTCCAGTAGGGCCGGTACTCTTCGATATAGCCAACGTTCTGCACTATTCGAATGTCGCGGGCGCCGGTCTCTTCTTCAAGCTCACGGGTGAGCCCGGCGATGATGTCTTCACCGGCATCGAGACCGCCGCCTGGGAAGCTGAAATCGTTGTACCGCTCGGTGTACAACAACAGGATTTGCTCATCGCGCAGCACGATGCCACGCGCAGCATGCCGGCGAAATACTCTGCCCTGGGTGGATTTGAGTTCGGGGTGGATCAGTTCGGTAATCAGTTGCATGGGGGCGTCAAATCCAGCGATGGGTGTAAGCCGAGTCTTCAGTGGCCCTCTGCTGCACATAGCCTAAGTGCTCTGAGCGGTTTTATTCGCGCACCGAGTACATTGCGGCGCCATGTACTCGACCTCAGCCTGTTCCAAGCGCTGAGCGTGTTGCCGCGAACGCGGTAGCATAATGGTGTTCGCCGATACGGCCAAACGTCCTTCGATGCACAGCGGTGCATGTCAGTGATCAGTGGCGAAAATCAGCAAACGGTACGCTAGAGGCGTGCAGGGCGCTTATGGCGGCGTAACGGCCACACTGGAGCAGGCGCTGATCATCGTTACGGCATACCGTTGGGCTTCGGGTCGCTGGACGTGCGTGCACATCAGTAGTCGCGACCATTTCCAGGGTGTCTTTTTGACCAGATGTTGCAGGCCAGTCAATTTCAATCGCATCAGTTCGATCATAAATGTCAGGCGTTATGGGATTTCAGCGGCCTTCGGCAGTGACCAGAAATAATCGCTGAGGTGCTGGGGATATATATCCACGATTGCATCGATGAGTCCACTAGGCCACCATCAGGCCGCTTTTAAGGGCGCATCAATCAGTCACTTCATCAATTTGAGTTGAGTTGGACTCCTGCCACAACCCGCCCATAACGCGTCTGCCATGTTTCTAACCTCTGAGTTCTGTATCTAGCCGTCCCTGCTCACATGCAGGGTTCGTAGGTGTTTGTGTGAATATGGTTTTTTCAATGCGCGCTAAGAAGTTCGGTTTTTTGCCTTCGGTCCTGGCTGTTATTTCCCTGTCTGCGGTGTTTACCTGCGCGTGGTGGCTTCATCCCGATCGTCCCATTTCGGGCTTTGCTGTTTCAGCAATATCTGACGAAATCGTCAGCAGCACTGCAGCGCCTTTCTACACAAGCCGCTTCGCGTCTTCGGACCTTGAAGAGTTTGTGCACGCGTCTTCGGTGGCATCACTGCCCGATGGTGGGTTGATGGCGGTGTGGTTTGCCGGTTCCCGAGAGGGCGCAGCGGATGTTCAGGTTCGCGGCTCGCGCTACGACGCGAAAACGGCAGAGTGGGGTGCCGAGTTGGTGCTGGCCACGCGGGAGTCGACTCAGTCCGCTACCCAAAAGCATATACGCAAACTGGGTAATCCGGTTATTGCGCTGGCTCCCGACAATCGCCTGTGGCTGTTCTATGTGTCGGTTTCCGTGGGCGGTTGGGCGGGCAGTGCAATCAATGCGATGCACTCGGATGACTTTGGCGAAAGCTGGTCGCCCCCGAGGCAGCTGATCACCTCGCCTTTTCTGAACATCAGCACACTGGTGCGTAACGCGCCGGTCTTTCACAGCGACGGCACCATTGGGCTGCCCGTCTACCATGAGTTTCTCGGTAAGTTTGCTGAGTACCTGTACATCAGCCCCTCTGGCGAGGTGCTCGATAAAAGCCGGATCAGTAAGGGCAAGCACTCCCTCCAGCCGACTGTGGTGCCCATGGACGCGCAAAACGCGATTGCGATGCTGCGCTATGCCGGCGATACCTTTTACAAAGTGCTCGCCAGCCGCACGGAGGACGCTGGGCAGACTTGGAGCGAGCCGTATCCGCTTGATCCATCCAACCCCAACTCTTCCCTTGCCGCGGTAGCCACACCTAATCATGGCTTGCTGGTGGCCTTGAATGATCTTGAAGACGGGCGCTTTCGTTTGCGCCTGATGGGCACCGATGCCAGCCTCGATCATTGGACACAGGTGATCGATCTGGATGAGTCCCCTGATCTGGAAGGCAATCCATTTAGCCCGGAGGCTTATCGGGACATCATCGGCGACGAGTTCCGCCTCTCCAGCGGGCCAAATCGCCTGAGCCTTGTCGACGCGTTCCTGGGCAAATTGGATTACCGCGTGTGTTCCAAGTTGGGCTGCGACTTTGAGTACGAATACCCGTATTTCATCAAGAGTGCTGATGGCCTCTACCACCTGGTTTATTCGTGGAACAACACCTTTATCAAACACGTCAGCTTCAATGATGCCTGGCTAGAGGAGCAGCTCTAATGCTTGAGCTTTGGCAGGCGCATCTGACCTTTTCGCTATTCGCGTTCGTTGTTCTTCCGGGGTTTGGCCTCAGGCCTAGCCTGCAAGCGGTTCGCCTAATCGTGCTGCTGGGGATCAGTTTCATTCCCGTAGACGGGCTCTCGCTGGCGGCCTACATGCGTAGCTTCACCGACGATGTGGCCATTACCTCGTTGGTGGCGCTGGCATTCGCTACAGCGGTGCGCATGGGGATGGCGGCACGACTGGGGCATGCCGCCCGTTTGCAGCTGCTGATCGTGATGGCAGCGTTGGCACTCTTCCTGTACCCGGCGACGATGGGGCTGACGTACTTTGACCCCTACAGCCTCGGTTACAACCCACGCCCGTTGATCCTGGTCATCGGCTTGCTAGCCCTGGCGCTGCTGGTGTTGGGCAATTGGCTGGGGGCCTGCATGCTCGGCCTGGCCACCTTAGCATTTAGCCTGGGCCTCAAGCCTTCGCCGAATTATTGGGACTACCTGCTTGATCCGTTCATCGCCCTTTACTGCTGCGGTTCGCTGATCGGTTATGTCATTAAAAAGGTTCTGCGTTGGCCGTCTGCACCGCGTGAGTTGAACGTGCCGAGCCGTTCCTAATGGCAAAGCAGCACGGTTTTGACGGGTTTATAAATTGAGGGTTGGATGATGGGTTGGCTTCACTCGCGGCGCTTGCACTACTGGTTTGGTGCAGTGGCGATTCTCTTTGTAGCGCTGGCGGCATTGCGCGGTTTGTTCTTTATCGGCTTCTCGGGATTTGCAGCCAGTGCCCTTGGTGAGGTTGAGGCCGTGCCAGCAACCCTCGGCATAGGGCTGCGTTTTGATCTGCGCCTGGCCATCTTGCTGATGTTGCCCGTTGCCCTGTTGGCATGGTTGCCGGTGTGGAACCTGACACGCTCGCGCGCCATTCGCTGGTTGGCACGGTTGTATCTAGCACTGGCGCTCGGCGCGGTGCTGCTGGTTTACATCATTGATTTTGGCCATTACGCCTACCTTGGTGTGCGCATCAATGCCACCGTATTGCGCTTTCTTGATGACGCACAAATCTCAAGTGACATGGTCTGGCAGACCTATCCCGTGGTGTGGATCACTCTCGGCTGGGCAGCGGCGACCGGCTTGGTGTGGTGGCTGCTACTGCGTCTTGAACGGGTGACTTTGGATCGCCCAGCAAAACCGATCAGCCGTCTTTCACTGACCTGGGGCAGCGCCCTGATGGTTATGGTTGTCTTTCTCGGCATTCTGGGCCGGGTTGAGAACATCAACCTGGAAAACCCAGTACCGCTGCGCTGGAGTGACGCCTTCTTCTCCGGCGACAACCAGATATCCGCGCTCGGTCTGAATCCGGTGATCTTCCTCTACGACACCCTTCGGGTGCCAAACGAGCCCTACGACCGAGCGCAGGTTGCTGCGCATTACGAGGTCGTCAGCCGTTATCTGGGCGTCGATCAGCCCGATGCGCAGAGCCTAAACTTCATTCGTCAACAAGCCCCGCAACCCTATGCGATTGTCGGCAGTCAGCGCCCGAATGTGGTGTTCGTCATGCTCGAATCATTGGGTACCAGCGCAGTGGGGGCTTACGGTAATCCGCTGAACCCAACCCCGAATATTGATCGGCTGGCCAAGCAGAGTTTGTTTTTCAAAAACTTCTATGTGCCCGTTACCGGCACGGCGAAAACCGTCTGGGCCAGCATCTCTGGTGTACCCGACGTGTCACGCGCGGAGACCTCGACGCGCAACCCGCTGATTACCCGTCAACACAGCTTGATCAATGCGCTGTCCGGTTACGACAAGTATTACATGATCGGCGGCAACTCTGGCTGGGCGAATATGAATGCCCTGATTCGTCAGAGCATCGACGATGTGCAGTTGCTCGAAGAGCGTCACTGGAATTCGCCCATGGTCGATGTCTGGGGGATTTCGGATCTCGACCTGTTCAAGGAGAGCGACCGCATCCTGCGCCAACAAGCGCAGGGTAAGCCCTTCTTTGCCTATATCCAAACGGCGGGCAACCATCGGCCGTTTACCATCCCCAACGAGAACGATGGCTTTGAGGTGCTTGATCCACCGCTGGAAACCGTGCAAAACGCAGGCTCGCGCAGCGTCGCTCAGTACAACGCGGTACGGCTGTTGGACTTCAATATCGGTCGTTTGATGGAGATTGCCAAAGAGGGCGGTTGGTACGACAACACCATCTTCGTCATGTTTGGCGACCACAACACCCGCATCAGCCAGATTCCGCACATGCCGCCGGCATTCGAAAAGCTCGGGCTGGAAAGCAATCACGTACCGCTGCTGATCCATGCGCCTAAATTGCTGGGGGCGCGAGTGATCGAGGACGCCGTGGGTTTGGTTGACCTGTTGCCCAGTGTGCTCGGCATGGCCGGCATGGAGTTTCGTAACGGCGCGCTGGGCCGCGACATCCAGCAGCTGGCAGCGGAGGGCGAGCGTGTAGTGCCGCTGGTACTCCAAGAGGGGACGTTCCCGCTGATTGGTGGCGTGACCAAGGACTTCCTCCTGCAAATGCAGCACGACGGCAGCCAGCCAACCCTGCATGACCTAGCCTCGCAGACCCCGCTGGATAATGTCGCCGAGCAGCACCCTGAAGAGTTTCGCCGCCTGGCCGAGTTGACGCGCGGGCTGCACGAAACCTCGCGGTTGATGCTCTATCAAAACGTCCGAACAGACTAAGACTGCGCCGGGGATGCACTCGGTTTACCGAGCATCCTTCCCGGATTATTGAGATCGGTTGGCTTGAGCGCGTGTTGGTATTTCATGGCGGGTTTTGGTATTCCAAAAATTAGTATCTGTTGGCTTGGAATACTATTTGGAATACCAAAAGACATAGATCCTGCTGGACGCTCACGGACACTGGTGGCGCTGAAAGCCCCGTATTTACTGGATTTCAGGCACAAAAAAGGACGTCCGTGGACGCCCTTAGATGTATATTTGGTGGGCCGGGGTAATTTGAACAGGGCTATTAAGTTGTTGATATATATAGTTTAATTCGGTTAATAAAAGTAACAGGAATACAGTTTGGAATACAGAAATGCTAGATTTGAACCCGGGACTCTTGGCTGTTGATTCAGCCTCACCTTCCGCTTCTGAGTCGGGCCATCCTCAAATCACCCTTGGGCTCATCATTTCGTGCTTTGCTACTGAGGACCCGATTGCTTCCTTGGTCTCGCGCATTTTCTGCTTAGCGATCTCGATGGCTTAGGGCTCTTGCTCGCAGATACCTCGGAGCTGCAGAGCTGGGGTTCTGCTGACTGCAAAGCGAAGTCTTGACCATAGTGTTCAAGGTTTTAGCTTAGTCCGCAGTTCGCCACGTATGTGTTTCGCGGTTTCCGCGCTCTTTTCGAAAGCGTATCTCATGTCCTCTTCCGTTAGAGCCGTTCCGGTCCAGATTTCTGGCGATTCTGCTGGGTTGAGTGTGTCGATGCCTGCTCGTTGTTCCGGTGCATGGATCTCGTTGCTGGGGTGTTGTTCCTCTACTGATCCGCGTGATGGTTCCTGTATTTCCTCCTCGGTGGCGTGGCTGTACCGTTCGGGTTGATCGCCAGTCTTAGTTGTCGGCTCTTCACTAAGACGTATGGTCAGAGTGCGCTTTTTCTGGGGGCGGATTTTCCTGTTCTGATTCATGTCGAGGGGTGGTAGAGGTGTCCCTGGGAAGATTTCTCGATGCCCGGTGTTCTCGCTTTTTTGTGAGTTAGGATTTGCTTCTTTTGTGGCCGTTGCAGACTCGTCCTTGGGTGAACCAATATCTTGGCGGTCCCCATAGATGGTTTGCTTTGGTTGCTCCTGTGCTCCCTGCTGCTTTTTAAGATGAGCTTTGTAAGCTTTATCAATCAGCCTCTCCAACAGCGCCGTTGCATCTATTCCTTGCTCTTCGGCCATTTGTTGCAGACTGTCTCTGGTGGTGCCTTTGAGGGTAAAAAGGCAGGGCCGGTAGCCCTCTTCCTTCTTCTTGCTCCGACTCCTTTCCTGGCGCCAAGCGTCCTTCATATCGCGGAATAGCTCGCGTGACCCTTCTTTCTTTTCGAGCTCCTGACCAACACGGAGCAGGTCCATTCGGGAAATGCTTAAAGGGTTGATGTTGGCATCGACAAGACTCTCGTGGCCCCGAAACCGCAAGTAGTCTCGCGCCCAATGGTGCTGCTTGGCATTTTCCGGGTCTAGCCATTCAAGGCCGGGCTTTCTTGGGCGTCCCATTGTACATCTCCAAAATCGAGCTCGCAGCACCCTGGCTGCACTGCAACTTTACCGATAATAGCTAATAACGTTATCTAATGCGTTTATAAAAACGATATTAAGTCATGTTAATTCTTATGGTAGTGTAGTTTTACGAAATAAAAACAGGTTTTCATGCTTATGCACATGGCTCTGCTGCGGCACAAAACAAGCACCATTAGACCTGAAGAAAGGCTGTTTCTCGCGTCATTTTCGATGCGCTTTCAGGACGGTGAGGCTGTGTCGCTGACGGTGCGAGAGCTTTCAGGCTCTGTGGGTATGCCTCCACGCGTTGTGATGCGAGCCGTCTCCAGATTGGCATCGGCTGACTCATACCTAGTCGTTAAGAAGGTGAGTTGCGGGCGGGGGCGGCCGTCGCGTAGCTATGAAATCTCGCCCAAGATCCGAGAACGCTTGAACTCTTCTGCAGTAAGTTGCACTTCGGAATGTCTGCAGATAATCAATCATCTTCTGACGCCGATCACTGACTTGCGCTCCTGCGAGGGTTGCGATGAGGATGCGGATATGAGGATCGGCTACAAGCAGCCTCCGGTCAGAAAGAAAAGCGACCAACTGAGTCTTGCTAACCGGTGGTTACTCGCCGTGCTGGTCAATCATGCAAATGAGTTTGGTGTTGTGGATGGGCTTGGGATGGCTGATCTGCGTCTACTGACTGGAATGACCGAGTTCCGGTTGAAGGCGCAGTTGTCGCGCCTGATGGATATGGGCGTAATCCGAAGCTATGCGTCGGGCCTCTCTAGGGGGTTGTTCACAGGGGTAAGGGTCATGTCGTCCTATATTCTCGACTTATCCCATCCACTGCTCGGGATGGTCGTTGATAGGCGGGGGATTGTCGTTATCGAGGAAGATACTGGGGAGCGGCGAGAGGTTGTGATCCGAGAGGACGGAGGTATTGCTCCGGTTTTGAGGGGCTACTTTAAGCAGTTAAGTGATGCGGACTTTGATGTCTTCTGGCATCGACTGGACGGATACGCATCCTTTCTTTTATCCAGTCATTGGGCGGCGCCTGGTCGTTTGCTGGGTGCGGATTTAGAGGCAGAGCTTGAGGCTTTGATTGGCAATAATTTCCAAAGACCGAGGGGCAGAGTTAGCGGTGGCCTGAGCATTGATGAGGGGCGTTGGTTGCGTATTATCGAGCACTTTTCTTTTCTGGTGTTTGAGCGTGCCAGAAGAATTCAGATAGTGCTCATGCGTATGCCCGATTGGAAAAATGGTGGAGTGCGGATCCAGCTTATACCAACGCCATGCCATAGGATTACTACAGTCTTAGTAAAGCCCAGCCTCGTGCCTCGATATGGTTGTGTGGTTGTGAAATATGAGCCGTGGAATGTATGCGAACTGTACGAGCGGGAGGCTGAGCTGGGGATAGATGACCGCTACCGGTTTGGTCTTCAGACGCGGCTCAAGGGGTAAGTGTTTTTTTACAGCCCTCGCAGATCCTCTGAACCATACAGAGGAGCCTGCTCATGCGAATCATCCGTTTGAAAGAGGTCATCGATTCGACTGGCCTAGCCCGGTCGACCATCTACAAATACATCGGTGAAGGCACGTTTCCGTCGCCAGTTTCACTTGGCGACCGTTGCGTCGGCTGGGTGTACAGCGAGGTCTGTGATTGGATCTTGGCCAGGATTGAGGAGCGCGATCTTGCACAGGGCAATGCAGTACGCACCACCGGCCACCTGAGCGTAGCCCGTTAGAACTGACCACTAGCGCCATGATCAGCTTCGGTTGGTCATGGCGTTTATGCCGCCTGGAAAAGTCCAGCATTCTCAGCTAACTCGCCCATTACGCAATACGATTAATCTCTCGGCAGGCTTGGCAATGTTGTTCCCCATTGCCTGGTCAGCTGGGGTGGCCGGCTGTGGTCTGAGATGCTTCTATTTATATAGCCAATAGCTATCTATTTATTCTTCTTAATAGTCATGCTCACTAGGTAGGTACAGCTACCAATAACCTTTCTGGAGTAGGCAAGCGGTTAATAAACACACAACACGCACCTGGTATGAAAACAACCAACCAGGTACCCGCCATGAACAACCAGAATAATTACACTCACCTCTCTCAATCCGACATAGCCCTGCAAATTGAGTCACTCGTCCAGGCCATCGAAAATACTGACACACCGGCATTTCGCATAACGCAAAGCCGCTCAGGTTACGAGCGCGTCGAGCAGACCAGGCTCTCCCGACATTTCATACACATTAAACAGATGATCGACCTTTTTGATTATCGGGTTGAGTACAGCTACAGCGAGCACCTGCAGGCGTTCAGCGAGGCCTGCCAGGACATACGCCTTGAGCGTCATCCAGATGGACCTGCTTGTCTGAATGAAAGGGGGACCGCCTACCTAGATCACCACCAAAGCATGAACGTTCTTGTAGCACGGATCCGTCAGCTGACCCGGCAGTTGCGGTATCGGCGTAAGAAAGGTGATCGTCGCGGTGAGGCACGTAAGCAGGAAATGGAAATCGCTGATTACGTGAACGCTCTGATGGCGCTTTACTCGCGTATCACCATAGTTCGGGTCGATCTTTACTACCGCTCCGAAGCGCAGGCGAGGCTTCGAGCCGAGCACGTCTTCGATGATCTTGGGCAGTTAGTCGCTGAGCATAAACGTAATCCGGTTTTCGACGATCTTATCGGCCACATTTACTCGGTCGAGCAAGGTGATCGGAATGACGGTCGGGGATACCACATTCATGCGGCCTACTTTTTCAATGGCAACGAGGTGCGTGGAGATGTCTACAAGGCCATCCAGATCGGTGAGCTGTGGCAAGACATTACCCATGGCCAGGGCTACACGCACAGCTGTAATCACGACAAGGAGCAATATGGCGAAAAGTGCGGCATTGGCCACATCCAGAGGGGGAATCTATCGATTCGGCCTCATATCCACAGGGCAATGAGTTACCTGGTCAAGGATGCCCAGCACCTGCGCTTGAAACCTGCGGGGGCTCGATGCCTGCGTAAGGGCAATCTGAAACGTTTCCGTTGATGGTGAGTATCTCTGCATACTTCTAGCTGCAACGCTACTTGGCCTTTGCTACCAGTAGGCCTGACCAATGAGTGGTGTACGCAGGCGAAAGCATTTCCCTGCGCATGCCCCATTCAGCTTGCTTGGCTAGTCGCCCAGGTTGCAAGGTTCCGCGCCCCCATCGTCGATTGATAGCGTCTAGCGTGCTCATCAGTCGCTCAGTTTTTACTGGTTGTTCAGGTGCAAATAGATCCTGCGTGTACTCATCTCGCCTGCACAGATCCAGAAGCAATACCTGGGCTTTGGCGTAGCTAAATCCATCTCGATAAAGTCGACTGATACCTTCTCGGGCAGCGGCAATAATCAGGCGTGTGTCGTCGGTCGGATAGGGCAGTTGGCAAAGCAGCCCATTGGCGTATTTGGCTTCAGTGGGGTTGAACATGCCGGTGCGCAGGCTGACGCGAATCTGCCGGCACAGTGAGCCCTGCTGGCGAAGTTTTTCAGCAGCCCTTGTGGCGTAAGCGGTGACGGCTTCCTGAATCGGTCCGATGGTCTTTAAGCGTTTTCCAAACGATCTACTGCAGCAGATTTCCTGCTTGGCCGGCGCGGCTTCTTCAAGCTCTAGGCAGGCAGTGCCGCGAAGCTCTCGCGCAGTTTTCTCGATGATCACATTGAAGCGCTTACGCAGTTCCCAGGCGTCGCAGCTGGCCAAATCCCAGGCAGTTTTAATACCAAGTGCGTTGAGGTGCACCTGCATGCGCCTGCCGATGCCCCAGACATCTTCTACTGATATGACCTTGAGCAGTTTGTCGCGGCGTATAGGGTCACGTAGATCGACCACGCCGCCAGTTTGTCGTTGCCAGCGCTTGGCCGCGTGGTTGGCTAACTTGGCCAAGGTTTTAGTGCCGGCGATACCGATGCCCACGGGTATGCCGGTTTTCTGTTTGATCTCGCTTTGTAGTGTTCTGGAAAGGGTTTCCAGTGATCCCGGTATGCCGGTCAGGTCGGCAAAAGCCTCATCGATGCTGTACACCTCAACCGCTGGCAGACGCGCTTCAATGATGCTCATCACGCGCTCGCTCATGTCACCGTACAGCGCATAGTTACTGCTGAACGCCACGATGCCATGGCGCTTGAGTTCGCCACGGATTTCATGGAACAGAGCACCCATCTTCACGAAGGGTTTGGCATCGGCGGAGCGTGCAATCACACAGCCGTCGTTGTTGCTCAGCACGACGATGGGTGTGCGCTGCAGATCGGGCCGGAATACCCGCTCGCAGCTTGCGTAGAAGCTGTTGCAGTCGATAAGGGCAAACACGGGCTCAGGCATGGGGGCGGTGATTCCGCAGGCTGTGACTCACGACGCCCCAGATCATCAGTTCGTCATCATCCAGTACGTAGCGCGGCGCGTAATCAGGGTGCTCGGATTGCAGCACATACGTCCCGTGACTTTTACCCAGCCGTTTAACGAACACATCGCCGTTTAAGCAGGCCACAACGACATCGCCTGGTTTTGCTTCCAATGCACGACTGACGATCAGGTGGTCACCATCGAAGATACCCGCCCCGGTCATGCTGTCACCGCTGACCAGCACGACGTAAGTGTGCGGTGCATTGATATCCAGCAGCTCATCCAGGGAAAGCTTGTGCTCCATGTGATCCAGTGCCGGGCTGGGGAAACCGGCAGGAATGTGCGCGTCAAAGAAGGGTAGGCGTGTGCTGCTGGCGTGGAGTGCGCCAAGGATCAGGGCATTGCTCATGAGAAATTGCCGGTAACTGTATTTATGTACAGTATCCGTTGATTTTGAGATCCGGCAAGGCGCATCCGTCGGCGTAGGTCTACGTATGTTCGAAATGTTTACAGACCGAAAGTTTACGTATCGCTTCCGAGGTTAATGATGCCTATGGTTGGGTCATCGCAACCCGAGGAGATCCGCCATGATCATGCTGAGTTCGCTGACTGAACATCTTGTGCTGATAGCTGCTTTCACCCTGATGCTGGGTTTGGCTCGTGTTGCCTATGGCGGCCAGGCGGACTGATTTTACGTCATCTTCTCGGCTCGTTTTTCTGCTGCGCCGCTTTTGAAAACTATAGGGGGCTCCTATGAGTCTTGATATGTATCGTCGTCAAGTTGCCAGCGTTCGTGACGCTCTAGCAAAGCTATCGAGCCAGAAGGCCAGGGAGTCGCAGAAGGCGGCTGACGCGGGGAAAAAATCTCTTGCTGCTGGAACTGCCGCCAGCAAAACCAAACAGTTGTCTACAGCTACCTCCAAGCTCAGAGAAGCCAACCGGTATGCAGATCTGCAGGCGAAGCATTTGGTTGAAGTTGCCAAGCTGGAGAAGAAGATTGCCGCCGAGCAGAAAAAACTAGCGACAGTTGAGCTGCGTGTGGAAAGCGAAGAAGCGAAGGTGCTGAAGAAAAGAAATACGGAGCAGCAAAAAATGCAGGAGGCGCAGAAACGGCAATTCCGTGAGGTAGAGTCCAGCTTGAAAACGCATGATTCTCTACACCGGGAAACTGCTGCCCGCATTGATAAGTTGGCTGCGCTGCCCGAAGAAATTAAGGTTGCCTTCTTTGCGACTGATCCTGCGACAGCCTCTGACCGTAGGCTATTGCTGGATGAAGAAGTCCGTGAGATTCACCAAAAAATTCGACTTTCGGATCATCGTGACGCGGTTAAGCTTGAGTCGAGATGGGCTCTGCGTCCTACAGAAATCCTGCAATACATGAACGAGCTCAAGCCCACGATTGTGCATTTTAGTGGGCATGGCAGTGATCAGGATGAGCTCGTTCTTCAAGATCGAAACGGCGACGCTAAGCTGGTTTCGATGGCGAGCATTGTCGCCACCTTCCAGCTTTACGACTCGGTTCGGTTGGTCTTCTTTAATACGTGTCACTCGTTCAACCAAGCGGCCGCATGTACGCAATATGTCGATGCGGCTATTGGCATGAATCAGTCAATTGGTGACGAAGCGGCCCGCGTATTTTCAGCGCAATTTTATTCGGCTATTGGTTTTGGCTGTTCAATTCCGGCTGCTTTCAAGCAAGCCAAGATTGCGTTGATGCTTGAAGGTATTTCAGAAGAATCCACGCCAGAGCTGTACCTTCGTGATGGCGTCGATGAAAGCGATCTTATATTGGTTAAGCCCAGGGCTCAGTGATAAAGCCACCCCTGCAGCTCATCCAAATTCACCACCACAATCTGCTGCGCTGTCGCTTTGGCATGCACCTTGGTCGTGTCGATTTGATAGCGCTGCAGCACGTACTGCACCAGCGCGCCACGGGTCTCGATCACCAGGCGACCATCCTGCATGCCGTAGTCGGTTTCGATGATGGCTTGCTGCTCGGGTTTCAGGCGTGAGTCCGGCTCGATGATGACCTGCACCTGCGTGCTCCAACCCGGATCTTGCTCGCGAGTATTTTCGGTTTCGTCGTCCATCAACTCCGGCACACCGCGAAAGCGACTGAGCACGAAGTCGCGGTAATCCCTGTTCTTCTCGCAATACGCCCGCACATGCCAGCGCATGCCGGTGTATATCAACGTGTGCGGGGCGATCAGGCGGGTTTCCGCGTCCGGCGTAGTGAAGGACACATACTCACATTCCAGGCGTAGGCCCTCACGGCAGGCGCGTAGAAGAGGGCGCAGCAGCTCCGGTCGCACCGTACGATCCGGCACTTGCAGCACCTCGGTATGTGCATAGGCCAATGCCAGGCCGTCCACATGCGGAGCGCGATCATGGTTTTGGTTGAGCAGGTGCAGATAGGCGCTGGCGCTGTCGTCGATAAACAGCGGCTTGAACTGCTTGCTCGGCACATACCCCTTCAAATGCTTGTCATATTCAAGATTTTTGGGCGCGTGCTCGTTGATGTAGGTGTTGATGTCTTTCGACGCCTGCTGGCGGCTTATGCCGAAGCTCTGCATCAGGTGGTTCGTGGTCAGCCGGCCTTCCCACCAGACCACGGTCTCGATCAAGCGGTAACGCAGCGCCAAGTCCCAGCGCACCGACTCGATTTCTTGTTTGCGTTTCATAGCCACTCCATCTGCACGAAAACTTTACCTGTACGGGCAAACACTCTAGATACGTCTACTTACGCTACATATCTTGAGCCTCGACGACAAGCGTGGTGAGTGGCTTAGCCAGCCCGTGCTGACCCGATGGCTTGAGCGTTGGCCAAGTGCAAGGCAATGCTCGCGGCTGACAAGGAGAAGTAAACATGTGTGAGCAAATCCAAATGGAAATGGCTGGTGTAATGCCTACGGCTGACGGCGAGGGCTTACATCTTCAAGCGCCCTGTTACGTGGCTCGGCAAGAGCGTGTTGTGCAGTGCATGGGCAGCCTAGAAATTGGCATGCAGCGCTTCCCGCAGGCGATCCTGAGTGCGCAACTGCTGGTGCTGCCTTGGTATGACGGTATCGAGCGCGATATGGAGGCCGCCAACCTGCACCCGTTTGAAGATGCCGCCGCCTACCTGCCCAGTGGGCACCGCTTTAGCGTCCCTGGCGTTCACCTGCGTTTGGAGGCCGGCCGCGTGGTGGTGCGGCGCGCGCGTATCAGCCTGACTCAGCATTGATCTGTGCCCATTAAATCAGCGACTTAACCGGGTTAATCTGGCTCGCAATCGTCCAACCGGTTAAGGTTCGGCATCGCAAAAGATATCTCGCAGGGAAGCGGCGCAAAGTGCCTTCCTTGCCCATCAAGTAAGGAAAAACGTGTGAACCAGCAAACTCTGGCCCCCTTTATCTGGAACATCGCCGATCTGCTGCTGGGTGCCTTCAAACCCTCCGAATACGGCCGCATCATCCTGCCGTTTACCGTGCTGCGGCGTTTGGAATGTGTGCTGGAACCCACCCGCGATAAAGTGCGCAACCAGTTTGAGGCGATGAAGGCCAGCGGCGTGGACATGGACCTGATCCTGCCCGCCAGCGCTGGGGCCACCTTTTATAACGTCTCGCAGTTTTCCCTCGGTTCAGTGGGCTCCACCAGCACCCGTGCCAACCTGGAAGACTACATTGCCAAGTTCTCCGCCAACGCCCGCCAGGTGTTCGAGCACTTTGCCTTTGATCGTTGGCTGGAAAAACTGGAGAAGGCCAATCTGCTCTACCTGGTGGCGCAGAAGTTTGCCGCCATCGACCTGCACCCCAACGTCATCAGCAACCATGAAATGGGCCTGGTGTTTGAACACCTGATCCGCAAGTTTGCTGAGGCCTCCAACGACGACGCCGGGCAGTTCTTCACCCCGCGTGACGTGGTGCGCCTGGCCACCACCCTGATTTTCGCCCCGGATCACCAAGCGCTAAATGGCCAAGGTGTGGTGCGCACCGTATATGACTGCGCCGCTGGCACCGGGGGGTTTTTATCCTCGGCCATCGAGCAGGTGTACGAGTGGAACCCCAATGCCCGCCTGGTGCCCTATGCCCAGGAACTGAACCCGGAAACCTACGCCATCTCCGTGGCAGACAAACTGATCCAGGGTTATGACACTAAAAACATCAAGCTCGGCAATACCCTGAGCAACGACCAACTGCCCCATGAGCAATTCGACTACTGCCTGGCCAACCCGCCGTTTGGTGTGAAGTGGGAAAACGTGCAAAAGCAGGTGCAGGCTGAACAGGTTGGTCAGGGGTTCGCTGGCCGCTTTGGCCCCGGCTTGCCGCGTGTGGGCGATGGCTCGCTGCTGTTCCTGATGCACTTGCTGTCCAAGCGCAAACCGATAGAGTTAGGCGGCAGCCGTATCGGCATCGTGCTGTCCGGCTCGCCGCTGTTTAACGGCGGTGCAGGCTCCGGCGAGTCGGAGATCCGCCGCTGGATTCTGGAAAACGACTGGCTGGAGGCGATTATCGCCCTGCCCAATGACCTGTTCTACAACACCGGCATTGGCACCTATATCTGGGTGTTGTCCAACCATAAGGACGCGCTGCGCAAGAACAAGGTGCAGCTGATCGACGCCACCGCCATGCATGCATCCATGCGCAAAAGCCTGGGCAGCAAGCGCAAGTTTCTCGCCGAAGAACAGATCGCAGAAATCGCCAAGCTGCATGAGGCGTTTGAGGAAGGGCCGAACAGCAAAGTCTTTGCTACCACCGATTTTGGTTACCGCCGCATCACCGTGGAACGCCCGCTGCGCCTGCGCTTTTCCGTCACGCCGGACAAACTCGCTGCCTACCAAGCCATCAAGGGTGCCGAGCAGGTGGACGCTTTTGCCAGCGTACGGGGTGAGTTCGACAACCTGCCGGACTTCTTTAAGGCTGCCGGTATCAAAAAGCTTGGCAAAGGCGCGATAAAAGCCGCGCTGGCCTGCTTTGGCGAGCGCGATGCCAACGCCCAGCCAGTGCTGGACGACAAGGGCAACCTGCAGGCCGACAGCGACCTGCGCGAGTTCGAGAACGTGCCGCTGAGCCAGAGCATTGATGACTACTTTGCCCGCGAAGTGCTGCCCCATGTAGCGGATGCGTGGATCGACACCGGCAAGACCGACGCTAAAGACGGCCTAGTTGGCCTTGTTGGTTACGAAATCAACTTCAACCGCTACTTCTATATCTACCAGCCGCCGCGTGCGCTGGCCGATATTGATGCGGACTTAAAGGCTGTGGAGGCCGAGATTGCTGCGCTGCTGGGTGAGGTGACGGCGTGAGTCATTACAAGCCGTACCCGGCATATAAGGATTCTGGGGTGGAGTGGCTGGTGAGGGTGCCGGAGCATTGGACCGCGTGCCGTTTTTCCCGAGTGATCTCTGGAATCAAGGATGGAACACACGGGACCTTTGAGCGCGTTGACAGTGGACGGCCTTTGTTAAGTGCCAAAAATGTGGCTGATGGAACGTTAGATATTTCCAGTACTGAGAGCCAGATATCTGATTTGGACCATCTGAGCATCGTTGGAAATGGGTATCCCAAGAAAGGGGATTTGCTTCTGACAATTGTTGGAACCATTGGGCGCTCATGTGTGTATACGTTTGATCAGCCTCTGTCTTTTCAACGTAGCGTTTGTTTTATAAGGCTATCTAGTAAGTCTTCCCCTGAATTCTTTCGATATTTCACACAGTCAAAATTCTTCCAAGAGCAGATCCAGAGCAAGTCAAAGTCGTCAGCTCAGGCAGGAATTTACATGGGGGACGTATCCGCAACATCTATTGCGTTTCCTGTCAGTCAAAAAGAGCAGCAGACAGTTGTTGCCCATCTCGACCGCGAAACCACCCGCATAGACGGACTGATTGAAAAGAAAACTCGCTTTATCGAACTGCTGCGCGAAAAGCGCCAAGCGCTGATCACCCATACTGTCACCAAGGGCCTCGACCCCAACGTGAAGATGAAAGACTCGGGCGTGGATTGGCTGGGGGAGGTGCCGGAGCATTGGGAGGTCCGCTCCGTATCATCTGTGAGCACCAAGATCACGAACGGTTATGTTGGGCCAACTAGGGACATTCTGGTTGAGGGCGGCGTGCGCTACCTTCAGTCTCTTCACATCAAAGGCAATCAGATTAAGTTCGATGTTCCTTACTTCGTGACGCAGGAGTGGAGTAATCAGCACCAGAAATCGATTCTGGAAACTGGAGATGTTCTTATTGTTCAGACCGGAGATATCGGTCAGGTCACTGTCGTAACTGATGAGTTTGCTGGGTGCAATTGCCACGCTCTAATTATTGTTGCGCCCGAGCGAAGCATCGTTGCAGGCGAGTGGGTATCCTGGGTTTTCAATTCCAGCTACGGCTATCACAAATTGCTATCGATTCAGACCGGTGCAATGCATCCGCATCTGAATTGCGGCAATGTCAAAGATGTGTTGCTCCCGGTACCGCCACTTCATGAGCAGCGCGAGATCGTGCAACGCATTGAGCAAGAGGCGCTGAGAGTGACTGCATTGGTCGGCAAAACCGAACACAGCATCCTCCTCCTCAAAGAACGGCGCTCCGCGCTGATCACCGCCGCCGTTACCGGCCAAATTGACCTACGGGAGGCCGTATGAATCCAGGCCGCAGCATTCGTCTATTTCTGGTCGACGGCACGCCCAACGGCCTACTCACCGCCGAGATAATGAATTGGACCGGCCATGTGCTTACCGGCCCGCGCAGCAAGCTGGCTGAGCTAGTGCAGCGCCCCGAATGCGGGCGTACCGGTGTGTACTTTTTGGTCGGCCCCGATCCGGACGATAGCCTGCGCACGCGGGTATATATCGGCGAGTCCGATGATGTGGCGCAACGCCTGAAAACCCATAACCGCCCCGAAGAGCAGGGTGGTAAGGACTTCTGGGAGCGCGTGTGTCTGATCACCAGCAAGGACCAGAACCTGACCAAGGCCCACGCCAAGTACCTGGAAAGCCAGCTGATCCAGATCGCCACACAAACCGGCCGCTGCGTGGTGGGTAACGGCACCGCCCATAGCTACAACAACCTGCCCGAATCCGACCGCGCCGATATGGCGTTCTTTCTGGAGCAGATCCGTATTGTGCTGCCGGTGTTGGGTTTCGACTTTTTGCGTGAGCTGACCAAGCCCTCCGCGCCCGCTTCAAGCACCACAGCTGCGCCGGTCAGCCGCTCACCGCGTTTTGCTCTGGAGCTGCCGCGCTACCGCATCAGCGCCCAGGGCCAGGAAATCGACGGCGAATTCTTCGTGCTCAAAGGCTCCAAGGCCCGCGCCGAATGGGTCGGCACCGAGCGTGGCTATCAGGGCCTGTTCAAACAGCTGGTTGATGAAGGCGTGTTGGTAGCCGATGGCGATCACATGCGCTTTAGCGACGATTGTGCGTTCAGCAGCCCCAGCGCCGCTGCCGCCGTGGTCAGCGGTCGATCAGCCAATGGCCGAACGTCGTGGTTGGTAGAAGGCACAGGGCAGACGTATGCGACTTGGCAGGATCAGCAGCTTGATGCCGCTCAAGGCATGCCTAGTGCGTCGGAGACCAGCCAGGTTGGCGTGTGAGGGGTTAATGGCTATGCGTAATCTGCACCTGCTGTTGTGCATGATTTCCCTATTCACAGGATCGCTTTCGGCCGCCAGCTTTGACTGCGCACAGGCAAACTCTGCAAGTGAGAAGACAATCTGTAGTGACAGTTATCTTTCCTTCCTGGATGAAACGTTGTCCTCGACCTATCAAGAAGCCTGGGCGTTAAGCCAAGATCAGGAGGGCTTAAGGCAGACGCAAAGAGATTGGCTCTCATCGCGGGATCAGTGCACCGACATTGATTGCCTTACAACGAGTATCCAGCAACGAAATCTGCAGTTGATTGCGTATGTTGCGGCCGCCAAGGACGAGGCCTCTAAGCGGGCATATGCTGCTGAAACGGAAGCGTGGGAAGCCCAAATGGCTGCAGAGCGCGCTGAGGTAGCCGAACGGTTAGCTCAACAGGCGGCTCAAGAGCAGTTGAATATCGCTGTAGTCGAAGAAAAGCGGCTCCAGCAAATGCAGGCTTTAAAAGAAAAAGCGGATGCCGAAGAGTTAGCAAGAAAAGAGACTTGGGAACAGCAACACGCTGAAGCAGTTGTTGAACTCCAAGAGGGTCAATACGAAGATTATTTGGCTGAGCCTTTGGACACGACTGAAGACGCTTCACGCAGCTCTAAATCTGAGGCTTTCAGTTACTGGTGGTTAGGTTTTGTCATCTTTTTCATGTTGTTGATATTTGAACGACCATGGGCGCGCTCAAGCTCAAACTCAAGTTCAAGCTCAAACTCAAGTTCAAGTTCAAGTTCAAGTCCAAGTTCAAGTCCAAGTTCGAACTCGCGAAAAGAAGATGACGATGACGATGACTATCGACTGATTGCTAAAACTGACAGCAACGAGATACCGCATCTACAGCAGACCACTTATTACGTGGGTAAATCGCCAATATCGAGGGCTTGTGGTAGCTGCTCATATTGGTCCGGCCGGCGGTTCACTCATCCGAAGATGGGCAGTCACTTGTTGGTAGAGAAGAACGAGAAAGGTGATTGTATTTACCCCGTAGCCGGCAGCCCTCGGGGTAAGCGTCGTGTGAGTGATGGTATGCAGTGCAGGGATTTTATTCCCCGATGATCAATCGCGGGTTTTTAGCTTTTGAGAGGGAGTTCAGATGAGCCATATCCACCACGAATGCGAGTTGGAACGCCATATTGTCGAGCAGCTACAGGCTGCCGGCTGGTTGGTCGGCAAGTCCGCCAGCTATGACGCGGCGCGTGCGTTGTTCCCCGACGATGTGCTCGGCTGGCTGGAAGAAAGTCAGTCGCAGGCCATCGCCAAGATCTGTTCAATGAATGGTGCCGGTACAGAGGCGCTGGTGCTGGATCGCCTGGTCAAGCAACTAGAGAACAAGGTCGAAGGTGGCACGATAAACGTGCTGCGCTATGGTTTTGCCGTGGCTGGCGGCGGCACCCTGGCAATGAGCCAGGCGCTGCCAGAGGATGCGCGTAACGATGCGGTAATTGCTCGGTACGCTGCCAATCGCCTGCGCGTGGTACCGCAGCTGCGCTATTCGCTGGATAAGGCCGACGAGATTGACCTGGCCTTTTTTATCAACGGTATTCCGGTGGCCACAGTGGAGTTGAAAACCGACTTCACTCAGTCAGTGCAGGCCGCGATGCAGCAGTACCGCATGGACCGCAAACCTGAGCGCAAAAGCGGCGGCACAGAACCGCTACTGACCTTCAAGCGTGGCGCAGTGGTGCACTTCGCCATGAGTGACAGCGACATCCGCATGACCACCAAGCTGGCGGGGGATTCGACCTTCTTTCTACCGTTCAACCGGGGTAACGATGGCGCTGCCGGTAATCCGCCTGGCGACAACGGCAGTTACCCGGTGAGTTATTTCTGGGAACGGGTACTGCAGAAGGACAACTGGCTGCACATTTTCCACCGCTTCGTACTGCAGGAACGTAAGGAAGCCCAAAACACAGACGGCAAGACCTATTTTAAGGAAGGCTTGATCTTCCCGCGTTTCCATCAATGGGAAGGTGTAACCAAGATGATTGCTGCCGTTCGTGTAGAAGGGGCAGGGCAGCCGTACCTGATCCAGCACAGCGCCGGCTCTGGTAAGACCAATACCATTGCCTGGACGGCGCATTCGCTGATCCGCGTGCGTCGCCCGGATGGTGAGCCGTTCTTCCACAGTGTGATCGTGGTGACTGACCGTCAGGTGCTCGACCAGCAGTTGCAGGACGCAATCCAGCAGATTGAGCATCAGGCTGGCGTGGTGTGCGCCATCGACCGCCAGCAGTCAAGCCTGCCCAAAAGTCAGCAATTGGCCAAGGCCATGCTGGACGGTGTGCCGATTATCGTCTGTACCCTGCAGACCTTTCCCTATGCGCAAAAGATCATTCTCGGCGAGCAGAGCCTGCGTGACCGGCGTTTCGCCATCATCATCGACGAAGCACACAGTTCGACCGGTGGCAGCACCGCCGATGACTTGCGCTATGTGCTGACCGGGCAAAGCGAGGGTGAGTGGGAAAAGCTCTCCAAGGAAGAACGGTTGTCCGTATGGCAAAGCTCGCGTTCGCGCCCCGGTAATGCCAGCTACTTCGCCTTTACCGCTACGCCCAAGCATTCGACGCTGAGCCTGTTTGGTCGGCCGCGTAAGCCGCAGCAACCGGCTAGTGTGGAAAATCCACCGTCACCGTTTCACCTCTACACCATGCAGCAGGCCATTGAAGAAGGCTTCATCCTTGATGTGCTGAAGAATTACACCAGCTATGACGTGGCGCTGCGCATTGGCAGTGAACTGGTGGATGACAAACGCGTGGATGAGAAGAGCGCCCGCCGCAAACTGGCCAAGTGGTTGTCGCTTAACCCGGTGAACGTGGGCCAGAAAGTCGAGCTGATCGTCGAACACTTCCGCAAGAATGTGGCACACCTGCTTGGCGGCCAAGCCAAGGCGATGGTGGTGACCAGCTCACGTGCGGCAGCGGTTAAGTACCACCTGGCGCTGGAGGATTATTGCCAACGCAACGGCTACGAGAACGTGCGGGCGATGGTCGCGTTCTCCGGCGATGTGCCCAATACCGACGTGAAAGAAGCCAGCTTGCCGGCGGATCATCAATTCAGTGAATTCAACCTGAACCCTGGCCTCAATGGCCGTGACATGCGCAAGGTGTTCGATACCCCGGATTACCGGGTGATGATCGTCGCCAACAAGTACCAGACCGGCTTCGACCAGCCAAAGCTGGTGGCCATGTACCTAGACAAAAAAATATCAGGTGTGGAAGCGGTGCAGACGCTATCGCGCCTGAATCGCACTTTTCCAGGCAAGGACAAGACGTTCGTTATCGACTTCGCCAACGAAGCCAAGGAAATCTTGGCTGCGTTCAAGACCTTCTACCGCGATGCCCAGGTCGCGGACATCCAGGATCCGAATATCGTTTACGACATCAAGCAGCGCTTGGATGGCATGTTCATTTACGAGCAGGCCGAAGTTGAAGCCTTCGGCAACGCCATCGTCGATCTCAACGTGACCCATCAGAAACTGTACTCGCTGACCCAGGCTGCCACCGACCGCTTCAACGGCAAACTGAAGACGCTCAACGATGCCATCGACCAGTGGGAAAAAGCTTGGGAAAAAGCCCACGACGAGGGCCGTGAAAAAGACATGGAATACGCCGACGTGCAGCGTTCGGAATATTCCAAAGAGCGAGATGCGCTCATGGTGTTCAGTGAAAGCCTGAGCAAATTTGTGCGCAACTACGAGTACATCGCCCAGTTGGTTGAGTTTGGTGATCCAAGTCTGGAGGCCTTTGCCAGCTACGCGCGTTTGCTGCGCAAGCGCCTCAAGGGCATCACGCCAGAGCAGGTGGACTTGGGCGATCTCAAGCTCAGCCATTACAAAATCAAAAAGGGTGACAACCTCGGTGGCCTGCTGCCAACCGGCGAAACGCCGCAGCTTTACGGCATCACCGATAACGGCCTGCGCGATGCTCAGGACAGGGAAAAGAAATACCTCACCGAGCTGATCGAGAAACTCAACAACGCCTTCGGCAAGGACATCACCGACACCGACCAGGTGGCCTTAGCCGTGCATGTTTCCGAGAAACTGCGTGCCGACGGCGTGGTAATGGCTCAGGTGCAGAACAACACCATGGAACAGGCGATGAAAGCTGATCTGCCAGCGCGCGCAATCCAGGCCATTGCCGGCGCGATGAGCAGCCACGCAAGCATGGCGACCAAACTACTCAGCGATGAGTCGACGCGGGATGTGTTCTTGACGGTGGTGTATGAGCTGTTGAAAAGGGATGCGGGGGCGGAGTTGTTGGGGGCTGCAAGGCCTGCCACCTGAGAGGAAGGGGGCCGAAACTTTACATGTAAGGATAGCCAGCGTGGTGGTTGTGCAAAGAGAGGACTAATGTCTTACCTGTCTGGTGGCTTATTGATGGCAAAGGAGATTTCCGTGAAGAATCTGTTCGCAATTGTCGGTTTTATCGTAACCGCAAAAAAAGCTTTGGATCTCTACCTTGAGTACAGCGATCTTAAGCGTGAGAAGAATGCCCGCGAAGCAGCGTAGCAACACTGATAACTAAGGAGTAGTTATGTTCAGCAAGATTAAAAGTGGCTTGTCCAAAGTGGCTGATGGTATTGGAGACGCGGCTCGTGTTGTGGCAGACAAGGCCGGTGATGCATATGACGCCACTGCAAGCGGTCTGTCCTCTGCAGGATCCATCGTTGCAGATGTAGCAAGTAGCGCTAAAGACGTGGTTGCAGACACGGCTCGTACGGTCGCTGATAAGGCTGGTGATGCAATTGATGCGACTGCTAGTGGGTTGTCTTCGGCTGGCTCTGCCGTTGCAGGCGCAGCAAGTGGTGCCAAAGATGTTATCGGTGATGCTGCATCAAACGCATATGGGGCCACTAAGGATTACGCGGGTGCTGTTGTATCGGGCGAAAAAGAAGTTCAGTGGGGTAAGGTTATGCTTGGGGCAACTGTCGGCGTTGCTGCTGTCGCAGCAGCTCCCTTCACAGGAGGGGGCTCTTTGCTAGCGGGCGCAACTCTGGCGGGTTCTCTCGCAGGTGCGGGAACTGTTGCAGTTGCTGGTACAGCAGCTGTGGCTGGAGGCGTAATTGTCAACAAGCTTTCTGATAGCTCCAGAGTACGCGACGAGGCTTACAACCAAGGGCTCAAGGATGCCAAGGCTAAGCTTCAGATCGAATTGGATCACTTGCATAACAGTTTGCAGGCGGCTATGAGTGCTTTAGAGGGGGCAGGTGGGCACTTCAATGCAATTATTGCCATGCATGCTGTCGCTGTTGCTACGGCTAACTGCGATGGGGTGATTTGTGAGCGAGAGCGAGAGAATATTGAGTTATTCATCGCTGGTATTTTAGCGAGTTCCATCCCTGCTGATGTTGCAGCAAAGCTCGAGTCACTTTATCAGAGCCCGCCTACGATTCGCGATGCTTGGGAGCTTGCGAGTAATTCTGGAGTGTCGATCTCTGTTTTTGAAGAAATAATAAACGTTGTAATTCATGCAGATGGCGTTCAGCACGTGATGGAAGATGCCTTTATGCAGGCTTGGAATCAGCTTAAGTCGGCTTAAGGGGAGCGGTATGGATAGCTTGGAACGCTTTAAGAAACTTCAGGAAATGAAAGCTTCGGTTAAAAATCGTCCGTTGATGCATGCGGCTGCAGATCAGAATGATGTTACCAAGTTGCTTACCGCCAAGTCAGACCCGGGGCGTATTGAAGCGCTTGACTATTTCGCCATTTTTCATGCGCCAGAGGTTAGAACTCAAGAGGCACGTGAGTTGGTTATGCAGCTCGAGATAAGTCTTGAGCGTTCAAGGCTCGATCAAATTCTTAAGAGTGCGCAACGTGATTTGGTAGGCGTGATCGCGGGCCCATTAGGGTTGGGTAAGTTTCTTTCCGTTTATGATAAAACAGGTGGAAATGTGGATACTATCCACAACGCTAGGGAGCAGATTTATGCAACTAGTGAAGCCCAAAAGAAATATGCTGATAATCCAGAATATGATTCAAGTAAGTATCACGGAGATAAGAGATATATAGATAAGAACGCCCGTGACTCCATTGCGCAGGCGCAAGGTGTTCTCAAAGATTCTTATACTGATCAGCTTCTCGGCGATAAGCATGTGGATCCGCGAAACTTGGATCACACTATAGCAGCTAAGGAAATTCACGACGACGCAGGCAGAGTTCTAGCAGGTACGGATGGTGTGGGGCTTGCTAATGTATCCTCCAATCTCAATCCTACAAAAGAGCGATTCAATAAGTTCAAGGGTCAGAAGTCTGCGCAAACTTTAGTCAGTGAGCTTCAAGAGCAGAGTGAGGGACGTAGGGCTAGAATTGCTGAGTTAAATGCTAAGCCTGAGTTGACGATAAAGGAAAGTAATGAGCTCGAGTTACACCAGCAAAAACAGGTCATAGCTGATAATCCAGAGCGATTATTGGCTTTAGATAAGGCAGCTAGGGAAGAGTATGAGGCGAAGCTGCGCAGTGATTACTATGGTGGTGATAGATTTCGTCACGCAGTTATTAGTACAGGGCTTCAAGAGGCAGGGAAAATGGGGGTTCAGCAGGCCTTTGGTTTGTTGATGGTTGAGTTTTACAGCAGTGCATTTGAAGAGGTAAAGCAGCTTTATAAGCATGGGCGGCAAAGTGACTCTCTGCTTGAGGAGTTGGGTGTTAGGTTGCGGCGAGTTGCTGCCTCGATAGCGTCTAAGTGGGAGGATATTTTCAAGGGGTTTGGTAGTGGTTTTATATCGGGATTTATCTCCAATGCAGTGACTGTTTTGATTAACACCGTTATAACAACTGGAAAGCGAGTTGTACGGTTGATTCGCGAGGGTGTCTTGTCCTTGCTTAAGGCTTTAAAGATGTTGGTTATGCCGCCTGAAGGGTTGACTTTCCCTCAGGCAGCTCATGAGTCAATGAAATTGCTTGCTGTCGGTGGAATCGTTGTTGGTGGTGTTGCGCTAGAGGAATCAGTGGATCTGCTAATTAAGAGTGTGCCTTTTTTGATTCCTTATGCATCGGTTTTGACCGCGATTTTTGTCGGTGCGCTAACAGCGCTGTGCATGGCTTTCGTTTGCTATTTAATTGACAGGCTTGATTTGCTTGGTGTTGTTAAGTCCGGTCGAGATATGGAAGTTTTAGGTCAGTTGGATGCGGAAATAGAGGAGAGAGTCTCAAGGTCGCAATATGTGGCCAATGAGATCGAGCGATTCTTGCTTCAAGATTATATTAGTCCTAAAGCGTTTTAATAGTTGCAAAAAGCAGGAGAGGCTTTGACCTCTCCTGCTTAGTCTCATGGACGCAGATGAGATTATTTAAGTTTCGATAGCTGACCGGCGAGCGAGAGCGTACGACACTACTGTTCTAAGTTGCGACATATGGGCTGTGACTGTGGCACATGCTCCGATCACTTCGTGGAAGCTCTGACGGCTCGGTTTGTTCTGGCCTGGCAAAAGCATTCAGTAGTTTGCATAGAATCCAGCATGCCAAGACCACAGAGACCAGCAGAGGTGGAAAGCGCAGCATCAGTAGCACGCTGATAACCAACGCGCCGGCTGCAGCCAATGCGCCGATGAAGGTGAGTAGGCATAGCAGAAATCTCTTTAGTGTCATGTCGAGTCTCCGAAAGCCTGCCCGATAGTGGGCAGGCGAAGGGTTAATTGGCTTGGGTGGCGAGCGCTTCCAGCTTGCCTGCTAGCGAGCTGGGCGCAGGTGATGCTGTGTCGTCCTGACTGTCGTGCACTTGGTCCGGGCTGGCGAAGAACTCCTCGACGATGGCGCTGACATCTTCCTCGCTGTCCTCGAATGCGCCGTTACCGAAGCCGCGTTGCGCCGCCTCATCCAACGCTGGCTGATCGAAGCCTGCCGCATGCCGCCGCGAATCGAGTTCACTGGCTGTCGCCAGCGCTTCAGCCATGTCCATACCGCCGCGTACCGTCAGATCGACGTAAAAGATCGGCGTGCCATGGCTCTGGCGAGTCGACTTGCCACGCAGGCGTAGTTCCAGTGGTAGGCAAGACAACCGATTGCCCGAAATAGCCTGGAAGTAGTGCAGGCGAGCAGCGAGGGTGCGGATGCTGTTGAAACCGGTGGTGCGGAAAACGAAACTGCCCAACGGATCGTCATCTCCAATCAGCACATTCAATCGGCCGTAAGGTTTACAGGCACCGCCTTTTGCCAACGGACAAGCATCGGGTGAAGGGCAGGGCAGTGATTGCATGCCGTCCTGGGTGACGCGCTTGCACGTCTCGCCATTACCCACGCACAGCGGCCTGCCAGACTGCCGATCAAACAGCGTGTAGTCAGCACGAAAGTTCAGCTCAGGCTCGTTGAACAGCAGGCGTACCGGGATGCTACGCAGTTTGTCTTCCTGACTTTTGCGCAGTTCTTCGTTAAGTGGATGAAGCAACCAGCCGTCCTTGCCTTGCACCTGGGAGGTGATGGTGAACTGGTCATCTTTCTCCGGTAGGCGTTTACCGTTCTTTTCGATGACCTTACCGATAGAAATTCGTCCGAGGACCGGCGGGGTTATAGCGAGACCTTTGAGCATGGTGGTTCTCCTGCAAACGAAAAAAGGCCAGCCACGCAGCACTAACTGCATGTACTGGCCAGGGGGCGGGAATGGTTGAATTGGGTGGAATTAGCCGATCAAGAAACGCCGGCTGCCCTGTTTGGTTTTGCTGTATCGCGCTTGCAAGTAAGGTTTGTCTTTCAGCATGCTTTCGACATCGAGCACGGTGCTGTCCTTGGATTTCTTCCAGCTGATAAAGCCGTGGCTGAACTCCGCGCGGGTGGCATCGCCCATGGCCTGTTGCAGCATCTGCTTGAGCTGGGCTTCGCGCGTTTCCTTCTCGCTGATGGATTGGCGCACCGCCTTGAGCTCCAGGTAAGCTGCTGCCAAACCTGCACGGCCACTGAAGTCGACGGTCTGGCCGTTGTCCTCCGGGTAGAGTGCGCGCAGTGCCATTTCCGCCGAGGCTGAGCCATCGGCAGGCGGTGGCGTGTCGGTTTCCACGTAGTGCCAGAACTTGCGCTCCAGTTCGATCAGGCGAGCAATCATCTGCTCGTCCCGTTTGATGCGGTGGATCTCCAGCGTCTGGCCGCCCAGCAGCACCGCTACATCTGCCGCCTGCTTGCCGGTGACAGCGAGCTGGTGCATCACCTGCAGCTGCACATATTCAGGAACGCCATCTTTCCAAAGGCGTGCCCCGTTTATGCCGGCTGTCTTACATTCAAGGATTTGCACATCGTCGGCCCCGATCACCTCGCGGTCGATATTGGCCAGCATCCAGGACAGCTCAGGATCAGGGTGTTGCAGCACGGCATTGATGCGCCGCACCTTGTGCTTCGTGCGTTTGCTGTAATGCCAGGCCACGACCGGTTCCAGCACATTGCCCCAGTACATCGGGCTTTCTTCGTCGTGCGGGTCGGCCTTGGGTAACGTGGTATCGCGACCGGTTTTCTCCATCCATAGTTCGAGCTGCGATTTATAGGGATTTAGGCCAACGGCCGCGCCAGCATCAGAACTGCCAATGCCCTGCTTGCGCACCGCCAACCAATCTTCACGCGGTAGTTCCTTGGTACTGATCAAGCGCAGCGCCGGGCGCGGTTTGCTGGTGCTGCTCAACGGAGTAGCTGTCATAGCGTTCACCTCGCGGAAATAGAAACACCCGATCAGCAACTAGGCTGATCGGGCGTTATGGGGTGGGTAAGTAAGCGGTCAGGCGACCAGTTGCAGAGCGGTATCCAAGGCCCGTTGTTTGATCTGCGCGCCTTGGCCGAACCAGGCCGAGTCCATGCGGTACTCGTTGCTGCGTGCTCGGCGTTCGTGATCGACAAACTCGGTCACGGAGTTGAGCAGGCCCCAGGCGGTGCCGCGTGCTGAGTCGAGCTGACTGCCACGACCACGACCCTCGTACAGCTCTTGGACTTTGCGCAGTGCGCGTTCGTTGGGAAGCACTTCCGGCAGAGCACCGGTCGGATTGGTCTCGCACAGCACGTTCATAAAGAAGCCCAGCGCCTCATGCCACTGCACCTTGCGCTCGGCCAGCGCACGCATGCGGTACATAAAGTCGTCCCATTGCGAGACGGCGATCCCGAGCTGTTTCTTCACCACCGCTGAGTCAAAGCGCGTGTTGTGCGGCACCTTGATGGCACGGCTGGTGCCATCAAGGGCGATGGTCAGGGTGTTATTGCACACCACGCGAACCGTGGTTGGCGTTGCTGTGGTGGCCAGGGTTCCGTCGCAGGATGTGGCCAGTAGCAAATAGCCGTTGACCTGGTCATTACCCTTTATTGCTGCGCCCTGACCGGTACGTGCAAGTGCCCAGAACTTACGGCCGCCCTTGAGCACGCCAGCGGTTTCCAGCTCGTAGCCGGAGACCTCAGTCAGATCCCGGTAGAACTCCAGCACCTCGCGTGGCTGCACCGTGTGGTAGCGGTTGGAGACCACCGACAGCGGTGCCTTGGTGTCCGAGCGGAACAGCACCTTCTGTTCAGGGAACGAATGGATAGCGCCCAGGTGCCCAGCAGCATCCGATTTGAAGTGGACGGGACTTTCCTTGATCTGCCAGTCCATGCCGGCTTCGCGTTGCCAGATTTCTATAGGTTGTTTCTGCGTGAGCTGGTTGCCCAGGCCATGCCAGGGAGTAGCGCCAGCGTAGGCCATAGTTTCGACGAGATGAGCCATGGTTGAGATTCCTTTGGGTGCAGGCCGGCATAAAGCGCCGCGCCCAGCGCAGCACCGTCCGGACGATATAGATAGAAAAAGGTGTGATGCGGCCAGATCAGGCCGGCAGGTTGAAGCGATGACCGCAGAGCAAGCAGAGGTTGTGGGCCAATACGTGACGGTCGAGCGTATCGCCCAGCTGTGCGCCGAGCGCACAACCACCAACCCCGCCGGCCAGGCCGCCGAGGATGGCACCTGAAACATAGCCGAGCGTGATGCCGAAAGGCCCTGCGATGGTGCCAATCAGCGCACCTGCTTGGCCGCCAGCCAGCGCAGCGCTGACGCCACGCGCAACACCGCCTACGGTGCCGATGGCCGCGCCGACTTTCATGGCTTGATGGAAAGAAGCGACTTTGGGTGAGTGACAGCGAGGGCAGTGCAATGACATGGGTCGAACCTTCTTGGTGGTGATGTCATTGCAGTAATGTGTGGTTGAGTTATTTTCGAATCGAATGGCTGTCCTGAGCGGCATTATTAAATCTGGATATAACCAATTCACTTTGGTAGCTTTTTGCCACGCGCCAATCATCAGGGAGTGGGCAAATGGCTGTTCAGGATGAAATCCGAGAGTGGTTGCTGAAGCAATCAGACTGGCTGCAGGAAGCTGCTGACAAGCTTCTGAAAAAAGAAGAATTGGGGGCGGATGATCTGGCTGCTCTCGTGGCTCTCATTAAAACTCCGGCCGGCCAAAAGCCAACGAAACACCGGCAATTCGAGGGCTTGCTACCGGCACCCAATGCAGTGGATTCGCTTCGTCTGGTTCGCATTGGAGATGTCTGCGGCATCGAGAACATCGAGCCTAGAAGACCGCTCGAGTTTGAGGCCGCGAATCTGACCGTAATCTATGGTCACAATGGTTCTGGCAAGTCGAGCTACACCCGTATTCTCAAAAAAATAACCGGTAAGCCCAGGGCAGTAGATTTGAAAACTAACGTTTTCAAAGCCCCTCCCCAAGAAAGCAAATGCCAAATCACCTCTCAAGTGAACGGTGTTGAAAGCATCTCAACGTGGCATGTCGGAGATGCCCCGATTGATCTCCTTAGAGCCGTTGATATCTTCGATAGCGACGAAGCAAGTCACTATCTCACTGCTGAGAGTGCAGCCACCTACATACCACCGATGGTGGGACTATTTGAAAAGCTGGCAAAAGTGACCGAACAGGTCAAGGACCTGCTAGATGCCGAGCAGTCGAAACTGATCAGTGCACTGCCAGCACTACCGGCTGTATATCAAGGAACAGAGACTGGTCGAACATATACCGCTCTGGGTACTCTCAAGGCAGCGGCTCTCGAAGATGCTCTGCTTTGGAAGGTAGAGGATGAGCAACTCCTACTAGACCTAATTGAGCGTTTGAAGGTCGAAGACCCTAGTAGCTTGGCGGTACAGAAACGCCGCACTAAAGCTCAGGTACAGCAAATTGTTGATGCTATAAATCAGGCGTCCACCGCTTACGGGTCTGAGAATGTACAGACGCTGCGTAGCCTACGCGCCGATGCACAGTCCAAGCGTCAGATTGCCATTGAGGGTGCCCAGGTAAAGTCCGCCGTGCTTGAAGGCGTGGGGACCCAAACATGGCGCGCGATGTGGGAGGCTGCCAGAGAGTATTCGTCGGCCCCGTATCCGGATAAACAATTCCCCGTAACAGCAGAAGCGCGCTGCCTGCTTTGCCATCAAGAACTAACCGCAGAGGCCCAGCAGCGCCTCAAGGACTTCGAGTCTTTCGTCCAAGGCAAGTTGGAGTCCGACGCCAATACTGCGGAGGCGCTCTATGCCCTTAAACTGGCGGAGCTCTCAGCTATTCCTCCAGAGCATCAAATACAAACGCAGTGCGAGGCGGCAGGTCTTACCTCCGATGAATGGAAGCAGTTCCTCACAGATTTTTGGCAGCAAGCATCTGTTATACAGACAGCGCTTCGCAACGATGAGCTTGTACAGCAAGCAGTCCCACTAGGTGACATCTCAGCCTCGATACAAACTCTCATCGCCTATTGCGAACAGTTGGAGAACGCAGCCGTTCAACACGATCAGGACGCCCTTAGCTTCGATAGGGCCCAAGCATCCCGAGACAGGCTGGGGCTGGAAGCTAAAAAATGGGTGACTGAGCAAGCTGCTGCCGTCCGTTTGGAAGCCGTACGTATAGCCAAGGTGAATGAATATGAAACCTGGAAAGCGTCAGCGAGCTCCCGTCCGATCTCGTTGAAAGCTGCCGATATCACCCAGAAGGTGGTGACTGAAGCGTATGTCGCGCGCTTCAATCGCGAGCTAAAAGCCCTTGGCGCGACCCGAATCCAAGTCGAACTGGTCAAGACAAGGACCAAAAATGCGAAAGTTCTCCACCAGTTACGCTTGAGGGGGGCTCGCAATGAACGGGAAATGCTGCATGGCGTACTGAGCGAAGGTGAGCGGCGGATTATTTCTCTTGCAGCTTTCTTGGCCGACGTTTGCGATAAGTCCGGCGTTGCACCGTTTGTATTTGACGATCCCATCTCTTCGTTAGACCAAGATTTCGAATGGCATGTCGCGTGCCGCTTGGTTGAGCTTGCCAAGAGTCGACAAGTAATCGTCCTGACGCACCGCCTGTCCCTATATGGCATCCTCGAAGATGTGTCCAAAAAGTTGGGGGATAAATGGAAAGATGACCATTACAGACCAATGTGCATCGAAGCCTACGGTGGAGTTGCAGGCCACCCTGCTGACCAGGACGTTTGGAGAGCTAATACGAAGAAAGCTAATAACATTCTGCTGACAAGGCTCGATGCTGCTAAGAAAGCAGGGGATGCCGATGGAGCAAATGCATACAAGATGTTGGCTCAAGGCATCTGTAGTGAGTTCCGTAAGCTTGTGGAGCGTTCGGTCGAGGATGACCTGCTGAACAAGGTGGTACAGCGGCACCGTAGAAGCATTACAACGGATGGCCGGCTCAGTAGTGTTCCTACTGTCAACCTTGATGATTGCAAGCTGATTGACGGGTTGATGACCAAGTACAGCTGTTACGAGCACAGTCAATCAATGGAGGCACCTGCTTTTATTCCTGAGGAGCCAGAGCTGCGGGCAGATCTCGATTCCCTCAAAAAATGGCGAGATGACTTAGCCTTAAGGCGCGCCACTTCTGCGGCAATTCTGTAGAACAGATGGGTTCGACATGTTGCCCATCTGTATAGGGCCGATCAGGAACGTAGGAAGTTATGCTTTTCCAATTATTTCGAAGCAACTTTAAATTGAGACGAAAATGACACTTGATATCAGGGGAAGCATAAAAAATACAAAGCTCAGTTCCAATCCGTATGTTGTGTTTGAAGAGTTGATTTCTAATGCCATAGACTCTTACCTCATCCGAAAACACAGCGATCCTTCAGCGCCTAGCATGCGAGTTGAAGTCGAGGTCGATTTTTCTCCCGCTGACATGTTCGAAGATAAAGAAAGCATGGCGGTATCCTGCAAGGACAATGGGTGCGGTCTGGGAGATGATCAGCTTAAGGCTTTTCTGACCAAGGATACTTCTTATAAAGACGACCTTTCCATTTCAGGGATTGGTAAATGTAAAGGTGCGGGCCGCATTCAGTTTTTTCATCATTTCTCTGCTCTTGCGATTGATAGTACCTACCGCCAGGGAGGTGACGTCATTAGGCGCGAAATGCGCTACTCAGAACCGCAGAAACAGATTGATACTGGTGACTTTAACTGCAGTATTGGAATAGAGAGTGCAATAGGAACTGCCGTTAGGCTGGAGCAGTTCAAAGAGTCCGTACAAAGTCGGATCGCGTACAGTGGCGCATTAAGCAGTATTTTTTCTGCGCCAGTCCTCAAGAGGCAGATGCTCGTCGCTTTTCTTCAAAGGCTGATAGGGCTTGATAGTCGCCTAGGCGATTTCGAAATCACGTTCATAGCGCGTCACTGGAAAAATTCTGAGCAAAGTGATTCTCTGAGGCGTTCCGACTTGCCTACGGTGACGGCAGAACTTGTAGTCGAGGTAGGAGAGCGTGATCCAATTACGGGCGACAACCTCTGCACACGCCAGAATTTCAAAATTTCCCATTATCAGCTTGATGTCCTGCAATATGGCCTTGCCAAGAACTCAATAGCATTCTGCGCGAAGTCATCCCCTGTAAAAGACATTACGCCTCGATATCTACGAACCCGAATGGAACAGAACAATCCAGTAGGTGGTTTCCACCATATTGTTTTGATTGAGAGCGACTATTTGGATCAGCGCGTCAACGAGCAGCGTGACGACTTCGATAATATTCCTGCAGAGATCCCGAGCAGCGATATGTTTTCGACTGAAAAGTTATCGTATGAAACTATCTATGATGCAATCGATCCGGTAATTGGCAAGATGGTAGTGCCTGCCGATTGGAAAAAGGAGGAAGTTCTCAAATTGATCACCGATCAGTTCGGGATTAGCGAGGCTATGCTCCAAGATACATCGACGCGCATTGTGTACGGTGAATCGGCTCAAGCCGTCGCTGAGCGCGTCTTGAAGAAATATCAGGAGCGTGTTGTCGATGAGACCGCCGAGATTTTCAATCTCAAAGAGGAAATCATCAAAGCGGAGCCGGACTCTGAGACGTTTCGGAAAAAGATCAATGAGTTATCGTGGAAATACACGTCATCGCTCAAGAATTTTGACATGGCGAATTTATCTCAGCTTATTGTGCGTCGGGCAGCGATAGTTCAAATTCTTGATTTGGCTTGCAACAAGAAGCTTGTGATGCAGGGCGATGTTGGCAATAACCGTCGCAAGGATGAGCGTATTATCCATAGCATCTTCTTTCCAATGCGAAAAGACAGCGTCGAATGCGCTGATCATGATATCTGGCTTTTGAGCGAGGAGTATCACTACTATGACTATATCGCCTCAGACGTTCCACTCGCGAATATCGCCTGGGGTGATGGCGAGAAAGTATTTGAAAGTGATATCGACCAAAGCTTCCAAACGCTTCTTGCAAGGCGAGCCGACGACAATGGTGGCAAACGCCCGGATATAGCCCTTTTTAATAAGGAAGGATCAGCAATAATCGTTGAGTTCAAGGCACCTGGTGTTTCGATGGATGCGCACATCGGCGATCTTTCGGAGTATGCCCATCTGCTTGCTGCAAAATCGGGAGGAAAACTTAAGAAATTCTACGGTTATCTAATAGGCGATACAGTTAACACATTACGGCTGAGTGGGAGCTGGACTCCATTCCCCCTGGGGAGCGGTTGGTTCCAGTCAAGCCCGCTTCTTGATCCTCATACTAGACAGCCGCTCGGTGAAACCTATTTCGAGATACTGCACTTTAGCGATGTGGTTGATCGGGCAAAAAAGCGGATTGGCGTTTATCAGAACAAGCTCAATTTCAATCTAGAAAGTTAGTTAACGTATCGATACGACCTTTCTGTCTCGATTTTCCTTGATAGCGGACACCGACAGATTGCCGGTAGCGGCTTCCTGAATGTGCTCACTCCACCAGACCATCATTGGGCGTCTGCGCTCGATATAATCCGCCCGATTGTAGGCGCTGCGAACCTCGTCCTTGTCTACGTGAGCAAGTGCTACCTCAATTAGTTCCGGATCGAAGCCCTCTTCATTGAGGATGGTGCTAGCCATTGATCGCATCCCATGGCTTACCAGCCGCCCTTCGAAGCCCATACGCTTTAGTGCCATGTTGGCAGTCTGGCTGTTGCAGTGGGTTCGAGGGTTACGGTCTGCAGGAAACACGTATTCCCGGTGTCCGCTGTAGGGTTTGATTGCCTCTAAAAGCGCCAGTGCTTGCTCTGTGAGCGGCACGATATGTAAGCGGCGTTTCTTCATGCGCTCAGCCGGAATTGTCCAGGTACGTTTTTCGAAGTCGATGTCGACCCAGCGGGTGGTAGCTGCTTCTGCTGGCCGAGTCATGGTGTTGAGCTGCCATTCGATAAGGCAGCGCGTAGTTCTTTTTATGCTGGCATTGGCAATTGCCACCATGAGCTCTTTCAGCTCATCAGGAGCAAGTGCCGCCATGTTCTTCTTTTTCGGTTTCTTGAAGACGGAGCGAATCCCGCTGAGCGGGTTTGCGTGAATTAGTCCCGAGTTGACCCCGTAGGTCATGATCTCGTTGAGGCGCTGCGAAAGCCGTTTTACGGTTTCAAGGCTGCCTTTGGTTTCGAGTGGCCGAAGCAGGTTGATGACTTGTGGTGCGCTGATAGCTGATATCTGAGTGGTGCCCAGATCCGGAAAGACGTGCAGTGTCAGCGAACGCCAGATGTCCTCAGCATAAGCAGGCGTCACCGAGTCTTTTTTAAGCTCATACCATGCCGTCGCTACGTTCTGAAATGTGTGCTCGGTTTCAGCCTTCTTGGCTCGCCCCAACGCTTCCCGATGTTCTTTCGGGTCTACTCCCAAGGCAAGCAGCTCTCTCGCTTCAACTGTCATTTTCCTGGCTTGTGCCAGAGAGAGTTCAGGGTAAATGCCAAGCCCCATGTTGATGCGCTTCTTAGTTATGGGGTGGTGATAATTAAAGTTCCACAGCCTAGAGCCAATGATTCTCACTCGCAATTGAAGGCCGCCGCCATCGCTCAGAACGTAATCTTTATCTCTGGGCTTCGCAGCTTTAATTTTGGCTTCAGATAGACGTGTGCTTTTAGCGCCCATTGGTATTCCAGGAGGAGATTCTGTATTCCTGAAATTAGCACCTGTATGCCTGGAATACCATTAGGAATACAGAAATGCACGGATGCTGTTGGATGTCTTGGGACGCTATAAGCGCTGAAAGCCCCGTATTTACTGGATTTTAGGCACAAAAAAAGACGTCCGTGGACGTCTTTAGATGCTTGTTTGGTGGAGCCGGGGGGATTTGAACCCCCGTCCGCCAGTGTTCCACTTTCGGTACTACATGCTTAGCCGTGTCTATTGAGTTAATCCGCAGCCGCCCGACGGGCAGGGTGCTTTGGACGAGTTGTGTAAGTTTTAGCCACTTTGTCCACAACGTACTACGCGGCGATCCTGTTCTGCATGACAATCACTTCAGGTTTACAGGCATCCCCTAGTGATCGCTGGAGCCGAAGCTACCAGAAGGACTAGTCGCGCCGCTTACGCAGCGAGAGCGTAGCCCTCGTAGTTTTCGTCATTGGCAACTATAAAAGTTGCAACAGTGGATTTACGACTTCTGTTACCAAGTCGGCATGCACCTAGAGCTTCACTACCAGCGTCGAATCCTAATCGGCCCCAAAACTGTTGTGCTTCTGTCGGACGCGATTCTACGCCAAAGGTTCCGCAGCGTCGACCCAGCAATTGCTGGGCGGACGTTTAAGGCCGTGCCGGTTACTATAGTTCTCTGCATATTCGCTTTGTCTTTCGGATGAGACCCTCATATGCCGCGCGCGTCGCGTTACCCCTTGCGTCAGTGGATTTGGCGCGCTTTTGTGCAGAGTGCTTTGATTCCGCTGATTCTGGTTGAGTCGGTGTTGATCACGGTATACCTGTTGAGCAATGCGGCGATTCGAGATGCGCAGATTGAGCATCTGCAGCAGAGCGCATTAAATGATTTGTCGGCGGCGGTTGTGCGTGAAGGGCAGGTGATTGATGGCCGCCTGCGTTCGATTGAAACGCAGGTGCAGATCTTCCGTGATGCAGCCCTCAATGCCTTGGAAAACCGCACGTTCCAGCCCGATGCGCTGGAGCGCGCGCGTCATGCATTAACGGATGACGGTGTGTTTTACAGCCGCAGTGACGACGGGCGCGCTGCATCCTTTTATGCCAACAGCACGCCGCTGGGTCAGCAGGACCACGCCAAGGCCCTGCGCCTGTCACAGCTCGACCCCCTCATGCGCTCGATTCAGGCGGCCAACCCACGGGCGGCAGCGGCGTATTTCAATACCTGGGACAGCTATAACCGTATTTATCCCTTCTTTATGACGCCCGAGCAGTATCCCCATGACATGGTGATACCTGATTACAACTTCTATTACCTGGCCGACGCCACGCATAACCCAGAGCGAAAAGTGGCCTGGACCGACGTTTATTTGGACCCGGCGGGGCTGGGCTGGATGATGTCGGCAGTGGCGCCGGTGTATCGCGGTGATTTTCTCGAGGGGGTCGTAGGGCTGGATATCACAGTCGGGCAAATGCTCGCGGAAATCGGAGAACTGGATGTGCCTTGGAGCGGTTACGCCATGCTGGTTAGCCGTGACCACAACATCATGGCCCTGCCCAGTGCAGGCGAAGAGGATTTTGGCCTGCGCGAACTGACCGAGTATTCCTACGCTGAAGCGGTGCGCCGTGAGGTGCTCAAGCCTGAGGACTTCAGCCTGGCCAAGCGCGCGGATATGCAGCCCTTGTTGGCTGCGATGGGGGCCGGGCAGGGCAATGTGCAGGAAGTTCTGCTGGGCGGGCGCAAGCAGCTGATGGCCTGGAGCGAGATACCGCAGACCGGCTGGCAACTGCTACTGGTGGTGGATGAGGAGCGCATCTTCAGTGAAACCAATCGCCTGGCCGAGCGCTACCTGCATATCGGTTACCTGCTGATCATCGGTCTGGCAGTGTTCTACCTGCTGTTCTTTGCCGTGATGTGGCTGCGTTCGCGCCGCCTGAGCGAGCAGTTGGTGCAGCCCATTGATGGGATTATCGGGATGATGCGCGAGCTGGGCCAGGGCAACTATCAGCCTGCCGCACCCGATAGCCAGATCCGCGAACTGGTGAGCATGGCGCAGGCCGTGCAGCACACTGGCGAGCAGTTGCAGGCCAGTGAAACGCAACGTGTGGAGGCGCAGCGGATTCTCCAGCTGGTGCTGGAAAGCACCACGGAAAGCCTCTGGGAGGTCGATGCAGAGACGATGAGCATCACCCTCAGCGAGCGCTTCCTCAAACGCTTCGGCCTGACGCACTCGAACATGAGCTTCAGCGAATTCAACCTGCGCGTGCACCCCAATGATTTGGAGCGCATTCGCCACTTGCGTCAGCTGTTCGTCAGCAGTGACGAAGACCAGTTTGAAGCGGAATACCGCTATGCCAATGCTCACGGTGAATACGTCTGGCTGCTCAGTCGCGGCAAGGTGCTTGAGCGTGACGGCAATGGGCGAGCGCTGCGCGTGGCCGGCACCCATGTTGATATCACCCGGCTCAAGCACGTGCAGGAAGACCTGCGCCGCGCCAGCCTGGATGCTCAGGCTGCCAGCCAGGCCAAGAGTCGCTTCCTGTCGAGCATGAGTCATGAGCTGCGCACGCCGCTTAATGCGATTTACGGGTTTGCCCAGTTGATCGAGCTGGAAGCGCAAGACAAACCAGAGGCCAAACAGGAAGCCGATTACGCCCGCGAGATAGTCAATGCCAGCCGTCATCTGACTTCACTGGTGGACGATATTCTCGACCTGTCGAGCATCGAGAGCCGCCGTCAGCAGCTCACATTGCAGCCGGTGGAAGTCGGCGCGCTGCTGCATGGCTGCGCCGAGTTGGTATTGCCCGAGGTGCAGCAACGGCAATTACAGCTGCAGGTGCTGGCCGAAACCGATGCCGGCCTGTATGTGCAGGCGGACATGCGCCGGGTGCGTCAGGTGCTGCTCAACCTGCTGTCCAATGCCATCAAGTACAACCGCGCGCAAGGGCTGATTCGGCTTGGCTATGAGGTGCGCCCAGATTGCGTACGCGTGTGGGTTGAGGACAGTGGCGCGGGAATGACTGCCGAGCAGCAGGCCAATCTGTTTCAGCCGTTCCAACGTCTTGGCCGCGAGAGTTCCAGCATTCCCGGTACTGGGATCGGTCTGGTGTTGTGCCGTGAACTGGCTACCTTGATGGGCGGCGAAATTGGTTTTAGCAGTCATGCCGGTTTGGGCAGTCGCTTCTGGATTGATTTGCCCAGCGCAGCGCCGCCAGCCGCGCAGGATGCTGCGAATGTCGACCAAGTATCGACGCCACCCAGGCCACTGGCCGAGGTATTGTGCGTGGAGGATCACCCGGCGTGCCTCAAGGTGGTGCAGGAGGCGCTGCGTGAATTTGCCGAAGTGCGCGGTGCTGGTTCAATTCAGCGGGCGCTGGCTGAACTGGAGCAGTGCACGCCAACGCTGCTGTTGCTTGATCTGGATTTACCCGATGGCGATGGCTTGCAGGTGCTGGATGCCATGCGTCTTGACCCGCGGCTACAAGCTGTTCCCGTGCTGGTGATCAGCGCGACTGCGGATGAAACGGTGTTTGCCGAGGCCCGTCGGCGTGGCGCCCAGGCTTGCCTGGTCAAACCGATTGATCTGGCTCAGGTGCGCCGTATTGCGCTTGGCCTGTTGGGGCAGGCGCTCTAAGCGGCGCGTTCAGTCGTGTGCTTTGGCTAGTCGCGGGTTTCTAGTAGTTGCAGGGCCTCACCCAGTACCTTGACCGATTCGCCATGGTTACCGGCTTTGTGCAGGGCTTCGCCTTCGCCGCGCAGTTGCTGCACTTGCGCGAGCACCGCAGCATCGCTCGGTGGGTCGGTTTTCAGCAGCCCATCGATCTTGGCCATATCCGCTGGGCAGTGCATGGCCCAAAGCGAGGTGCTGAGGAGTGCGGTGGTAACAAAAGCGACTAGACGATGCATGGTGAAGCTCCAGCGGTAGGGTGAGGACCTCAGTATAGAAAGTCCTCACCCGCCGACTGGGCCGCTGGTCAGTCAACTGTTCATGCCTTGGCGCTGCTGACCCGATCCAGCAGATACACCAGCCCGTGATAATCAATGCCGCCGTGTTGGCTCAAGCCGATTTCACAGGTGCGGCTGGTGCTGATGCCTTCCTCGCAGTACTGCACGGCAGATTTCAGGCTGCGCAGGGCATGGCTGTTGAGCTGCGGAGTGGTAAAGCCCTTGTCGCCGGCAAAGCCGCAGCAGTGGATGCCTTCGGGGATAACCACCTCGCTGGTGCAGCGCCGCACGATATCAATCAGCCCCTGCGCCTCGCCCAGGTGCTGGGTACTGCAGGTGACATGCACGGCCACTGGTTTGGCCTGTGGGCTGATCGCCAGCCGGTCGAGCAGGTATTCACGGATAAACTTCACCGGGTCATGCAGTTTCAGCCGGCTATCCAGGCCGTCTTCTAGCAGGCGTAGGGTGCAAGGGCTGGTGTCGCAGTAAATCGGGTCAAGCCCGCCGCGACTGGCTTTTAGCAGCGCGTCGATCAGCTCTTGTTTCTTGCGTTCGGCCTGGTCGCTGTAGCCCTTGGAGGCGAACGGCTGGCCGCAGCAGAGGCTGTCCAGACTCTCCGGGAACACCACCTGGAAACCGCCTTTTTCCAACAGCGCGCGGGTTTTATCGAGCAGTGGCATTTGCTCCGCATCGGTGGCTGCCGGCCCCATGGCGCGGGACACGCAGGCAGCCAGATACACCACGCGTGGCCGCGCATCGTTGCTGGCTGCAGGCAGTTGTAAGCGCTGCAGCGGTTGTGGCATGGCGGGGGTCCATTGCGGGACGCGGCCCTTGCTGGCTTTGCTGATTGCGGCAGATGTTCGGCCCAGCAGCGGTGCACCCAGGAGCAGGCGTGCGCCGTTGGTGACATGCAGCATGACGCGGGCACCTTGTAGGGTGCGGTGAAAGTTATTCGCCAGCCAGTCGGCACTGCGCGGGCTGGTGGCATCGCGGCTGCGCAGTTGGCGCACTAGATCGCCGGTATTAATCCCTACCGGGCAGCGTTGGGCGCACAGGCCGGTGGCGGCGCAGGTGTCGATGCCTTGGTACTGATAGGCCGCTTCCAGCTCGCGCGTATCGATGCCCGCGCGTTTCTTGGCCTGTATATCACGCCAAATCACGATGCGCTGGCGCGGGCTCAGGGTCAGTCCTTTGGACGGGCACACCGGCTCGCAGAAGCCGCACTCGATGCACTTGTCGATGATTTCATCGGCAGCGGGCAGCGGTTTGAGGTTTTTCAGGTGCAGCTGTGGGTCATTTGACAGGACCACATCCGGGTTGAGGATGCCTTGTGGGTCGAGCAGGCGCTTGATCTGCCACATCAGTTGGTAGGCGTCATGGCCCCACTCCAACTCGACAAAGGGCGCCATATTGCGCCCGGTGCCGTGCTCGGCTTTCAAGGCGCCGCCAAACTCCACGGCGACTAACTGGGCAACGTCCTGCATAAAGGCCGCGTAGCGGGCCTTCTCGGCCTCGCTGTCAAAGCCCTGGGTAAACACGAAGTGCAGGTTGCCTTCCAAGGCATGGCCGAAAATGATGGCTTCGGCGTAGCCGTGTTTGTCGAACAGTTCAAGCAGGCGGTTGACGCCCTCGGCCAGCTGTTCAATGGGAAAGGTGACGTCCTCGATAATCACCGTGGTACCGGTCTGACGCACCGCGCCGACAGCGGGGAAGGTGTCCTTGCGGATTTTCCACAGCAAGTTGTAGACGGCGGGGTCTTCGCTGAAGTCCACCTGCTTGTCCAAGGGGAAATCGGCGATGGAGGCCATGATGAGCTGCAGCTGCTCGTGCAGCAGGCTCTGGCTGGCGGCGCGGGACTCAATCAGCAGGGCGCAGGCGCTGGCGGACAAGCCCTTGACCCATTCAGGCATACCGGGTTTGTCTTGCACCGAGCGCAGGCTGCGCCGGTCCAGCAGTTCCACAGCGGATACCGGCTGCTGCTTGAGCACGGTGACGGCGCGGCAGCAGCTCTCCACATCGGGGAACACCAACAGGGCGCTGGCCTTGTGCGGGTGATCGGGCACGGTGTTGTAAGTCACTGCGCTGATAAAACCCAGCGTCCCTTCAGAGCCGACCAGCAGGTGGCTGAGGATATCCAGCGGCTGATCGAAATCCACCAGAGCGTTAAGGGACAAACCGGTGGTGTTCTTCAGGCGGTATTTATGGCGAATTTTCGCCGCCAATGGGCTATTGGCACGGGTTTGCCGGCCCAGTTCGGTCAGTTGCGCCAACAGGTCGGCGTGGCTGGCGAAGAAGCGTGTCACGCTGAGTGGGTCTTCAGTGTCCAGTACCGTACCGTCGGCCAGTACCAGGCGGATGCCAGCCAGGGTGTGGTAGCTGTTTTGCGCCGTACCGCAGCACATGCCGCTGGCGTTGTTGGCGACGATGCCGCCGATCTTGCAGGCGTTGATCGACGCCGGGTCAGGGCCAATTTTGCGTTGAAAAGGCGCCAGCACAGCATTTGCTTGCGCACCGATAACCCCGGGTTGCAGGCGGATTTGCGTGCCTTCACCGCGCACTTCTCGGCCGTTCCAGTTATCGCCCAGCACAATCAACACTGAGTCGCTGATGGCCTGGCCCGACAAGCTGGTGCCAGCCGCGCGGAAAGTCACCGGTACCTCATGCGCGCGGGCCAGCTTGAGCAGCTCGACCACCTCCCGCTCCGCTTCGACGCGCACCACCAGCTTGGGAATCAGCCGGTAGAAGCTGGCATCGGTACCGAAGGCCAGCGTCGACAGTGGGTCGTCGAAACGCCGCTCCTGTGGGATCAGGTGTTCGACGGCGGCAAGAAAAGCGGCAGGCAGGCTCATGCAGGCTCCGGGTCAGGTTAAGAGGCGGCGTGGTGCAGTTCGCGCACCAGCGAATCGGCGCTGATCTCGCTGATGGATTTGGCCCCGGTCAAGACCATGGCCACGCGCATTTCCTTCTCGATCAGATCCAGCAGGTTGCTCACACCAGCACCACCATCGGCGGCCAGGGCATAGATAAAGGCGCGGCCGAGCATCACCGTGTCGGCGCCGAGGGCGATCATGCGCACCACATCCAGCCCGGTACGAATGCCCGAGTCGGCGAGAATGGCCAGGTCGCCTTTTACCGCGTCGGCAATCGCCGGCATGGCGCGGGCGCTGGACAGCACGCCGTCGAGCTGGCGGCCACCGTGGTTGGACACGACGATGCCATCGGCACCAAAGCTCACCGCATCTTTGGCGTCCTGCGGATCGAGGATGCCCTTGATGACCATCGGGCCGTCCCAGAATTCACGAATCCATTCCAGGTCTTTCCAGCTGATCGACGGGTCGAAGTTGTTGCCCAGCCAGCCGATGTAGTCGGCCAAGCCGGTGGGGTTGCCGCGGTACGTGGAGATGTTGCCCAGGTCATGCGGTTTGCCCAGCAGGCCAACATCCCAGGCCCAGCGCGGATGGGTTACGGCTTGCAGCATGCGCCGCAGCGGGGCGTTCGGGCCGCTCATGCCGGAGTGGGCATCGCGGTAGCGTGCGCCGGGCACGGGCATATCGACGGTGAACACCAGGGTGGTGACGCCAGCGGCTTTGGCGCGCTCCAGGGCGTTTTTCATAAAGCCACGGTCTTTCAGCACATACAGCTGAAACCACATCGGCCGGTCGATAGCGGGCGCGACTTCTTCAATCGGGCACACGGAAACCGTGGACAGGGTAAAGGGAATGCCCTTGGCCGCCGCAGCCTTGGCCGCCTGCACTTCACCACGACGGGCGTACATGCCGGTCAGACCGACCGGCGCCAGGGCCACGGGCATGCTCAGGGTTTCATTGAACAGGCGGGTTTCCAGGCTCAGTTCCGACATGTTGCGCAGCACGCGCTGACGCAGGGCGATATCCGCCAGATCGGACACGTTGCGCTTGAGGGTGTGCTCGGCATACGCGCCGCCGTCGATGTAGTGAAACAGAAAGGGCGGCAGCCGACGTTGGGCGGCGGCGCGGTAGTCGGTGGAGGCAGAAATGATCATGGAGTCACCCAAGTTGGGAAAAGGGTTTGCAGCGAAAACCAATGCGCGCCGGCAGACCGGCGCGCATTCAGAGGGGTATCAGCCTGCCATCAGCGGGTCGCTGACGCCCAGCACATACACCGCGAACAGTGCGATCAGGCCGGTGAACAGTACGTAGTACAGCGTAGGCCAAACGGTCTTGCGCAGTATGTTGCCTTCGCGGCCCAGCAGGCCGACGGTGGCCGAGGCAGCGACGACGTTGTGGATCGCCACCATGTTGCCGGCCGCCGCGCCAATGGCCTGCACCGCGACAATCAGCGCGCTGGAAATGCCCAGGCTGCTGGCCACGCCGAATTGGAACTGGCTGAACATCATGTTGCTCACCGTGTTGGAGCCGGCAATAAAGGCGCCCAGGGCACCCACGCTTGGCGCCAGCAGTGGGTAGATGCCGCCCACGCTGTCGGCCACCCAGCGCGCCATCAGAATCGGCATGCTCGACAGCTCGGCACCATTGACCCCGGAGTTGATCAGGATGCGCACCATCGGCACGGTAAACAGCAGCACGAAGCCGGCGCTCAGCAGCACGCTGGACGACTCTTTCACGGCGCTGCCCAGGTCACGCAGCTTCATGCCATGCATAAAGAAGGTGGCGATGACCACGGCCACCAGAATCCCGCCCGGCAGGTACAGCGGCTGGAAGTTGGCGCCGATACCGGTTTCACCAAGCAAATCAGGGAAGTTCAGCATCACGCCTTTCAACGCCGCGCTGACCTCGGGAAATACGCGGCTGATCACCAGCAGGGCACCGACCAATACATACGGCAGCCAGGCGCGCAGGGCGCTCATGGGCTTGGCGCTGAGTTGGTCGAGTTTCATCTCCACGGTGCCCAGCCATTCTGTCGGCCATTGGTCCGCCGGGGCAAAATCCCAGGTGGTTTTGGGCAGCAGAAAGCCCATGCGCGCAGCACTGGTGACAATCGCCAAACCGATCAGGCCACCGGCCAGTGAAGGGAACTCGGGGCCGAGGAAGATCCCGGTCAAGGCGTAAGGGAGGGTGAACGCCAGGCCGGCGAAAATGGCGAACGGCAGCACTTCAAAGCCGGCCTTCCAGCTTTTCTGCGTACCGAAGAAGCGCGTCAGCATCAGCACCATTACCAGTGGCATCACGGTGCCGACAATGGCGTGAATAATTGCCACCTCACTGGTGATCAGTTGCAGAAACTGCGCCCAGGACGAACCTTGCTCGGCCAGTTGCGTGCCGATGGTTGCCGAATCCAGGCCAGTGCTCACGCCGACGATGATCGGTGTGCCCACTGCGCCGAAGGAGACGGGCGTGCTTTGTACCAGCATGCCCAGCATCACCGCCGCCATGGCCGGGAAACCGATGGCCACCAGCAGCGGCGCGGCAATGGCCGCCGGGGTGCCGAAACCGGAAGCGCCTTCGATAAAGCAGCCGAACAGCCAGGCAATGATGATCGCCTGAATTCGCCGGTCCGGGCTGATGGTGGCGAAGCCGGCGCGAATCGCGGTGATGCCGCCGGAGTGCTTGAGGGTGTTAAGCAGCAAAATCGCGCCGAAGATGATCCACAGCAAACCGAGGGTAATTAGAAGGCCCTGTACGGTGGAGGCCAGTACGCGGTTAAAGCTCATGTCCCAGGCAAACAGGCCAACGCACGCGGTGAGTAGGTACACCAGCGGCATGGCGCTTTTCGCTGGCCAACGCAGGCCAATGAGCAAAATGGCCGCCAGTAAAATGGGGGAAAAGGCTAGTAGGGCAAGAAGGCCAGTCGACATAACGGTCTCTCCTTAACGCTGCGCAGTGCGCATGGGTGAATGCGAATGCAGCGGTGCGTCAGGCAGTGCAGTTGGCGTCGGCATAGAGAGACCTCGTTGGGTTCTTTGAATTGTTAGGGTGTAAATTGGTAATACCAATTTACAAGGCGGCGCGCTCAGGGTAAAAGTGCAAGCTTCGGCCTGTCAATTGGTGGGCTTACAACTTTGGTCTTACTTGCCTGTCTTGCGAGCCTGGTGTGCCGGCGATAGGCTCACGCGCAGTTGGCCGAAAGGCCCGTGAAAGGTGGTCAAACCAATGGAGTGCGGGCAATGGAAGTAGGTTCGGTGCGTCAGCGCCGTTTGTCGGACGATATTGTCAGTCAGCTGGAGACCATGATCCTTGAGGGCACGCTCAAGGCCGGTGAACGCTTGCCGGCAGAGCGCGCCTTGGCCGAGCAATTTGGTGTATCGCGGCCGTCGTTGCGTGAAGCGATTCAGAAATTAGCGGCCAGGGGCTTGCTGGTCAGCCGCCAGGGCGGCGGTAACTATGTAGCCGAGACCCTTGGCTCCACGTTTAGCGACCCGCTGCTGCACCTGCTGGAAAGTAACGCTGAAGCCCAGCGCGACCTGCTGGAGTTTCGCCACACCTTAGAGGGTGCCTGCGCCTTTTATGCGGCGCAGCGCGCCACTGAGCCAGATCGCCAGCGCTTGGGCGACGCCTTTGCCGCGCTGCAGGATTGCTACAGCCGCAGCGGCAAGGTCACCCGCGCCGAAGAGGGCGCCGCCGATGCTAGCTTCCACCTGGCGATTGCCGAGGCCAGCCACAATGCCGTGCTGTTGCATACCATTCGTGGCCTGTTTGATTTACTTAAACGCAACGTGGTGACCAACATCGGCGGCATGTACGCCCAGCGCGATGAAACCCGCGATATGTTGATCGAACAGCACCGCGCCTTGTATCAGGCGATTATCGACGGCCGCGCTGAAGAGGCGCGTGTGCTCTCCAACCGGCATATCGACTATGTGCAGGAAGTGCTGGCCGATGTGCAGCAGCAAGTGCGCCGTGAAGAGCGCGCCCTGCGCCGCGGCCGCTAATGCGCGGTGTTAGCGGCTTCTTGGCAGGCGCACCGTCACTTCCAGGCCGCCGAGGGGTGAGTCGCTTAGGCTAATGCTGCCGCGGTGCAGCTCGACCACCCGGCGCACGATGGACAGGCCCAGGCCCGCGCCTTGGCCAGTACCCAGCCGGTAGAAGCGCTCAAAGAGTTTTTCCCGCTGCGCTTCGGCGACCCCGGGGCCACTGTCCTGCACGCGCAGCACAATGGCGTCTGCCTGGGCGTGCAGTTGCACCTGAATGCGTCCGCCATCGGGGGTGTATTGCACTGCATTGCTCACCAGGTTTTGCAGCAGGGTGCCCAGGCTTGGGCCATCGGCGAGCAGGGTGTAATCAGCCGGCTCAAGGGCGTCGAGGTTGAGTTCTTGCTGGCGCTCCAACGCCAGCGGGATCAGCTCGGCCAGCTCATTGCGCACATAGCCAAGCAGGTCCAGCTCGCGCATGGCCAGCTGCACCACGGTCGGGTCCAGGCGCGCCAGGGTCAGCAGTTGCGCCACCACCCGGGTGGCGCGTTCTACGCCGCCGCCCAGCTGGCGTAAGGCATCGTTACGGTCTTGCGGGTCGGCAGCGTCCATGGCGTTTTGCGCGTGGATGCGCAGCACCGCCAGCGGCGTGCGCAGCTCGTGGGCGGCGTCGGCAATAAAGCGTTTTTCCTGGTCGAGCAGCTGGTTGACCTGCATCAGCAGGCGGTTGAGCGCAGCGCCCATCGGCTCCAGCTCGGCCGGCAAGGGTTCCAGCAGCAGTGGGGCGAGGTTGTCAGGCGCGCGCGCCTTGATCAGTTCAGCCATGCGCTGCAAGGGCCGCAATCCCCAGCCAATCGCCAGCCATACCAGCAGTGCCAGCAAAGGCAGGCCGATTAGGTCAGGCAGCAAGCTGCGCAAAGCAATTTTCTTGACCAGTTCGCCGCGCACGTCTTCACGTTCAGCGACCAAAATCATGTGCTGGTCCGTCGCGTCATTGAGCATAAACAGCCGCCAGTGATGGCCGTTCAGCGGCACCGTGTGATAACCGATCAGGTGCGCGCTCAGGCTGGAGAGTGTTTCGCCCTCTGCGTGCCGGTGAGCGTCGCTGTCGCTACGGTGAAACTCAGCGACCATCTGCGCCAGCACGCCCGTCGGCGCACTGGCTGACTGCAGCAACAATTGGCCGTGTTCGTCGAGCACCTGGAAGGCCAGTTTGCCTTCGTAGGCATGCCCGGCCTGAGTCGTTTTATCGTCGTTGAGCTGGTGATTCTGCAACGCCTGGTTGAGCGTTCGTTGCAGGTTGTCACGCTCGCTTTGCAGCATGCCACGCCCCACCAGCCCTGCCAGAACACGCGCGGTTTGTGCCAGCTGAGCATCAAACAGTTCTTCGATTTCATGCTGGGCATCGCGATAGCTCTTATAGGAAATAAGCGTCATCGACAGGCTGAGCAAGCCCAGCACCAACAGCAGGGTTCGCGCGCGGATGGACGTCATATGACTTTATCCACCAGATAGCCGACGCCGCGCACGGTGCGGATCAGCTCAGGGAAGAACTTCTTGCGCAGGTGATGCACATGCACTTCCAGGGCATTGCTTTCCAGCTCCTCATCCCAACCGTAGAGCGCCTGTTGCAGCTTGTCGCGGGTCATCACCCGGCCGGGCTGGGCGAGCAGTTCGTGCAGCAGGAGGAATTCCTTGCGCGGCAGGTTGACCGCCAGGCCCTGATAGCTGACGGCTTGGCTGACCGGGTCAAGGCTGATGCCTCGGTATTCCAGCGCCGGTTGCGGGCGGTTGAAACTGCGCCGCAGCAGGGCGCGCAGGCGCGCCTTGAGCTCGGCCACATCGAAGGGTTTGATCAGGTAATCATCGGCCCCGGCATCCAGCCCGGCGATGCGGTCGCTGGTGGAGTCGCGGGCGGTCAGCACCAACACCGGCACCGGGTTAGCGGCGGCACGCAGGTGTTTGAGCACCTGCAGGCCGTCCATGCGCGGTAGGCCGAGATCAAGGATCGCCAGCTCGAAGCTCTCGCTGCTCAAGGCGTGCAGCGCACTGCTGCCATCCTGTACCCAGTCGACGGTATAGCCCTCGGGTTTAAGGGCGGTGCGGATACCTTCGCCAAGGGCTTTATCGTCTTCGACCAGCAGAATGCGCATGCAGAGATGTCCGGTGTGTTCTATTCAAACTCGCGTGGGCGAGATTACTCCAATTCGGCGTTGACCTTGGCCAGCAGCGCTTGAATTTCCTCTCTGCGGCCGGCGTCGGCGGACCGGCGATCAGGTCGCGCAGGGGCCTGCAGGGCTTTTTCCAGGGCAACCTTGGCTTCTGCGAAGCGGCTGGCGCGGGCCAGGTAGTCGCCATAAAAGTAGTTGGGGTCGATGCCGTTTGGGTTGATCGCCAGCGCTTGCTTGAGCATGGCTTCGGCTTTTTCGTCATCACCAAACCCCACCGGCCAGCCGGGTACTTGGTAGTACAGGCTGCCGAGGCTGGTATAGGCCGAGCCTGAGAGTGCCTTGGGGTCCAGCGCCAGGCCCTGTTCCAGGCTGGCCTTGGCCTCTTTGACCAAGCCCAGTGCGCCCAGCCCGCCTTTGGCGCCGGCATAGGTGCTGAGGATGATGCCGCGCCAAATCTGCAGTTCGGCAGCGTTGGGCTCGGCGGCGACGGCTTGCTGCGCCTGTTCGCTGAGCTTGGCGAAGGCTTTTTCGCGTTGTTCTTTGGGCAGTTGGTAATTGATTTCAGCCCATCGCGTTTGCAGGGTTTGTAGCTGCGTTTGGCCCTGTTCGCTCAACGCAAAGCTGGGCAGGCTGACGAGGCAGAGCAGGGTGCAGGTGGCGTTACGGATAAGTTTCATGGGGGTGTTCTCTTAGGCTTTGCTGCGAGCAAAGCGTTGGATAATCGGCAGTTGTTTACGCAGCGCCTGGTCAACCAGGCGCGGCAACAGGCTGTTTAGGCGCACGAAGAATCTTTCCGGCCAGCCGAGATAGCGCTCGTCGTCTTCGCGGCGAATCGCGGTCAGCAGTTGCTGAGCAACGCTGTGCGGGTCGTCCATGGCCACGTTTAGCTCATCATTCATGGCCACCACGCTGGCGGCGTTCATAGGGGTGCGCGTGGCACGTGGGGCGAAGTAGAGAACCTTGACTTGGGTGTCGGCCAGCTCACGGCGCAACGCCTCAGAGAAACCGCGCAGGGCGAACTTGCTGGCGCAGTAAGCGCTGAAACCGGGGTAGCCGATGGAGCCGAAGGTCGAGCCGAGGTTGACCAGCAGCGCACGCTTTGGCTGGCGCAGCAACGGCAGCAGACGATGAGTCAGCTGCAAAGTGGCGGTGACGTTGAGTTCGATCAGCTCCGCGATGGCGCTTTCGTCATGCTGCTCCAGCAGGCCGAAGTGATTGACCCCGGCGGCGTTGATCAGCGTATTGATGCCGCCGAAGTGCTGCGCTGCGGTGAGCACCGCCTCGCGGCCACTGCGCTGGCGAATATCGGCTGCCACCACCGTTACGTTGCCGGCGTGTGCTTGGGCCAGCGCGTGCAGCGCCTCAGGTTGCCGGCCAACCAGCAGCAGGTGCGCGCCTTCAGCCAATAAAGCGGCAACCAGTGCCTGGCCGATCCCACCACTGGCACCGGTGATGACGGCGCGGCATTCAGAAATGTTCATGGGATTTCCTCAAGCGCTCAGGGGCAGGCTGCGGAAGACGTCGCCATACAGGCGATAGACCACCTTGGCGGTATGCACCACGGCGGTCTTGTCATCGTCGTTGTCCAGCTGGTTCATCAGTTTTTTGAAGAACTCGATGTGTTCCAGATCGAGGCTGCCGTGGGAGTTGAGGTAGCTGAAGGCCTTGTTTGGCAGTTGTAGCTTGTCCTGAATTACGCCGGCCACTTGGGTGGCCAGAGCAATGCTGGTGCCTTCCAGCACATTGACCATGCCGAAGAAACTCACCGGGTTATGCCGGGCGATACGGTCATAGACGTAGCTGACCATCAACTCAGTGGCCACGGCCGGGGTGCCATGGCGCACGGGTTCTTTGTCGGCACCGCAGGCGGCGATGTCGTTGAGTACCCATTCCTGGTGGCCTTTTTCCTCGTCGATGTACTCGGCGATGGCGTCGCGCAGCCATTCCAGCCGTTCCGGTAGGCGCGCGCCGCAGGCCATCAGCAGCGGCACGGTGTGTTTGACATGGTGGTAGGCCTCGGTGAGAAAAGCCACGTAGCTGTTGAGGCTGACGGTGCCGGCCATGGCCTGGGCAATGATCGGTGCGCTGAGCAGGTAGTTACGCTCAGCCTGGATCTGTTCAAGCAGGGATTCATAGAAACTCATCAGGCATCTCCGTAGCAGGATTCGGTTGTCATCAGGTGTGCGATGGCGCGTTGGTAGTGGTTAAGCAGGGCAGTGCGGCGCAGCCGACCGTTGCTGGTGGCCAGCGCGTTGGCGCTGCTGAAAGGTTCTTTGGCGCGTAGCCAGTGATGGACGCGGGCGTAATCGGGCAGGGCTTGGTTGGCGGCGGCTACGGCCTCAGCCAGTTGGCTGTCGCTGGTAGTGGCGAAGCGCGGCACCAGCACTGCGACATTGCCGGGCAGGGCTTCGCCGTGCAGCCAGGCCTGGGCGATGGGCAGTTGTTGCACCAGCTCGGCCTCGACCCATTCCGGGTTGACGTTGCGGCCAAAGGCGGTGATGAACTGGTGCTTCTTACGTCCGTGCAGCAGCAGAAACGACCCGTCGAAATGGCCCAGATCACCGGTGCCGAGCCATTCTTCTGCCGTGCTTGGCTCGCCCAGGTAACCGAGCAAACGCGGGCCTTTGACCAGCACTTCGCCGTCTGCCCCCAGGCGCACCTGCAGGTGCGGTAAGGGTTGGCCGACTGTGCCGATACGGCGGTTTTCCGGGGTATTCAGGCACACCACCGAGGCGCATTCCGACAGGCCGTAGCCCTCAAACACCGGCAGCCCCAGAGCATCGGCGCGCTGCAGCAACTGGCTGGCCACGCGGCCACCGCCAACGGCGATAAAGCGCAGGCTGCTTGGTACTGGCAGGCCGCGTTCCGCTGCGCTGACCAGGGTCAGCAGCAGCTGCGGCAGCAGAATCAGGCTATGGGGCTGCGCCTGGGTCAATGCGCCGAGAAAAGTCGGCAGGTCAAATTGGCTGGCGCCGAGCAGGCCGACCTGCGCCATCGGCATCAGCTCAATCTGCGCGCCGGCCAGCAGTGGTGCATAGACCCCGGCGATGTTCTCCAGCAGGGTGGCCAATGGCAGTACGCACAGGTGGCGCTCGACCTTACAGCTGGCGCTGGCCTGCACCAGGCTGCGGGCCACTGCCAGTTGCGTGGCGATGTCCAGGCACACGCCCTTGGGCTGGCCGGTAGTGCCGGAGGTGTAGGTGATCTTGCACGTGTCGGTATGTATGGCCGCGGCCTGTGCGACAGATCGCTGATGCACGCCGGGTGCGGCCTGGGCAAAGCCTGCGTGGGGCTGGGTGCTGATCAGGCAATCGATACCGGCGCTGTCGAGCACATGGGCCTGCTGGCTGCTGGAAAAGAACCCTGGCAGCGGCACACACACCAATCCTGCATGCAGGGTGGCCAGGTCCCAGAGCACCCAGTCGATGCCGTTATCCAGGGCCAAGGCAACCCGCTGTGCGCCAAGCGCCAGCAGTTGTGTACTTCGTTGCTCGACCTCGCTCAGCAGCTGGGCGTAGCTCAGTTGCATGTCGCCTTCACGCAGGGCAATGGCGTTGCCGCGTTCGGCCAGGCGATTGAACAGTGATTCAGCGGCAGGCCACATCAGGCATGTCCTCCAGGGCATAAAAGGCTTGATGGGCCAGGCGCGGGTAAGCGCCCAGTTGCAGCAGGCGCTGATGGCCGGCGTAGATGTCACCGGCCATCACCTGCGGCCGGTTGTCGTAGTAACTGCCCCAGTCGGCTTGTTCATCACCCATGCAGTCGGGGTTGGCTGGGCCCAGCTGTAGCGGCGTCAGGCCCAGACGCTGGAAACTGTTGAGCAGGGCCAGGGTGCCGGTGAAGCACACCCAGCGATAACCCAGCGCCACCAGCAGATCGGTCAGTGCGACGATCAGCAGTCGCGCCGCACCTGGGCTGCCGGCAGCCAGGTTGCCGACTTCCACCAGCTGCGTACGCTGCGGCGCGTTGGCGATGTGCTGCGCGCCAATCACCTGTTCGGCCGGTTGCCTCAGGTAGCGCTCAAGAAACAGTGGGCCGCTGGCGGCGCTGCGCAAACCCACCGCGCCGAGCAGTTGCCCGGCACTGTCTTCCAGGCTCAGTAGGCAGGGCATAAAGTGGCGCACCCGGGCGTTATGCTGAGCAGCAAAACGCTCGCCAATAAAGGCTTCAATCCCCGCGCGGCGTGGGCTGGCGGCGTTGGCCAGATACAGGCTGAGCGGTTGCTCGCGGCCGATCTGTGCAAGTGCAGTGTCGTGATACACCCAAGGCAGCTCCATAACAGGAACCTCATCTGAGAACTTGGGTGCGAGTTTCGGTGTCCAGGCTTAACGGCAAATTAAGTCGCGAAATAATCTGCGCAAGGCGGCTGCGGGCATTTCATTGCTTGCACTGCAACCGCAACAGCCCATAGCCTGCGAGGGCATGTTTGCAGCATGGCTGCAGGATTAACTTGCCCTGACCTTAAACGCCAAAAACGCTCGGAGATAGTTATGCCCCCTATGGATACTGAGCAACAACTGGCGGCCCGTCTGGCCATCCTGGAAAACCCTGAAGCGCATGACTGCACGGTCTACCGCGCCGATGAACAGGACCCGGACGCCGAGGAAGTGGATCTGGGTGATGCCAAGGTGCTGTTCTGCGGCCCGTTCGAGGCCCCGGCCGATTGGGATGCGGCCGAACGTGAAGACTATTTCGGCGAAAGCGCGCCTGAGCTGTTCGTCAATGCGCGCATTGAGAGCGACGCCAAGCCAGGCAGCGCCGCTCATTTCACCGTCGACATCGGTGATTACGTGGCGGCTCAGCTTGGCGAGGGTGAAGTTGTGATGTTCTACGTGCACGACTACCTGGAAGACGACAGCGGCTGTACCTATATCCTGCTGCGTGATGAGGAAGTGCTGGAGTAACTCCCCGCAACGCGCTGAGCCTGTGGGTTGGGTTCAGCGCATTTTCGATGCCTCCGTCTGTCTGTCGTGTGCTCTGTAGTACCGGGCTATTACCCGTGCCCGGCTAATCGGGATAACACTCAGGGCTTCTCAAATCGGATAGGGAGCAGGCTCATGGCAGCGAAGAAGATCCTCATGCTGGTCGGCGATTACGTCGAAGATTACGAAGTGATAGTGCCTTTTCAGGCGCTGCTGATGGTCGGTCATCAGGTGCATGCAGTCTGCCCAGATAAGACTGCCGGGCAGAGCGTGCGCACCGCCATCCACGATTTTGAAGGCGAGCAGACTTACAGTGAGAAGCCGGGGCATAACTTTGCCCTTAACTTCGACTTCGCTCAGGTTAAGGCCGACGATTACGACGCCCTGTTGATCCCCGGTGGTCGTGCCCCGGAATACCTGCGCCTGAATGCTCAGGTGCTGGCGCTGGTGCAGGCCTTCGACAAGGCCGGTAAACCCATTGCAGCGGTGTGCCACGGCGCGCAATTGCTCGCTGCTGCTGGCGTGCTCAAAGGCCGCGAATGCAGCGCTTATCCGGCCTGTGGCCCTGAAGTAACCCTGGCCGGTGGGCAGTACATCGATATTGCTGTGGATCAGGCTCACGTACAGGGCAATCTGGTCACCGCCCCGGCCTGGCCGGCGCATCCCAACTGGCTGGCGGCGTTTCTCGGCCTGCTGGGTACGCAGATCACGCTATAAACGTCTGGGCAAGACCGCAGCCTGGATGAAATCCGGGTAGCGTCCGCGAGTGAAGGTCCCGGATTGCAACCGGGCTACGTACATATTAGGGCCTGCTTGCAGGCCCCTGTCGTCGAGGAGCCGCCATGTGCGAGCTGTATGTCAAAGCCGACCCAATTCTCTATGAATCCCGCGCCCGCTCGCTGCGCATTCGGGGCGTGGTGACGACGTTGCGCTTGGAAAATCAGTTCTGGGACATCCTGCGTGAAATCGCCGAAGTTGATGGTATGACCACCAATCAGCTGATCAGCAAACTGTATGACGAGGTGATGGACTACCGTGGCGAGGTGGTGAATTTCGCCTCATTCCTGCGCGTCAGCTGCACCCGCTACCTCAGCCAGCGCCGTGCGCCGGCCGAGCTTAGCCTGGTGCGGGCGATCCAGGCTTAAACGCCAGTGGGGATACGCCGCGCAGGGTCACCCAGCGGGTGACTGAGGGCATCAAAGAAACGCAGCTCTACATTCTGCTCGGCGAACAGGCTGGCGTAGTGCTGTTTCTGCTGCGCGATAAACAGCGGGTTGTGCGGGTAGATCGAGATCGCCAGGGTCTTCAATCCGGCCTGCTGCAAGGCCAAGATCAGGTGTTGATCCTGCGCGCCGAGGCTATGGCCGAAGATGCACAGCCTGTCTTTGGGCAGCGCCAGCTGGCCGTAGCAGAATGACAGGTAGTCGGAACTGCGAATGGCCTTGAGCTTGTCCGCGCTGCTGCCTTCATTGACGAACAGCGGAATGTCGCCCAAGTGGTTGATGGCGAAGCTGGCCAGCAGGGTGCTTTCCGATGAGGTGAGCATGCGCGTGCTGCCATCAAGGTTCTTCACCAAATGCATGCCGCCATGCAGGTAAAGCATGCGTGTGACAGTGTCTTGGCGGGCAGTGTTTCCCAGGTCAAAGGTTGAGTCTGGGCCACGGAACAACTCTTCAAACGCCTGCGGCGTTTGCATCACGGCCCAGTAGTTGAGCAGGTCGTAATTGCCGGAATACACCGTTTGATACTGGCTAAGTGCGCTATTGATCCGCGCCAGGCTGCTTGCTTGCATCTGGCTCCAGGGAATACGGCGCGCATGGCATGGATCAGCGCTTCTTTAATGGCGAAGTAGCGATGGCGCGGCGAGGAAGAGTTGATGGTCAGCGCGGCATTGACCCGAATGCTGTTTTTCAGCGCACTCAGAACCTGCTCAAAGTTGCTGGTATCCAACGCCCGGAACACGCTGAGCTCGGTGGGGCTCAGTGGGCGATTACGCGTAGTCTGCGCTTCGTCAAACAGCGAGAAATAGGCAAACTTGCGCCACACCGCCAGGCTTGCGCCATTACCGATCAGCAGCTCGGGGAAGTTGATGCTGTGACTCAGGGCGGTCCAGTTTTCCAGTTCGCCAGTAAATGCCGGGAGTTCCATAATTGCTATTCGTCGCCTTGGCCGTGTCAGCGCGCGACTTTAACATGGGGCGCTGGTACATCCGCAGGCGGCAGTGGTGCAACATCTACAACTAGTGCGGGTGTGTTTTTTCAACAAGCCGGCTGTATGCAGGCCGCCTGACTAATGAGGTGAATGATGAACAACGAATTAGTGATCGAAGATATTCAGCTGGGTGACGGTAAAGAAGTGGTCAAAGGTGCACTGATCACCACCCACTACAACGGTTACTTGCAAGACGGCAGCAAGTTCGATTCTTCCTATGATCGCGGCAAGGCTTTCCAGTGCGTGATTGGTACTGGGCGAGTAATCAAGGGGTGGGACATCGGCATGATGGGCATGAAGGTCGGCGGCAAACGCAAGCTGTTCGTACCCGCACACTTGGGCTATGGTGAGCGTGAGTTCGGTGCGCATATCAAACCCAACTCCAACCTGATTTTCGAAATTGAGCTGCTGGAAGTGCTCACGCGCGATGAATGAGCCATCGGGTTGGCTTGGCCAGCATCCGCTGGCCTGCCTCAGCCCTACACTCGATTCGCCTGCAGGCGCACGTTATGTGTCTGGGCGCTTTACCGTCGATCAAACCCACTGATCATTGCGCTTGCGCCGCACGCGCAGCAGGGTGGGCAAGATCAAACCGGCGGCCAAGCCGACACCGGCGATGCCGCCGCCGTAGACCATATAACGCATCAGCACTTGCTGGTTTTCTTCGCCCAGTTGCGCTTGCAGTTGACGTAACTCGGAGTTGCTCTGGCTCAGTTCGCTGTCCAGTGCCGTGCGCGTTGCTTGTAATTCGTCGATCAGGGTTTTGCGTGAGTCCAGAGTTTCCTGCATACCCTGCACGCGGGTTTCCCAGGTGGTGTTGATCGCCTCCAGCTCTGCGCTTAGCTCGGCGACGTTCTGTTCCAGCTGCGGCAGCCTTTCGGCTTGGCCGGGCACGTCTTGTAGGTCACGGCTGGCAATCCACACGGCATTACCGTTGTCGCCCTGCACTTGGCTGTAATTGCCGTCGCTGCGTAGCAAGGTGACGCGTTGCCCGGAGGTCATTGTGCCGACGATGCGGTAGCCGTCGGTTGGGCCGCTGCGCACGAAGGTGTTCAGGCTGTCGCTGACCCAGCGTGTGCCGCTTGGGGCGTCCTCGGCGTGCGTCGCAGCGCTGGCCAACAGGCACGCGCTGAGGATGAAGGGAGGCAGTGCGGTGAGGCTGGCGGGGAGGTGACGGGATAGGGGCATGGGGCAATTTTCACATGGCGGTGAGCGAAACCCTTTAAACGGGTGTGATAACGCCGGCCAGGCGACTTGGCGTAAGCAGCTATGCGCTTAGGGTGGAAGGCTGCAGCGGGGCTACCCCGCAGGCAAATGGTCATGCAATCCACCCTCTGGGCCGACAGCAGACAGACACTGCCAGCGTATGGGGAGTTCACTTGCCGCCGGGTGATGCTTGCGAGCGTGCGCTTGGGGTTGCGGGTGAATTCGGCGCGTTATCGCAGCGCCGCCCTTGGCTGCAGGCTATCAAGCGCTGGTTAAGAGGCTTCAGCGCTGGGCTTAAGCGTCACGTTAAAGCAGGTCCCGCCCTCAGGCCGGCTGTGTACTGAGATCAGCCACCCTTGTTTGGCGCAAATGCGCTTTACCAGCGACAACCCCAGCCCTAGGCCTTCACCGCGCGCCTCGGGGCCTCGCACAAACGGCTGGAAAATCGCCTCGTGATGCTCTTGCGCAATACCTGCGCCACGGTCTTCCACGCAAAAACCACCGTCTTTGAGCACGAGGCGCACCAAGCCGTGTTCGCTGTAGTGCAGGGCGTTGCGCAATAGATTGGCCATTACCGTGCTGAGGAACGTGGCGTTGTAAAGACCACTGTCGCGGCTTTCTTGTTGGCACTCAAAGGCTAAACCCTGATCGCTGAACATCGGTCCCCAGCGCTCGACCTGCTCGGCGGCGACACGGGCGAGGCTGCTGTCGGCAACAAAGGCGGTTTCATTGGCTTTGCTTCTGGCCAGTTGCAGAAAGGTTTGCACCAGCTCGCGCATTTCCTCGCCGGCTCTGGCAATGCGCTCCAGCTGCTTACGTTCGCGAGGTGACAGCTTGGCTTCCGCGAGCAGCTCACAGGAGGTGGTGATGATCATCAGCGGGGTGCGTAATTCATGGCTGACATCGCTGGTGAACAGGCGCTCGCGCTCCAGGGACTGGCGCACCTGGCCCAGGGTGCTGTCAAAGGCGGCGGCCAGTTGGCCCACTTCATCATCGGGATAGTCCGGTGCCAATGGCGGGGCCAAGCTGTGCAACTGATCGCGATGGCGAACCTGTTGGGCCAGGCGGCTGACGGGGGCCATCACCTTGCGTGCCATGACAATGCCCAGCGCCCAGGCACCTAAGACGGTCAGCAGAAACCCGGCCAGTACGACACTGAACAGTGCCTGCTCGCGGGTTTCAAAGTCATGCTGCTCTTGCTCCAGCAGATAGGTGTTGCCATTACGTTTCTGCACGTAAACGTAAAACGCTTTTGGCGGCTCAAACACCTCGTTGAAGCCCGCCGGCAGTTCGGCGTACTGCTCGGGGATAGCATAGCCTGGGAGGTTGGAGGCAAAGAGTCGGGTGCTGGCATCAAGGCGTGGGGCGTTGCCCTGCTTGAGGTCTTCCTGCAGCACCGTGTCCAGTTCGCGGCTTAGCTCACGCGACACCAGGTGTTCCTCAATCAGGTGCACCACCGCCACGATACTCAGGGAAAACAGCCCGCTGACCAGCGTAGTCATCAGCACAAAAGCGATGAGGATGCGCCGCGCAAAGGGCTGCTTAGACGCCATTGGTGTGCTCCGCCAAGCGGTAGCCAACGCCATGTAGGGTGTGCAGCAGGGGTGTGGTGAAGGGCTTGTCGAGGACTTGGCGCAGTTGATGAATATGGCTGCGCAGGCTGTCGCTGTCGGGGCTGTCGTCGCCCCACAGGGCTTCCTCCAGCGCCTCGCGGCGAATCACCGCCGGGCTTTTCTGCATCAGTACGGCCAACAGTTTCAGGCCGATGGGGTTGAGCTTGAGCGGTTGGCCCGCCCGGCTGACATGCAGCGTGTCGAGGTCATAGACCAGGTCGGCCACTTTTAATTGGCGTTTGCGGCTGCCTTGGCTGCGGCGCAGGATGGCTTCAATGCGCGCCACCAGCTCGGACAGGGCGAAGGGTTTGATCAGGTAGTCGTCAGCCCCGGCATTTAAACCCTGCAAACGGTCATCAAGGGCGTCGCGGGCCGTCAGCATCAGGATGGGCACCTCATTGTGGCCATCTTCGCGCAGGCGTTTACACACCTGGTAACCGTTAATGCCGGGCAACATGATGTCCAGCACGATGAGGTCATAGTGGCCGCTGCTGGCCAGGTGCAAACCACTCAAACCATCCTGCGCGCAATCGACGCTAAAGCCTTTGAGCTGCAGGTAGTCGAGTATGTTGGCCAGAATGTCGCGGTTGTCTTCAATGACCAAAATACGCATGGGGTGTTCCTTCTGGCGTGGCCGTTTTTCACATCATTTGCAGAGGCGCCTGCAGCTGTTGCACGCAGCGGGCGCGTTTATCCTGGCAGGATCATACGATGGCTCGCCCTCATGTCGCGCAACTTCGTGAGTGGTCACTTATCGTGCTGGCGCTGGGCGTGGCGGGGTAAATAAGGCGCTTAAAACAACAAACCCGGCGCGCGGCCGGGTTTGTGTTAACGCAACAATGCTTACTTGATCTCGACGGCCAGGCTGTCGTGGATCTTCTTGTTCCAGATCGCCGGGCCGGTGATGTGCACCGATTCGCCCTTGGTGTCGACCGCCACGGTAACGGGCATGTCTTTGACCTCGAACTCGTAGATGGCTTCCATGCCCAGTTCTGGGAACGCCAGCACGGTGGACTTCTTGATCGCCTGCGAAACCAGATACGCAGCGCCGCCAACAGCCATCAGGTACACGGCTTTGTTGTCCTTGATCGCTTCGATGGCAATCGGGCCGCGCTCGGACTTGCCGATCATGCCCAACAGTCCAGTGCTTTCGAGGATCTGCCGGGTGAACTTGTCCATGCGCGTGGCGGTGGTTGGGCCGGCTGGGCCGACGACTTCTTCGCGTACCGGATCAACCGGGCCTACGTAATAGATGAAGCGACCTTTCAGGTCGACCGGCAGCTGCTCACCCTTGTTGAGCATTTCCACCATACGCTTGTGCGCGGCGTCGCGGCCGGTGAGCATTTTGCCGTTGAGCAGGACGGTTTCGCCCGGCTTCCAGCTCTGCACGTCTTCCGGGGTGAGGGTGTCGAGGTCGACGCGGCGCGCACTCGGGCCGGCTTCCCAGACGATTTCCGGGTAGGCGGACAAATCCGGCGCTTCCAGCTCGGCCGGGCCGCTGCCGTCGAGCACGAAGTGGGCGTGACGGGTGGCGGCGCAGTTGGGGATCATGCACACCGGCAGGCTGGCGGCGTGGGTCGGGTAATCCATGATCTTCACGTCGAGTACGGTGGTCAGGCCGCCCAGACCCTGGGCGCCGATACCCAGCTGGTTAACTTTTTCGAACAATTCGAGGCGCATCTCTTCGATCTTGTTCTGTGGGCCGCGGGCTTTCAGCTCATGGATGTCGATGTGCTCCATCAACACTTCCTTGGCCATCACGGCGGCTTTTTCGGCGGTGCCGCCTATGCCGATGCCGAGCATGCCCGGCGGGCACCAGCCAGCACCCATTTCCGGCACTGTTTTCAGCACCCAGTCGACGATCGAGTCGGACGGGTTGAGCATGGCCATCTTCGACTTGTTCTCGGAGCCGCCGCCTTTGGCTGCGACGTCCACTTCCACCTTGTCGCCAGGGACGATGGAGTAGTGGATTACGGCCGGGGTGTTGTCCTTGGTGTTTTTGCGTGCGCCGGCTGGGTCGGCGAGGATCGAGGCGCGCAGGACGTTTTCCGGCAGGTTGTACGCGCGGCGTACGCCTTCGTTGATCATGTCGTCAACGCTCATGGTGGCGCCGGTCCACTGCACATCCATACCAACGCGGATAAACACGGTGACGATGCCAGTGTCTTGGCAGATCGGCCGGTGACCGGTGGCGCACATGCGCGAGTTGATCAGGATCTGCGCCATGGAGTCGCGCGCGGCCGGGGATTCTTCCTTTAAATAGGCCTCATGCATGGCCTGGATGAAATCCACGGGGTGGTAGTAGGAAATAAACTGCAGGGCATCGGCGACGCTCTGAATCAGGTCGTCTTGCTTGATCACGGTCATGCTGTGCGCTCCCTTTTGTGTGGGTAGGAGTAGGGCAGGAACTTCGAAGAGCGCTGGGCATACCCGGCGCAGGCTTATCAAGGCCAGAGGCAAGATAAAAAGGCGCGGCAGTATAGCGCGCACACCGCTGTGCGGACACCTTGGCAGGCTTAGATCATGGTCGCTGATCGGTTAATGGCGTCGAGTAATTGACTAGGCATTCTGTGATCACGGGGGTAGAGTGGCGGCTAGATGCCAGTATGGGACGGAGCCCATAAACCCATGAGCCTTAGCACTCGAACGGGTACCCGCAGCACTCTACAAAGCCTGCTGCTGAAGCGCTTCGGCATGGCAGTGGCCACCTATGCACTGACTGTACTGTTGTGTGTGGCCGGGGTGTATGCCGGGTTGTTTGACGCCTCGCCGGTCGCGGTTCTGACCGTCACCGCCTTGGTTGTGTTCAGCCAGTTAGTCTTTCTCGCGGTGTTTCTGTCCCGCCTCAATCTGCGGTTAGCCGACCCCAGCCTGACTGAGCCGCAAGTGTTGGCGGCGTTGACCTGGCTGACCGTCTTGCTCTCGCTGTTCGGTGAAGGGCGCGGCAGCATGTTGGTGATCTACATGCTGATTCTGCTATTCGGCGTGTTTCAGTTGCGGCCCAGGGTTTTCGCCCGTTGTGCGTTGTTTGCTTTTTTTGGGTTTGCTGGGTTGAACCTGTATGAGGGCTATACCCTGCAGCTGAGTGCACCGCGTATGGCGCTGATGCAAACCAGTGTGCTGGCGGTGGTGCTGGTTTGGTTGTGCTTGTTTGCCAGTTATACCCAGGCCATGCGCCAGCGTATGCGTCAGCGCCGTTATGCCCTGCAGGCGCACCAAGACACGCTGCGCGGTATGATGCGCCAGCTGGAAGATTTGGCCGCCACGGACGAGCTAACCGGCTTGTGCAATCGTCGGCACTTCCTGCGTCTGGCCAGTATCGAATTGGAAGGGCTGCGTGGCAGCAGTCAGCATGGCCTGGCGCTGCTGGACCTAGACCACTTCAAGCGAATCAATGATGTTCATGGCCATTCCGCCGGGGATCGCGTGCTGCAGACCTTCGCCGCTGTAGCCCGCGCCTGTTTGCGTGACGGCGATGTGTTGGCCCGCTATGGCGGCGAAGAGTTTGTTTTGCTGCTGCCCAATACCGAAGCCGACCAGTTCAGTGCCTGTTGCGAGCGCCTGCGCGAGGCCTTTAATCGCGCCGAGCCACTGGGCGTGAAGGTGGCCAATTTGAGCGTTTCCATCGGCATGACCCTGCTGACCGCGCACGATGACCTGGACGAAGCCCTGCAGCGAGCCGATCAAGCGCTGTACCAGGCCAAGCGAAAAGGGCGTAACTGTTGTGCGGCAACCTGGGAGGATGCAGATGCCTGAGTTGCGCGTCGCCGAGCGCAGCCTTGAGGTCGCCCCCGCCAGTAACCTGCTGGACAGCCTGTTGGCCGCTGGCATCGCCGTGCCCTACAGCTGCCGTGCCGGTAGTTGCCATGCCTGCCTGGTGCGCTGCGTGGGCGGTGAGTTGCGCGATGACAAACCGCAAGCGTTGGACGATGCGCGGCGCGAACAGGGCTGGCGCTTGGCCTGCCAGTGCCGAGTCGTTGAGGACGTGCAGGTCGAGGTGTTTGACCCGTTGCGTGACGCGGCCCCGGCCGTTATTCACCGTTGCGACTGGCTTAGCTGCGATGTGCTGCGCCTGCGCCTGACCCCACAGCAGCCACTGCGCTACAGCGTTGGCCAACACCTGCAACTGTGGACGCCCAGCGGGATTGCTCGCCCTTACTCCCTAGCCAGCGTGCCGAGTGAAGATGCTTGGTTAGAATTTCATATTGACTGTCGTCATAACGGCGCGTTCGCCACCGCGGCGCGTGCCTTTCAGCCTGGCGGCAACCTGCGTTTGGGGGAGTTGCGCGGCGCGGCGCTGCACTATGATCCGGACTGGCAAGCGCGCCCGCTGTGGCTGATGGCTGCTGGCACCGGGTTGGCGCCGTTGTACGGGGTGCTGCGTGAGGCACTACGCCAGGAGCATCAGGGCGCTATTCGGGTTATTCACCTGGCTCATGATGCATCTGCACATTATCTGGCTGAGCCCTTGCGAGCGCTGGCTGCAAGCCACCCGCAGGTGCAGGTCGAGCTGCTTGTGACGGCCGAGTTGCCGGCTGCTTTGGCCGAACTGCGCCTTGTTTCACGGCAAACCATCGCCTTAGTCTGCGGCCACCCTGACAGCGTTGAAACCTTTGCGCGTCGTCTGTACCTGGCGGGTCTACCGCGTAGCCAGGTTTTCGCTGACGTGTTTTTGCCCCATGTGCGCTAGCGGGCTTTGCTTGCTGGTCTGCTGTTAGCCTGCCCTGAGGAATGATGATGAGTGAGCACCTGTTGGTTGAGCGCGAGCAAGGGCTGCTGACCCTGCGCATGCACCGCCCCGACAAGAAAAATGCCCTGACCCGCGCCATTTACAGCGGCATGGCTGAAGTGTTGGCGCAGGCTGATCAGGATAAAAGCGTGCGCGCCGTGCTGATCACCGGCAGCGACAGCTGCTTTACCAGCGGCAATGATGTTGCTGACTTTGTCCAGGCGCCACCCAGTGGGCTGAGCAGTGAAGTGTTCCAGTTTATGCTGGCGCTGTTCGAGTTCAGCAAGCCGGTGGTCGCGGCGGTCAGTGGCCCGGCTATAGGCATCGGCACGACCATGCTGCTGCATTGCGATCTGGTTTATGTGAGCCGTGATGCCACGCTGAAGATGCCCTTCGTCAACCTGGGCCTGTGTCCTGAATACGGCTCTAGCCTGATCCTGCCGCGCCTGCTTGGCCACGCCCGCGCTGCCGAACTGTTGCTGCTCGGGCAGAGCTTTACCGGTGAGCAGGCCGCCGCCTGGGGCATCGCCAATCAGGCGCTGGATAGCGGCGTGGCAACCCTGGCCAAGGCCCGCGAAATGGCCCTGCGCTTCCAGCAATTGGCACCGGCTGCAGTGGCGGACAGCAAGCGCCTGATGCGTGCGCCGGATCGCGAGCAACTGCGCCGGGTTATCGAGGAGGAGGGCGCATTGTTCGGCCAGCGTTTGCGCTCACCGGAGGCCATCGAAGCACTGACGGCCTTTATAGAGCGGCGTGTGCCGGACTTCAGCAGATTCGGCTGATGCTTTTAGGCAGACAAAAAAGGCCGCTCGATTGAGCGGCCTTTTTGCGTTGCAGCGCGGTGTTACACCAGCGCTTCACCGACATGCAGCAGCTTCATGGTGTTGGTGCCGCCGATGGTGTGGTAGCTGTCGCCCTTGGTCAGGATCACCCAGTCACCGGCTTGCACCACGCCGCGCTTGAGTAGCTCGTCTACCGCGGCCTGGCTGACCTGGGCCGGTTGCAATGCTGCAGGGTCGAACGGCACGGTGTAGACGCCGCGGAACATCGCCGCACGGGCCTGGGTTTCACGGTGCGGAGAGAAGGCGAAGATCGGCACCGAAGAACGGATGCGCGACATGATCAGCGGGGTGTAGCCACTTTCGGTGAGGGCGATAATCGCTTTCACACCGGGGAAATGGTTAGCCGTGTACATGGCTGCCAGGGCGATGCTTTCGTCGCAGCGCTCGAACTCGGTGCCCATGCGGTGGCTGGATTTTTTGCTGGTTGGGTGCTTTTCCGCACCCAGGCAGATGCGCGCCATGGCCTGCACCGCTTCCAGCGGGTAGGCGCCTGCGGCGCTTTCTGCCGAGAGCATCACCGCATCGGTGTAATCGAGCACGGCGTTGGCCACGTCGGAGACTTCGGCGCGAGTCGGCATCGGGTTTTGGATCATCGACTCCATCATCTGCGTGGCCGTGATCACCGCCTTGTTGTGGCGACGTGCGTGCAGAATGATTTTCTTCTGGATGCCGCACAGCTCGGCGTCGCCGATCTCCACGCCCAGGTCGCCACGCGCGACCATCACGGCGTCGCTGGCGCGGATCAAACCGTCGAGGGTTTCGTCATCGGCTACGGCTTCGGCGCGTTCGATTTTGGCCACCAGCCAGGCGGTGCCGCCGGCTTCATCACGCAGCTTGCGTGCGTAGTGCATGTCGTCGGCATCGCGCGGGAAGGACACGGCCAGGTAATCCAGCTCCATCTCGGCAGCCAGTTTGATATCGGCTTTGTCTTTCTCGGTCAGCGCCGGCGCAGTCAGGCCGCCGCCACGGCGGTTGATGCCTTTGTGGTCGGACAACGGGCCGCCGATGATCACTTCGCAGTGCAGGGCGTCTGCGGTGGCGGTTTCTACTCGCATTACTACGCGGCCGTCGTCGAGCAACAGCTCGTCACCCACACCGCAATCCTTGACCAGATCTGGGTAGTCGATGCCGACGATGTCTTGCGTGCCGGCAGTCAGCGGGTGGCTGGTGGAGAAGGTGAAGCGGTCGCCTACTTTGAGCTCGATACGCTTGTTGGCGAATTTGGCGATGCGGATTTTCGGGCCTTGCAGGTCGCCGAGCAGCGCCACGTGGCGGCCATGTTTGGCGGCCAGCTCACGCACCAGCTTAGCGCGGGCTTTGTGCTCATCGGGCGAGCCGTGGGAGAAGTTCAGGCGGGCGACATCTAGGCCGGCGATGATCAGCTGTTCGAGAACCTCGGGGCTGTTGCTCGAAGGGCCGAGGGTGGCGACGATTTTGGTGCGGCGAACGGTCATGCACAGACTCCTCAGTTGCAAACTCACACGAGGCTACTATGCCGTAACCCTGTAGTCATTGTTCCTCTGCACTACCTTGGGCGACTGCGCGAATGATTGCGCGCTGAGCCAGTGGCAGCTGACATTGCCGGCCACAGGACAGGGCGCTGCAGAATTTCCCCGGGCAGTCGATACACTGCTCATCGGAGGAGGGGCTTATGCGAATACTGTTTATTGTGTTGTTGCTAGTGGGCGTGGCGGGCTGCAACCGTTACTCGTTTGATCACCATCTCAACAGCGCCTACGAGGCCTATGACCGGGGTGAATGTGAGACCGCTATTCTGTCGTTGTCTAAAGCCGAGCGTAACAGCCGTTCGCGGCGCTACATGCAGCCGGAAATCTCCCTGTTGCGGGGCCAGTGCCTGGAGCGCCAGGCGCTGTTTGTCGATGCCATGCAGACGTATCAATTTATCGTCACCCACTACCCGGCCAGCGAGTACGCCTACCGCGCCCGCGCCCGCATGGAGACGCTGCGCGAGTTAGGCCATGAGGGTTCAGGTACTGCGCTCAAGGTCATGCCGGTTAAGCCTTGACGGATGCCCTTCATTGCTCGTAGAAGGCTATATTCGGCAGTAAGCTGAGCGTTTTCGGGAGGGATTCCATGCGCATCTTGTTGTGTCTATTACTGTTACCGGGGTTGGCGGCAGCAGAGATTTATCGCTGGACGGATGCCAACGGCCAAGTGCACTTCGGCCAACGCCCTGCAGCGGCTGGCGCCGAAAAGATCGAGGTCAAAACGCAGGCTGTTGAGCCCGACCCGTTGGCCCGAGAGCGGCAAGAGCGGACCAATCGGTTTTACGATGCTCGTCGCGAAGAGCAGGCGCAGGCTTCGGCGGTCGCTGCCGAGCGACAGGCAAAGCGCGCCACGGAATGCCGCGAACTGCGCAGCCAGCTCGCCTCGATGCCCGAAGGGCGTCGCTATTATCGTCCCGAGGCGGACGGCCAGCGCAGTTATTACACGGATGATCAGCTCGATACCGCTCGTCAGCAACTCCGTAATCGGGTGTCTGAGCGCTGTTCCTGAAACTGGTTTAAGTGCAGTAGTGGGGCCATACTCAATGGCCGTCTATAGCGATTTGCCACTATGCCCAAGCATATTCAGCGCAGTATCGAACGCCATCAGTTGCCTTACTACTTGAAGGTGTTCAATCGCATCACCGACAAGCCCATGGGCTACATCGGTAACGTTTCCCTGGATGGTTTGCTGCTGATCAGCCAGCTGCCCTTGCTGGTCGGCGCGCGTTTCGACATGCGCTTGAAGATTCCAGGGCATGCCGCGCCGCACTACATTGATTTCTCCGCCACCTGCCAATGGTCCCGCGAGGATGTTACTCCCGGCTGCTATGACTCAGGCTTCGCCTTGGTGGCACCGCCAGCGGACTATGTTGAGATGGTCGATGCGCTGCGCCATTACTTCAGTTTCCGCTCTGTGGCTGCGCCGGTCTGAGCACGTACCGTGCTGACTTCTGGCATTAAAATTAGCCAGAGTCTTTTTTAACGTCGCGCAGCGACGGTCCAAGGATGGCTTTCAGGCATAGCCGAGCATAAAAAAACCGCCTTTAAAGGCGGTTTTTTTATTGCCAAGCCGTTTAGGCGTTGGTGCCCTGATCAAGCTGCAGCAGAGCATCGGAGCGGGACTGCACTTCGCGGTAGCGCTCAGCGTCGCTGGCCAGAACGGCGCCCATTGCTGGGAATATCTCGTTCAGCTTGCGGCGCCATTGCTCGGATTTCGCCTGCTCACCGAAGCAGCGCTGAATCAGATCAAGCATGATCGACACCGTTACCGACGCGCCGGGTGAGGCACCCAGCAGCGCGGCGAGCGAGCCGTCTTGGGCGGCGACCAGCTCGGTACCAAACTGCAGAATGCCGCCGTTTTTCGGGTCTTTCTTGATGATCTGCACACGCTGGCCAGCAATCTCCAGGCGCCAGTCTTCGGCTTTGGCTTCGGGGTAGAAACCGCGCAGTGTCTCCAGGCGCTTCTCTTCGGATTGCAACACTTCCTTGACCAGGTAACGGGTCAGGTCGAAGTTATCGCGGGCCACGGCCAGCATTGGGCCGATGTTGTTGAAGCGGATCGACAGCGGCAAGTCGAGGAGCGAGCCACGCTTGAGGAACTTGGTGGTGAAGCCGGCGTAGGGGCCAAACAACAGCGAGGTTTTGCCCTCTACAACGCGGGTGTCCAAGTGCGGCACCGACATCGGTGGCGAGCCAACAGCCGCCTGGCTATAAACCTTGGCCTGGTGCTGTTTGACGATCTCAGGGTTGTCGCAGCGCAGCCACTGGCCGCTGACGGGGAAGCCGCCATAGCCTTTGCCTTCCGGTATACCGGACATCTGTAGCAGCGGCAGTGCGGCACCACCGGCGCCGAGGAAAACGAACTTGGCCTGGATTTCACGGCTGTTGTCGCTTTGCAGGTCTTTGACGCTAACGCGCCAGCCGTTGCCGCTGCGCTTAAGGCCAACAACCTTCTGGTTGCACCTCACCTTGGCTTCGCTTTGTTGCCCAAGGTGGTCGAGCAGGTGGGTCGTCAGTGCGCCGAAGTTAACGTCGGTGCCGGCCATCACGCGGGTCGCCGCGATGGGCTCGTTCGGGTCACGGCCCGGCAGCATCAGCGGCATCCACTCGGCCATGGTGGCACGGTCTTCGGTGAACTCCATATCCTTGAAGGCGTGGTGGGTGGTCAGCGCTGCAAAGCGCTTTTTCAGAAAGTCGATGCCTTTCTGGCCACGAACGAAGCTTAGGTGCGGAACGGGATTGATAAACGACTTGGGTGAACCAAAGCGGCCTTTCTCGACCAAGTAGGCCCAGAACTGCTTGGATTCCTCGAACTGAGTGTTGATGCTCAGCGATTTTTTGATGTCGATCGAACCGTCGGCGGCTTGCGGGGTGTAGTTCAGCTCGCACAGCGCCGCATGGCCGGTGCCCGCGTTATTCCACGGGTTAGAGCTTTCCAGCGCCCCGGAAGTCATCATTTCGAGCACTTCCAGCTTGATCGCCGGGTCGAGCTCTTTCAACAGTACGGCCAAGGTCGCACTCATGATGCCGGCACCAACCAGCACCACATCCATTGTTTCGTAATCGTTTTGCGCCATTACCACTTCTCCGCAAACCAGCACTCAATAGACGTTAGTCAGCTTGTGTATGCACACAACCAATCAGCAGCCGGTGAGGTATCCAGGATTGAAGGAAGCAGGCTTCTGGGTGCAGATGCCAACCGCGAGATCGTTCATTTTCGCCACACTCTTGTGAAGTTTTCCAAACCGTTTTTCCACGCTCTTTTGGAGTCGTGAACCTCAAAACACGTCTGCTTGAACCGACTTTTCCCGTGACGTAAAGCGACCTTTGCAGAAGCTGCAGGGTGTTTCAACGTGGGGAAAAACGACAGCCAAAAGGCAGCGTGAAGTGGGCGACTCTCTGGGGCGCGGCCGATGAATGGTGCATCAGCGTGACGGCAAGGCCCGAACAGGAGGCGTCCTTATATTCGGGGCGCGATTATAAGGGCAAAGTGGGAAAATTGATCGCCTGGCGTGACTTTTCTTCTGGCGCCAGTCAGGCCGCCAGCGGTTTTTCAGTGCTCAGACATGGCGTGACCTGAACGGTTCTGGCATCGGCTGGCAGCGGCCGATTGAGCCAGCTCAAACAGCTTTTTTGCACCTCTACCCAACCAAGGCCTTGTGGAGCCTGGGCTGACTGGCGCAGGGCCGTGCAGATACCCTGTGCATTGAGCAGGGCAAATGAGCGCATCGGGCGACGTGGGGCGAGCAGGTTACGCAGTGCGAACATGGCGAATCACTCACAAACGGGGACGACTAAAGTCTTATGCCGCACATGCATGACAAAGGCGTTACGGGAACCACTTATACCGTTGTGCGTCTCAACAACCAGCGCTGTTAGCCCTTTACCGTGCTGGTTATACTGCGCGCCACTTCTGCACCTTATCTATGGAGAGTTGAGCATGCTGCATCGTCTGCTGTTTGGTCTGGTGGCTGTTGCCAGCCTTACTCTGGTGGGTTGTGCCCACAGCCCGCAACAACTCAGCCCGCAACCCAAACTCAATAGCCCCCTGGCAGCCGTTGGCCAAGGCCAGCCGGTGGTGGTTCGTGTGGCCGATGGCCGTCCTTCGCCGGTGCTGGGCACCCGCGGTGGCCTCTATCCAGAAACCAGCGCCATCAGCGTGACGGGCCAGGACATTCTGCCCAAATTGCAGGCTCAGGCTGAAGCGGCCGTGCGACTGCTTGGCTTTACCCCAAGCGCCAATGCCTACAACGCGCCGCAGCTGACCCTGACCCTGGCCGAATTGAAGTACCAGTCGCCCAAGGAAGGTTTGTACGTGACTGAAGCTGACATGACCGCGACCTTCCGCGTGGATGTGCAAAACAGCAGCCGTCGCTACAGCGGCCGTTATGGCGCATCGTTGAACCAGCGCTTCGGTATGGCGCCGAATCAGGCGACCAATACCAAGCTGGTCAGCGATGTACTGAGTGATGCCCTGACTCGCGCGTTCAAGGATCCGACCATCAGTCAGATGCTCGCGCAGTAAGGTTTGCCACGAGTAAAAAGCCCGGATTAATCCGGGCTTTTTCGTTTTTGTGTCCTACGGGCTGCATTGCGTCGCGATTGAGCCTTGCCAGGCAGGGTTCAATTCGTCCGAGGGTTTAGACCGGTGGCTTGTTGATATGCACGTGGTTTGAGTGCATTGGCGAGGCTGCTGCGATTCGTCGGAATCCATCCGCGAGTGCGGCGCCCCCGCGTAGAATCCGCGACCTTATTTAAGCGGCCCGACTTTAGCTCGGGCAGTGTGTGGGCTGGCGCGGCGTCGCTGCCGGCTTTAAGCAGTAGAGGTTGTGAATGTCTTTACAAGCGCTTTGGTGGTTGGTCGAGAGCCAGCCTGGGCAATGGCTGAATGGTCTGGGGCTGTTCTTTGCGCTGGCCGGCGCCTGGCTGTTGGTGGCCACGCGTATGCGTGAGCAGCATACGTTGGGCCGGCTACTGGCGGGCAATCAACTGAGCGAGTTGGCGCAGCCGCCTTACGCGGTGGATGAGCCCACACAGCGGTTGAACCGCTTTTTTTATCGCTTTGGCTATGCCTGTTTGACGGTGGCACTGCTGCTGTCCTGGCTGAGTACGCAGCTTTAACGGCGTTGCCGTACCCTAAAAGGCGGCAGCTACAGGCTGCCGTTTTTTAGGGTGGGATACAGCGCTAAAGCGCTAAGCCCGCTTTGATGCGGTACTGGTTACGCACCGGGTTGGCGTATTGCAGGATCAGGTAGGGCTGTTGCTCGCGTGGGCAGTTAGCCAAGCGCCGCTGCCACTCGGCCTGCGCAGCATTGAGTTCTGCTGCGGGGAACAGCTCGGCGGCGCTGGGTACTGCCAGTGCAGGGTCGCGATCGGCCCACATGGCATACGCCAGGTAATGCACAGGGAAGAGCCGGTAACCGCTGAGAATCTGCCGGTCCATTTCTGCTGCCAGCAGTTTGCTGTCTTCCAGGCCCTGGCTGACGGGCGCACCGAAGTGCACATGCACGCGGCCTTTGTAGCCGGTGATGCCCAGCGCGATGCTTTGGTCATCCTCGCCTGCCGCCTTGGTGTAACTGCCACTGCCCGCGCGGATCGATAGCTCGCGAGCCTTGGCTTGATCGCAAGGGTCGTACTCATAGCTGATCGACACAGGGGTGAGGCTCAAACTGCGGATCACGTCAGCGAACGGTTCACTCTTGCGGCTCATGTGGAACATTTTGAGGATCGCCGAGTCAGTGCGGTCATCACCGTCTTTGGCGCGACCCTCGGCTTGGGCGATCCAGATGGACTCACCATCGACGCGAATCGAGTGATTGATATAAGCCGACAACAATTGATACGCCGCCAGCTTTTCGCGCCGGCCACTGATCGAGCGGTGCACGATAAAGCTTTTGTTCAGGCGCATCAGATCGCTGACAAAAGGCTTTTGCAGCAGGTTGTCGCCAATCGCGATACGCGGTGTCGGCAGGCCGGCGTGGTACACGGCGTAGTTGACGAACGCCGGGTCCATAACGATGTCGCGGTGGTTAGCGAGGAACAAGCAGGCCTTGCCAGCTTGCAGGTGCTCAATGCCGGAATAGCTCACGCCATCGGTTGCCCGCTCAATGGTGCGGTCAACATAGCTCTCAATGCGCGTTTGCAATTGCGCCACCGAACTCACATCGCGAAACTCAAGGCGCAAGCGATAGGCTATAAGTGGTTTAAGCAGCCAGCCTAAAGGTGCCGCCAGGCGCGGGAAGCGAAACTGAGTGAGAATGCCAAGAAACGCCTCATCGGCCAGCAGTCGCGTTAGTACAGCAGGGACTTCGGCGTCGGCGTAAGGTCGGATGGCATCGAATTCGCCCATCATGTTCTCGTGTTGTGGTTGGCTGTTGGGGTGTTCACTGCGCTGCTTGTCGCGCTCAGCAAGGGCTGTTGCACGACTGCAGGGCCAGCTTTAGACCGGCGATTATACGCCCAAGTCACAAGGAGACCGCGATGCTGGAAAGTCAGGATTATCAGTGCCCTTATTGTGGTGAGCAGGTCGAGGCGTTACTCGATCTTTCGGCGGGTGATCAGCAGTACATCGAAGACTGCCCAGTGTGCTGCCGCCCCATCGTGTTTGACCTGCAGACGGACGGCGAGGACTGGCGCCTGGATGTGCGCGGGGAGAACGACTGATGCAGCGAATTTACGAGCCGCAGGACGTCATGGAAGGCGAGTTGCTACTGGGCATGCTGGCCAGCGAGGGCATTGAGGCCTATCTAACCGGACAGCACCTGACTGGGGCGGTTGGGGAGTTGCCGGCCTGCGGTCTACTCGGGGTGATGGTTGAAGATGCGCAGGCGCACCGCGCACAACAGCTGATCGCCGCGTACAATGCCGCGCTGCCGCTGCCTGGTGATGAGCCGGATAATTTCCACGGTACGTTGCTCTGCTAATTGTCGGCTTATGCTTTGCTGCACACTGGTCCTAAAGCAGACGCGGATGCGAGCCTAGGCTACTTCCTCGCCGTTTTGACCTGTCGGAGGCTGCTACGGCGTAGCGCCTGCAGGACTCTGGCTCGTGAAACCGTAAAGTAAATTTTCAAGCGCTGCCGTGCAGCTTCTGTCTCTACTAAACCGTTATAGAGTTGCCCATGTGTGGACGTTTTGCCCTGTTCCGTTGGACGCCAGCATTTGCGGCGATTCCCGGTTTTCCCGCTGACCAGGAACCGCACTGGAGTATCTCGCCCCATAGCCAGGTGCTGCTGCTGCGTAACGTCGAGGGCGAGCGCCAGCTGACGCGTGCGCGCTGGGGGCTTACCCCGCCCTGGTTGACCGACCTCACTAAAACCCCCGCCCAGGCCCGTGCGGAAACCTTGGCTGAGCAGCCAATGTTTCGTGATGCGTTCCGTCTACGTCGCGGTCTGCTGCCGGCCAACGGCTTTTATGAGTGGCGAGGCACCGCGCGTAAGCGCCCGTTCTGGCTGACAGGGGAAGGCACGCCATTGTATTTCGCCGCCTTGTGGGAGGCTTACCCGGTTGGGGATTGTGTCTACCTGAGTGCGGCGGTGGTGACTCAGGCAGCGGCTAACCAGCGTCGCCCGCTCATTCTTGATGAGGCCGGGCAGGCGGCCTGGTTGGCCGCTGATACATTGCCAGCTGAGTTGCAGGCCTTGTTGGCCAGACCGCAACCGGCATTACGTGAGCGGGTGCTCGCCAATCTGGTCAATGACCCAAAGCTCGATGCGCCAGAGTGTCTGACGCCGGCGTAAGTGGGTGATGCCGTTCAGTAATAGAACGCAAAAAGGGCGGGCTGCATGGCAGTCCGCCCTTTTAGTTGCCGCTTGATCAGACCTTGAACTGGTTGATCAGGCGGCGCTGCTGTTCGGCCAGTTTGGTCAGCTCGGCGCTGGCCTGACTGGCTTCATCGGCGCCGCCGGCCACTTCATTGGCCACCTGACCGATATTGGTGACGTTGCGGTTGATGTCTTCGGCCACCGCGCTTTGTTCCTCGGCGGCGCTGGCGATTTGCGTATTCATGTCGGTGATCACCGACACTGCCTGAGTGATTGACTGCAGCGCTTCGGCTGCCTGGCTGGCCTGCTGAACGCTGACCTCGGTTTTGCTCTGGCTGTCTTCCATGACCTTAACCACATCGCGCGTGCCCTGTTGCAGCTGCTGAATCATGGTCTGGATTTCTTCAGTGGCTTTCTGGGTTTTCTGCGCCAGGTTGCGCACCTCGTCGGCCACCACGGCAAACCCTCGGCCCTGTTCGCCCGCGCGGGCCGCCTCAATAGCAGCGTTGAGTGCGAGCAGGTTGGTTTGCTCGGCAATCCCGCGAATCGCCACCAAAATGGCATTGATGTTCTCGCTGTCCTTGGCCAGGGTTTGTACCACGGTCACTGCGCGTCCGATTTCCTGAGCCAGTGCAGTAATCGAGTCCGCGGTGTGCTGCACCGTTTGTTTGCCTTGATTGGCGGCGCGATCTGCATGGTTGGCGGCTTCAGCGGCGTGGGTGGCGTTACGTGCCACGTCCTGAGCGGTGGCGGTCATTTCATGCACGGCAGTAGCGACCAATTCGATCTCTGCCAGCTGTTTCTGCACACCCGTGTTGGTGCGGATGGCGATGTCGGCGGTGTGTTCGGAGGAATCGCTGACTTTCTGTACCGAGCTGACCACCTGAGTAATCATGCTCTGCAGTTTGCCGAGGAAGGTGTTGAAGCCCTTGGCAATATCGCCCAGTTCGTCGCTGCGGTTCACTTCCAGACGACGGGTCAAATCGCCATCGCCCTGGGCAATGTCATCGAGCATGGTCACCATCTGCCGCAGGGGGCGGGCGATGCCGTAACCGACAAACCAGATCACTAACATGCCAATGCCGGCAACCAGCAGGCCCACCATGGCCATGCCCAGGGTGTCCGCTTCGGCCTGCTCGGTGAGGCCTGTTTGCAACTCTTTCAGGTCCGCGAACACTGCACTGGTCGGCAATACGATGGCCAGGGTCCAGCGGGTCGAGGTGCCGGCGACCTGGAACGGCAGCAGCAATTGCAGGCGCTGGCGTTCTTCGTCGAGCTTGTTAAGTGGCTGGTTGTCGCTGCTTTGCTTGAGTTGATTAAGCAGCTCGGGGTCGATGGCTTTGCTGGCCGGCTGGCCAATCAGGGCGGCGTCCTGAGTGGCTGCAATCAGGGTGCCGTTGGAGGCGATCAAGGCAAGCTCGCCAGCACCGTCATACAGCTCGCTTTTGGCGGTATTCAGCCGCTCTTGGATAAAGTCCAAGGCCAGATCGTTGCCGGCAACGCCACGGAATTCACCATTGACCATGATCGGTGCGTTGAACGCGGCGACCAGTACCTGTTTGCCGCCGAAGTCGTAGGAGGCTGGGTCAATCACGCAGGGCTTACCGGTTTCCTTGGGGCACAGGTAGTACTCGCCGGTGCGCACTCCGGTGGGCTGAACTTCCTCACTTTCCATCTGCTCTGCGGTTAGGGCGTCGAGTTTCAGTTGGTTGCCATTGCGGTACCACCAGGGCATAAAACGACCCGTCTGGTCATAACCATTTTCTTTCTGGTTGGCGTAGAGGTCATCGTCCTGATCGAAGGCGTTAGGTTCCCAGCCGATGTAGAGGTCAAGTAGTTCAGGGTTAGTTTTAAGGTACTCACTGACCAGCTTGCTCAGCTCCTCGCGTGTCAGGCTGATGCCTGGGCTGCCGTCAGTGCTGCTCATTTGGCTGTTGAGCGTGGCCAGGGCTTTTGCCACGGTCATGGGGTGTTCAAACTGGCGTTGCAGTTGGCCGACCTGGGCTTTGGCTAGAACGTTGAGGCGTTGGTCGATCACGTCTTCTAAGAGGCTTTGGGTGCGTTCCTGTACGTGGGCTTGGGTTCGCGCCCCGGCGAATAGGGCGTAGAGCACCAGCGCGACCACCACTGCCAGAATGCTGGCCCCCGCCATAAGTGCAACGGAGGACTGGATCGACTTGAATCGCATAGGGACTCCTCAACGTGATAATTACGCCTGTCCCTAGCTTATCGGCCGCGTCGCTTCAAAGCATTAGCGCGCGGCTGTATCTAGCAAAGAACCTTAAGCGCCTTCGTGCAAGTTATGCAGGTTGTGTTGCCCAGGTGCTCGGCCTAGCATACGGTCCCTGTCGTAAAGGAGAGCTGACATGAATACCCCATTTCGCCTGGCCAGCCTGGCGCTCTGCAGTCTGCTGACGGCCTGTCAGGCTGTGAACACCACCAGTGGTGGTGCCGTAGGCGTTGAGCGCAAGCAGTACATGTTCAGCATGCTCTCGGCACAAGAAGTCGATCAGATGTACGCGCAGTCCTATAAACAGACACTGGGCGAGGCCTCAAGCAAAGGTGTGCTGGATAAAACCAGTAATAACGCCAAGCGCCTGCGTACGATTGCCGATCGCCTGATCAAGCAAGCCCCTCTGTTTCGTCCGGACTCCGCGCAGTGGCAGTGGGAGGTCAACCTGATCAAGAGCCCCGAGCTGAACGCTAACTGCGGGCCGGGCGGGAAGATCATTTTCTACAGTGGGATCATCGAGAAGCTGAAGCTTACCGACGATGAGATTGCCGCGATCATGGGGCACGAAATGGCCCACGCCCTGCGTGAGCACAGCCGTGAGTCGATGTCTAAGGCTTATGGCATTGAACTCGCCAAACAGGGCGCCGGTGCTTTGCTCGGCTTGGGTTCCGACAGCCTAGCGCTGGCTGATGCCGCCGTGCAGTACGGCATGATGTTGCCGAACAGCCGTGGCAATGAAAACGAAGCGGATTTGATCGGTCTGGAACTGGCCGCCCGCGGTGGCTACAACCCTAATGCTGCGGTCAGCCTGTGGCAGAAGATGGCTGCGGCCAGCGAAGGTGCACCGCCTGAATTTATGAGCACGCACCCCTCGTCCAACAGCCGGATCGCGTCTCTGCAGGCGGCGATCCCCAAGGTGATGCCGCTGTATGAGCAAGCCCGCTAAAGCGCGGTAGATAAAAAGCCCCCAATTGGGGGCTTTTTGTTGGGCGTTATTTGTTCAGGGCTGTGTTTTGGCGGCAAAGGATTGAGTGGTCAGGCCTAATTGCGCGCGCAGGCTTTCCATGTCGAACATGGTGCAGATTTCCTGAATTTTATGGCTCGGGCTGATGCTCCAGAAGGCCATGGCCGAGATGCTCAGCACCTTGTCGCTGGCTGGGTAGCCCAGCGCGGGCTTTTCGATGGTGCCAATCAGCGTGCTCCAGGTGACCACTTTGTAGTCTTCGGCAATGCATTCCTCGACGACCACCTGCAGGTCCGGCATGGCATGGCGGATCTCCTGCACCATCTGGGTAAAGGCTGCGCTGGCCATCGGTCGGCCGATAAACGAGCTCTTGTAGAGAAAGTCTTTGCTGTGCAATTGCTCGGCCAGCGCCGCGCGACCTTTGTTCCACGATAAGTCGATGTGCTGGCGTACTAGCTTTTTCCGATCATCCAGTGACATAGAGGCTTCCTGACTGCTGCGCGTGGTGGGCAAAATGTTGCGCACTTTAGCAGCCGTCAGAAAGCTGAGGTAATAGCTGAAACACAAGTTTTCGAGTGTCAGCGCGGTATCAGATAAGCCCGCTGAATTTCAGCGCCTGATACCCCGCATACACGGCCAGCGCAGCAAAGGCGCAGGCGGCCAGGCGGCGAATCAGTGTCAGGGGTAGGCGCTCAGCCGCGAAATTACCGGCCAATACCACGGGTACGTTGGCGAGCAACATGCCGAGGGTGGTGCCGATAATCACCAGAATAAAGTGCGGGTACTGCGCCGCCAGCATCACGGTGGCAACCTGCGTCTTGTCGCCCATTTCCGCGAGGAAGAAGGCAATCAGCGTGGTTAGGAACGGGCCGTAGCGCTTGAACTTGGAGTTTTCGTCGTCGTCCAGTTTGTCCGGGATCAGCGTCCACAGCGCTACGGCAACAAAGCTGGCAGCGAGAATCCAGCTCAAGGTAGCGGGGGAGAAAAAGCCGGCAACCCAGTTACCGATGGCGCCCGCGGCGAAATGATTGGCCAGGGTGGCGACCACAATGCCGCAGATGATTGGCCAGGGTTTGCGAAAGCGCGCGGCCAACAGCAAGGCGAGCAGCTGCGTCTTGTCGCCAATTTCGGCCAGGGCAACGATAAAGGTGGGAACAAACAGGGATTCGAGCATCAGGCTTTCCTAAAGGGGCGGGTCGACACGGCTATGACACGTACAGCCTTCCCGCCCCGGGTAAGGTGTGCGTGTCATAGGTCTGGTCAAGCCGCAGGCCCCTCTGAGTGGGCCTTGGGTCGCACGCGCCATGCTCTGCTGAGCAAGTATGTTGACGCGTGCCGGGCGAGCTGGCGCTCGCGGGAGACTACTCCCCTAGGACGCGCGCATTCTGCCCGCGCATCCGTGAGAGGGCAAGCCCCGTTTCAGCCTTTGCGGGCGCGGTAGATGCGAAAGCCCTTGGCATCGGCCAGGGTTTGGCAGGCGCCGAGGTGCTGTTCGATCAGTGGCGGGTATTTGAGAAAGCTGTTGGCCACCAAGCGCAATTCACCTTGGCCGGCCAGGTGTTGGCTGGCCTGACGCAGCAGGTGTTCGGTGGCCTGGTAGTGCGTGTGCACGCCCTGGTGAAAGGGTGGGTTACTGAGGATCGCGCTCAGGCCTGTAGGCGCCGCATCGATACCGTCACCATTAATGACATCGGCCTGCAGGCCGTTGGCGGCCAGGGTCAGGCGGCTGCTTTCGACAGCGAAGGCATCCACATCCAGCAGGGTGATCTGGCTGTGCGGGTAGCGGCGCTTCAACGCCGCGCCGAGCACGCCGGCTCCGCAGCCGAAATCCAGAATATGCCCGCTGGGCAAATCGTCGAGGTGTTCAAGCAGCAGGGCGCTGCCCACGTCGAGGCGGCCATGACTGAATACGCCTGGCAGGCTGAGTACCTGTAATGGGCCGTCGCTGAGGGCTAATTCATAGCGTTGCGCCAGGCTATGCAGGTCTGGCGCTGCAGGCACGTGCTCAACACGCACCTGCCAGAGCTGGCAGTGCCGGGCGCTGTCGAGCTTGCGCGCCTGGCCAAAGGTCGCCAACTGCTTGGCGGCGCGTTCAATGCCGGCGCGTTTTTCGCCGACCAGGAATAGCTCACGCCCGCCAAGGCGCGCGGCCAGGGTATTGAGCAGGTATTCGGTCAGCTCGCGGGATTTCGGCAGAAACAGCACGGCTGCCTGGAAGTTGCGCTCACTAGGCTGGGTGCCAAAGTTGCAGCGCTCGCTGAAGCGCGTGTCCAGCAGCGCATGGTCGCCGGCATGCCAGCTCCAGCCGTGGGCCTCGGGGAATTGACCAAGCAAGTCATCCGCCGGCAAGCCGGCAAGCAGCAGGGGGCCGGTGAATAGATCGGCCTGGCGCAGCAGTACTTCGCTTCGCGGGTCCATAAGCGCTCCTGGAAAAAAGTCGCGTAGCTTAGCTGACAACGCGCATGCGCGTGCCGTTGAAGAAGGCCAAAGCGTTTTCACTGAGCTGGCCGACGATGCGTTGCCGCGCTTCGCGGCTGCCCCAGGCGCTGTGTGGGGTGATGATCAGCCTTGGGATATCGGCAGCGAGCAAGGGGTTGCCGTCTTTCGGCGGCTCCTGGGTCAGCACATCTGTTGCGGCGCCGCCCAGGTGGCCGGCGCGAAGGGCGTCAGCCAGGGCTTGTTCGTTGACCAGGCCGCCGCGCGCGGTGTTGATCACAAAGGCAGTGGGCTTCATCAGGCTGAGTTCGCGCGCGCCGATCATGTTCAGGGTGTCGCTGTTCAGCGGGCAATGCAGGGTGAGGGCATCGACCTGGGGCAGCAGCTCATCCAGTGGCAGGCGGTCGGCACGGGGTGGGCGGCCGGGCAGTTGGCCGAGCAGTACTTGCATGCCAAAGGCTTCGGCGAGCTTGGCAACGGCGCCGCCCAGCTCGCCATGGCCAAGCAAGCCAAGGGTTTTGCCGTGCAGCTCGACGATCGGGTAATCGAGCAGGCAGAACTGCTGTGCTTGCTGCCAACGGCCGGCACGAATGTCCTGCTGGTAATCAGGTAGGCGCGTGGCCAGCGCCAGTAGCAGCATCAGCGTGTGTTGCGCTACTGAGGGCGTGCCGTAACCCTGGCAGTTACTCACGCTGACGCCATGGGCGCGGGCGGCGGCTAGGTCAATTGGGTTGGTGCCGGTGGCGGCAACCAGTACCAGTTTTAAGTCCGGGCAGGCGGCGAACACCTCGGCATTCAGCGGGACTTTGTTGCTGATCGCCACCTGCACACCCTGCAGGCGTTCGATGGTCTGCGCCTGTGTGCTGTGCGGGTACAGCTGCAAGTCGGCAAAGCAGGCGCTCAGACGCGATAAATCAAGGTCGCCCAGGTCGAGCGAGCTGTGGTCGAGGAATGCTGCGCGGTGACTATTGCTCATCAGCTGTATCTTTCCTGTGGGCTGGTCGGGGGGTAAGGTGGCGAGCCTAGCAGAAACACTCAGACGCGCGGAGCCGCTCATGTATTGGACTGAATTTTTAGCTGTAGCGCTTATTCACTTGCTGGCGGTCGCCAGCCCAGGGCCTGATTTTGCGATTGTGGTGCGCGAAAGTGTGGGCCACGGCAGGCGTGCGGGTGTCTTCAGTGCAGCCGGTGTGGGCTGCGGGATTTTTATCCATGTGGCGTATTCGCTGCTAGGGATCGGCTTGATCGTGTCGCAGTCGATTGTGCTCTTTAACGCACTGAAATGGCTGGCTGCTGGCTATTTGCTTTATATCGGTATCAAAGCGCTGCGTGCTAAGCCCGCCAGCCCGAGCAGCAGTGAAGTGAGTCAGTTGGCGGGTGAACGTTCCGCGCGTGCTGCCTTTATTGCCGGTTTTGTAACCAACGGGCTGAACCCCAAGGCTACGTTGTTCTTTCTTTCGTTATTCACTGTGGTGATCAACCCGCACACGCCGCTGTTGGTGCAGACGGGGTATGGGGTTTACCTGGCGCTGGCCACCGCGTTGTGGTTTTGCATGGTCGCGCAGCTGTTTAGCCATCAGCGGGTGCGTGCGGGCTTTACCCGTATGGGGCATTGGTTTGATCGCTTGATGGGTGCTGTGCTGATTGGTTTGGGCGTCAAACTGGCCTTCAGCGAATTGCGTTAAACCTTACGCTGTAACGAAAATGCCCCGCATTAGCGGGGCATTTTATTTGCTGAAGGCAGCGCCTAGGGGCTATTTAGCGCCTCACGAGCTAGAGCTATGCGCGGGCTTAGTCGTCTTTACCTTTGGTGCGCATGGCGCGTTGTACTTCACGGTCAGCGTCACGCTCTTTTTCGGTGTGACGTTTGTCGAAGTCCTTCTTGCCCTTGGCCAGGGCAATTTCGCACTTGATCAGGTGTGCCTTCCAGTAAATCGACAGCGCCACACAGGCGTAGCCTTTTTGCTGCACGGAACTAATCAGCTTGTCCAGCTCGCGCTTATTCAGCAGCAGTTTGCGCGTGCGTATGGGGTCGGCAATCACGTGAGTGCTGGCCGCAGTCAGTGGGGTGATGTGGCAGCCCATCAGCCAGGCTTCGTTATTTTTGAGCAGCACGTAGCTGTCAACTAACTGAGCCTTACCGGCGCGTAGACTCTTCACTTCCCAGCCGGCCAGGACCAAGCCTGCCTCGAACCTGGATTCGATGAAGTAGTCGTGCATCGCCTTCTTGTTTTGCGCGATGGTGCCTTGTGGGTGTTTCTTTTGTTTAGCCATAGGTCGCGCATTATAGGGAGTCCCTGGCGCGGGCGCTATGTGTGTGTCATGGCAAAATCAGCTTTGCCATGTGCGCAGTGCGATGTAGCGTCGGCTGCGCTTGAGCCGGTCTGGCTAATCCCCGACAATGCGCGATCTTTTTTAACTGAGCAGGCTAGCCGAGCATGGCGAACGATAAGGTTTCGATACACGGCGCCTGGGCCAGCCGTTGGGTGTTTATTCTGGCAGCGACCGGTTCGGCCGTCGGCTTGGGTAATATCTGGAAGTTCCCCTACATGACCGGCATGTACGGCGGCGGGGCTTTCGTGATGATGTACCTGGTGTGCATCTTTATGGTCGGCCTGCCGATCATGCTGGCAGAAACTCTGATCGGCCGGCGCGGCCGCCAAAGTCCGGTGAATACCCTCAAGGTTCTGGCTATTGAGTCGGGCGCTTCACCGAAATGGTCATGGGCGGCGTTGGTGGGGATGATTGCCGCGCTGCTGATCCTGTCGTTTTACAGCGTGGTGGCCGGCTGGTCGCTGGATTATATCCTCAGCATGGGCGGTGGGCAGTTTACCGGTGTGACTGCCGACGGTGCGGGCGCTGCCTTTGGTGCGCTGACCGCAGACCCATGGCGACTGACCCTGTGGCACACGCTGTTTATGCTGCTGACCGGCTTTGTTATCGCCCGTGGTGTGGTGGCAGGGCTTGAGCGCAGCCTACGGATCATGATGCCGCTGCTGTTCGTGTTGCTGCTGGTGTTGCTGGGTTACAGCATGACCACCGGGCACTTCATGCAGGGCTTCCACTTCCTGTTCAACTTCCAGCCGGATCGGTTGCTTGATGGTGTGCTTGCCGCTATGGGGCATGCCTTCTTTACCTTGAGCGTCGGAGTAGGCGCGATCATGGTTTACGGCTCATATATGCCGAAAAACGCCTCGATTGGCGGCACCATTCTCACTGTTGGCATTCTTGACACCCTGGTGGCGCTGACCGCCGGTATGGCGCTGTTTCCCATCGTCTTCGCGGGTGGTCTGGAGCCCAGCGCCGGGCCTGGGCTGATGTTTGTCACCCTGCCGGTGGCGTTCGGCAATATTGCGTTTGGCCAGGTGATGGGCACGCTGTTCTTTGTGCTGGTGCTGATTGCAGCCTGGACGTCGTCGATCTCCATGCTGGAGCCGGCGGTGGCCTATTTGGTCGAGCGCACCAAGCGCAGCCGAGTGCTGGTGACCAGTGTGCTGGCGTTCCTGTGTTGGGTGGTCGGCATGGGCACGGTGCTGTCGTTTAACGTGGGGGCTGAGGCGAAGTTCTTCGTCTTTGGCGAGGACGGTTTCCACCTGTACCAGTGGGGTGCGGAAGGTGGTCGAAATTTCTTTGATAGCATCGACTACTTAACCAGCCGCATCTTGTTGCCGCTCGGTGGTCTGGCGTTTGCCCTGTTCGCCGGCTGGGTGCTTAAGCGTGAAGCCGTGCGTGAAGAGCTGGCGATGAAAAGCCCGCTGATGTTCAACGTGGTGTACTGGTTGATTCGTGTGGTCGCGCCGATTGGTGTGCTGATCGTATTTGTCGCAGAGCTGAGCAAATGATCACCTGCGCCCTGCTTAGCCAAATGGTTGTGTCATGAGTACGCATATTCAGCGCTCGGCGCTGCTGCCTTATCCAGCGCGAGCGCTGTATGACTTGGTCAATGATGTCGCCAGTTACCCTCAGTTTCTGCCGTGGTGTTCGGCCAGCGAAGTGCTTGAAGTCAGCGAAACCCACATGCGTGCCAGTTTGGCTGTGGCCAAGGCCGGCCTCAGCCAGCGCTTTGTCACGGCCAATACCTTGGTGTCTGGTGAGCGGATTACGCTGAACTTGGTCGAAGGGCCGTTCACCCAGTTGTATGGGCAGTGGGAGTTTAAAGCGTTGGGCGACAAGGCCTGCAAGATCAGCCTGGACCTGACCTTCGACTACGCCGGCCCTTTGGTGCGGGCGACGCTCGGGCCGTTGTTCAACCAGGCGACCAATACCCTTGTCGATGCGTTCTGCCAAAGGGCTAAGCAACTGTATGGATAAGCCAAACATCGTGGTTGAGGTGGTTTATGCCCTGGCGGATAAGCAGAAGTTACTGCGTCTGAGCGTGCCCTACGGCACCACGGTGCGTCAGGCTGCATTGCAGTCAGGTATGCAGGCGCATTTTCCAGGTCTGGACTTGCACAACAGCCCGCTGGGGATCTTTGGTAAGGCGGTGAGTAAGCCCGATGAGCGCGTACTGGAAGAGGGGGAGCGGGTAGAGATTTACCGCCCGCTCATTGCTGACCCTAAAGAGGTGCGCAAGCAGCGAGCGGCTAAAGCAGCGCAGGCCAAGGCGCAAGAGAATGCTGCGAATTGAGCGCTGGTTAGCGACGCCCAGTAAGTACATACAAAAAAGCCCGGACATGTCCGGGCTTTTTACAACACAGCATGATTACTGTGGCGTGCTCTCCAGAGGCTCCGGTGTCGGCACGGGGACAACTTTCACATCGTCGACTTCACGTTGGATCTGTTCAAGCAGCGAGCCCGGTGCTGGCTTTTCTTCGGTTTGAGTCTGTTGTACGGCTTGCGGGGTGGTCACGTCGCTGCCTTCGCCGAGGATCGCCTGATCACGGCTGACGCCTGGCATAAAGTCGCCGGACAGGCCGACTAGCTGATCATCTGCGCTGAAATTAACGCTGACGCGCTCTTGCAGGCGCTCACCACCACCCGGCTGGATGCTGTACAGGTAATCCCAGCGGTTGCTGTGGAATGTGTCAGTAATTAGCGGATTACCCATGATAAACCGCACTTGCTTGCGGGTCATTCCCGGGCGCAACTGGTCTATCATGTCCTGCGTGACGACATTGCCCTGTTGGATGTCGATTTTATAAACCCCGGGGAATGAACAACCGGCGAGTGCGAGTAGCCCCGTAAGAGAGAGGCTGGTCAGCAGGAGTTTGGTCTTTTGCATCGGTGGGCGACTTCCACTATCTTGGCTGGGCAATTTAATCCCGGATCATACCCGCAATAAAGGAAGCTGCGAAGCCGCTTCCGTGAGAAAGCAGACCATGGTTGAAAATAGCGAACTACGCAAGGCTGGCCTGAAAGTGACCCTGCCACGGGTCAAGATACTGCAAATGCTCGACTCTGCCGGTCAGCGTCACATGAGTGCCGAGGATGTTTACAAGGCATTGATGGAGTCTGGCGATGATGTTGGCCTGGCCACTGTCTACCGCGTACTGACCCAGTTTGAAGCGGCGGGTTTGGTGGTTCGTCACAATTTCGATGGCGGTCATGCGGTCTTCGAGTTGGCGGACAATGGCCATCACGACCACATGGTGTGTGTCGATTCCGGTGAGGTGATTGAGTTCTTCGATGCCGAGATCGAAAAGCGCCAGAAAGAAATCGTCAAAGAGCATGGCTTCGAGCTGGTTGATCACAATCTTGTGCTCTACGTGCGCAAGAAAACCTGATTGATGCAGTCTAACAAAGGCGCCCCAAGGGTCGCCTTTGTGCTTTTTACGGCCCGCATAATCAGGCCTGGGCGCTGCTCACCATCTGGCGGGCGTGGGCCAGGGATTCTTCAGTTAAATCGACGCCACCGAGCATGCGCGCGATTTCCTCGACGCGCTGTAAGGCGCTTAGTTTGCTCACGGCGGTACGTGTAGCGTCGCTTTCGCGCACTTTGTGCACGAACAGGTGCTGATGCCCCTGCGCCGCGACTTGCGGCAGGTGGGTGACGGTCAATACCTGGCCGCGTTCACCGAGGCGGCGCAGTAACTGCCCGACCACTTCGGCAGTGGGGCCGCCGATGCCAACGTCAACTTCATCGAATACCAGGGTGGGCACGCGTGAGGTTTGCGCGGTGATGACCTGGATCGCCAAGCTGATGCGCGACAGCTCACCGCCTGAAGCAACTTTGGCCAGGGCCTTCAACGGCTGGCCAGGGTTGGCGCTGACCAGAAACTCCAACTGTTCCAAGCCATTGGGGTGCGGCTCGCTGTTGCTGTTGGCGGTCAGCTTGATATTAAAGCGCCCGCCAGGCATGCCGAGGGTTTGCATTTCCTGCTCGACCGCGCTGGCTAGTTGGCTGGCGGCTTTGTTGCGCAGGGTGCTGAGTTGCGCTGCTTTTTCCTGATAGTGCCGGGCGAAGGCCGTCATCTCCTCGCTCAGGCGCTCAGCCGCTTGGTCGTCAGCATTCAGGCCTTCCAGCTCCTCAAACAGTTTTTGCTGCATGGCACCCAGTTCGCTGGGGTGAATGCGGTGCTTACGCGCCAGGGTGTAGATCGCATCCAGGCGCTCTTCCATTTGCTGCAAGCGCTCGGGGTCTGCATCGAAGTGATCGAGAAAACGATTCAGTTCACCGACGGCTTCTTCGACTTGGATTTGTGCGCTGGCCAGCAGGTTCGTCGCTTCGCTCAGGGCGTCGGGTTTGCCCTGAAAGCCGCTGAGGCGGTTAAGGCTATTGGTGAGGGCTGACAGCACGTTACCGGCATCATTTTCACTGCATTGTTCAATGACCAGGCGGCAGGCGCTGAGCAGGCTTTCGGCGTTGGTCAGATTTTTATGTTCCTGTTCCAGTTGCTCAAGTTCACTCTCACCCAGGGCCAGGTTGTCGAGTTCTTCCAGCTGGTAACTGAGTAATTGATGGCGGGCGCGCTGCTCGTCACCAAGGTTGGAGATCCGTTCCAGTTCAGTCTTGGTCTGCTTCCAGCGTTGGGCGGCGAGTTGCACCTGGCGCGCCAAATCCTGGCTGCCGGCATATTCGTCAAGTAGGCGGCGATGGGTATCGGGTTTGAGCAGTGACTGGTGTTCGTGCTGGCTGTGGATGTCGATCAGCAGTTCACCGAGCGCCTTGAGGTCGCTTTGTGGGCAGGGTGAGCCATTGATATAGCCACGCGAGCGGCCTTCGGCGGTGATCACGCGGCGTAGAATGCACGGGCCGTCGTTGTCTAGGTCGCGCTCGGCCAGCCAAGCGCGGGCTTCGGGGATGTCGTGTAAATCGAAGCTGGCGAGGATATCCGCCTTGTCCGCGCCAGGGCGCACCACGCCGCTGTCAGCACGATCACCCAGGGTCAGGCCGAGGGCGTCGAGCATGATTGACTTGCCGGCCCCGGTTTCGCCGCTGATTACGCTCATGCCAGCGTCCAGCTCTAGATCCAAGTGTTCAACGATGGCGTAGTTGTGTACAGACAGGTGCGCCAGCATAGCGGGGGCCTCGCAAGTTAATGTCTGGTTATTTATACAGTGTTTTTTTGTGGGCTGACAATCCATCACGCGTCCTTGAAAGCATAATTTTTAGCCCCATATAGAGGTCAGGTATGCGAGGTAAGCCTCGCGTCGAATTTTTAAAAGGAGAATCGCATGGCTGACGAACAGACCTTGGATACGCAGAACCCTGATCTACAAACAGCTGCCGAGGCTGCTGCAGGTGATGATCTAGTTGCCCGCGTGCAAGCGCTGGAAGAGCAGCTGGCCACTGCGCAGGATCAGTCGCTGCGCATGGCGGCCGATTTGCAGAATGTGCGTCGTCGCGCTGAGCAAGATGTAGAAAAGGCACACAAGTTTGCGTTGGAGAAGTTTGCCAACGAGTTGTTGCCGGTGGTCGACAGTCTGGAGCGCGGCCTTGAGCTGTCGAGCCCGGATGATGAGGCCATTAAACCGGTGCGTGAGGGCATGGAGCTGACGCTTAAGTTGTTCACCGACACCCTTAAGCGCTTCCAGCTGGAAGTCCTCGACCCGCACGGTGCGCCATTTAATCCCGAGCATCACCAGGCGATGGCGATGCAGGAAAGCACCAGTGCTGAGCCCAATAGCGTGCTCAAAGTGTTCCAGAAGGGCTACATGCTCAATGGCCGTTTATTGCGCCCCGCCATGGTGGTGGTCAGCAAAGCGCCGGCAGAAGCTGCGCCATCAATTGATGAGCAGGCTTGAAATTCTTCGGGTAGCCCCCCATTAAACAGTCAAGCGTTTAAGACCTACCGTCGTTGACTACGGTCTGCGACGGAATTATCAAAATTTCGGGAGAGTGAAAATGGGCAGAATTATTGGTATCGACCTGGGAACAACCAACTCCTGCGTCTCTATTTTGGAAAACGGTAAAGCTAAAGTTATTGAAAACGCAGAAGGCGCGCGTACCACGCCCTCGATCATTGCGTACGCTAACGATGGCGAGATTCTGGTGGGTCAGTCCGCCAAGCGCCAGGCTGTGACCAATCCGCATAACACCTTGTATGCGGTGAAGCGTCTGATCGGTCGTCGCTTCGAAGAAGACGTCGTGCAGAAAGACATTCAGATGGTGCCGTACAAAATCGCCAAGGCGGATAACGGTGACGCTTGGGTTGAAGTGAACGGCCAGAAAATGGCACCGCCACAAATCTCGGCTGAAATTCTGAAGAAGATGAAGAAGACCGCCGAAGACTACCTCGGCGAGCCAGTGACCGAAGCGGTGATCACCGTACCGGCCTACTTCAACGACAGCCAGCGTCAGGCCACTAAAGACGCCGGCCGCATCGCCGGTCTGGATGTTAAGCGCATCATCAACGAGCCGACTGCGGCTGCGCTGGCCTATGGCATGGACAAAGCCAAGGGCGACCACACCGTGATCGTGTATGACCTGGGTGGCGGTACTTTCGACGTCTCGGTGATCGAAATCGCTGAAGTCGATGGCGAGCACCAGTTCGAAGTGTTGGCTACCAACGGTGACACCTTCCTCGGTGGTGAGGACTTTGATATTCGTTTGATCGATTACCTCGTCGACGAATTCAAGAAAGAAAGCGGCATGAACCTTAAAGGTGACCCGCTGGCCATGCAGCGCCTGAAAGAAGCGGCTGAGAAGGCCAAGATTGAGCTGTCTTCGAGCCAGTCGACCGACGTCAACCTGCCGTACATCACTGCAGATGCCACCGGTCCTAAGCACCTGAATGTGAAGATTTCCCGTGCCAAGCTGGAATCGCTGGTTGAAGACCTGGTGCAGCGCACCATCGAGCCATGCCGCATTGCGTTGAAAGACGCTGGTATCGATGTGGGCGCGATCAACGACGTGATTCTGGTCGGTGGTCAGACCCGTATGCCCTTGGTGCAGAAGTTGGTAACTGACTTCTTCGGCAAGGAAGCGCGTAAGGACGTCAACCCGGACGAAGCCGTGGCCATGGGTGCTGCTATCCAGGGCGCGGTACTGGCCGGTGACGTGAAGGACGTACTGCTGCTTGACGTTTCCCCGTTGACCCTGGGCATCGAAACCATGGGCGGCGTGATGACGGCGCTGATCGAGAAAAACACCACGATTCCGACCAAGAAATCGCAGGTGTTCTCGACTGCTGACGACAACCAGGGCGCAGTGACCATTCATGTGCTGCAGGGTGAGCGTAAGCAAGCCAGCGGTAACAAGTCGCTGGGTAAGTTTGACCTGGCTGATATTCCGCCAGCGCCACGTGGTGTTCCGCAGATCGAAGTCACTTTCGACATCGACGCCAACGGCATCCTGCACGTGAGCGCCAAGGACAAAGCGACGGGCAAAACGCAGTCCATCGTGATCAAGGCCAACTCCGGTCTGTCCGAGGACGAGATCGCGCAGATGGTGCGTGATGCCGAAGCGAATGCTGAGGAAGACCGCAAGTTCGAAGAGCTGGCCGGTGCCCGTAACCAAGGCGATCAGCTGGTGCACGCCACCCGCAAGATGATCACCGAGGCTGGCGACAAAGCCACTGCTGACGAGAAGTCTGCTATCGAGGCAGCATTGAGCGCGCTGGAAGTGGCCGTTAAGGGCGACGATAAGGCGGACATCGAAGCGAAGATGACCGCGCTGTCTGAAGTGACCGCACCGCTGGCGCAGAAGATGTACGCCGATCAGCCGCAGCCAGGTGCTGCTGAGCGGGGGGCTGAACAAGCCAAGGACGCAGCTGACGACGTAGTCGATGCTGAGTTCGAAGAGGTCAAAGACAACAAGTAAATAGGCGCAAGCTTATGCCGCTCTGGCCGGGCGTGACGCGAGTCGCGTCCGGCATGATCCGCCGCGCGGGAGCTTGCTCCCGCGTTGGCGTGTCTGGAGTAGACGATTTAAAGGTGTTGAAGACTTATGGCTAAACGCGATTTTTACGAAGTGCTCGGTGTCGAGCGCGGTGCCAGTGAAGCGGAGCTGAAAAAAGCTTACCGCCGTCTGGCCATGAAGTATCACCCCGACCGTAACCCAGACGATAAAGCCTCGGAAGAGAAGTTCAAGGAAGCCAATGAGGCTTACGAGGTGCTTTCCGATGCAGCCAAGCGTTCGGCTTACGATCAGTACGGGCATGCCGGCGTTGACCCGCAGATGGGCGGCGGTGGTGGCGGCCCAGGCGGGGCAAACTTCTCCGATATTTTCGGCGATGTGTTCAGTGATTTCTTTGGCGGCGGCGGTGGTGGTCGCGGCGGTCAGCGAGGTGGCGCGCAGCGCGGCAGTGATCTGCGCTACACCCTAGAGCTGGACCTGGAAGAAGCGGTGCGTGGCACAACAGTGACCATTCGCGTACCGACGCTGGTTAATTGCAAACCCTGCGATGGCTCGGGCGCGAAGAAGGGCACCACGCCGGTGACCTGCACCACCTGTGGCGGTATCGGTCAGGTGCGCATGCAGCAGGGCTTCTTCTCGGTGCAGCAGACCTGCCCGCGCTGTCACGGCAGCGGCAAGATGATCACTGATCCTTGTGGCTCCTGCCACGGTCAGGGTCGTGTCGAAGAGCGCAAGACCTTGTCGGTGAAAGTGCCGGCGGGTGTCGACACCGGCGACCGTATCCGTCTGTCCGGCGAAGGCGAAGCGGGTGCCATGGGTGGCCCGGCGGGCGACTTGTACGTGGTGGTGAACGTGCGCGAGCACGCGATCTTCCAGCGCGACGGCAAACATTTGTACTGCGAAGTGCCGATCAGCTTTGCCGATGCGGCCCTAGGTGGCGAGTTGGAAGTGCCGACCCTGGATGGTCGAGTCAAGCTGAAGATCCCGGAAGGTACGCAGACCGGCAAGATGTTCCGTTTGCGTGGCAAAGGCGTGGCGCCGGTGCGTGGCGGCGGCGCGGGCGATCTGATGTGCAAGGTGGCGGTGGAAACGCCGGTCAACTTGGACAAGCGTCAGCGTGAACTGCTCGATGAGTTCCGCAAAACCCTGGAAGGCGACAGCTCGCATTCGCCGAAGGCCAATGGCTGGTTCGAAGGCGTTAAACGCTTTTTTGGCGATTTGTAAATCCCGCTGACAGGCTGCGCCGTCGCTAAGTGGCGGCTGCAGCCTGGGGCGACAGCTTGGAGCTGATAGCTATGCAACGTATTGCTGTGATGGGCGCCGCCGGGCGCATGGGTAAGACCCTGATCGAAGCCGTGCAATTGGTCGATGGCGCAAGCCTGAGTGCGGCGATTGATCGTGCGGACAGCAGCTTGGTGGGTGCGGATGTCGGTGAGCTGGTGGCGCAAGGCAAGATGGGCGTCAATCTGTCCGGTGATCTGAATGCGGTGCTTGATCAGTTCGATGTACTGATCGATTTCACCCATCCCTCGGTCACCCTAAAAAACTTGGAAATCTGCCGCCAGGCCCGTAAATCGATGGTGATCGGCACTACCGGTTTTTCCCCAGAGGAAAAGCAGCTGCTGGCTGAAGCCGGCAAACAGATTTCCATCGTGTTTGCCGCCAACTTCAGTGTCGGTGTCAATCTGTGTCTTAAGTTGCTCGATACCGCGGCGCGGGTGCTGGGTGATGATGTCGATATCGAAATCATCGAAGCCCATCACCGGCACAAGGTCGATGCGCCGTCTGGCACCGCCTTGCGCATGGGTGAAGTGGTGGCCAATGCACTAGGGCGTGATCTGCAGAAGGTCGCCGTCTATGGGCGCGAAGGGCAGACCGGCGCTCGCGATCGCGACACTATTGGTTTTGCCACGGTGCGCGCCGGTGATGTGGTCGGTGATCACACCGTACTGTTCGCCGCTGATGGTGAGCGTGTGGAAATCACCCACAAAGCGTCGAGCCGCATGACCTTCGCCAAAGGCGCTGTGCGCGCTGCGTTGTGGCTGGATAAGCGCGAGCCAGGGCTATACGACATGCAGGACGTTCTGGGTCTCAACTGAGGCATTGTGCCGCAGGAATGGTTTTTACTTGGGTCATAGTCGCAACTGGCGGTGGACCAAAAAGACACTTTCCTGTAAGCTTTCTGCTTTAGTGTGTCCACTAAAGTTGCGCAGAATGAATTAGATAAAAAAGCGGGGTGACGGTTGATACGTCATCCCGCTTTTTTACAATCTGCGTTTGCTTCACGTTTTGATTTTCGGAGGTTTTCTTGAGTAAGCCAGCCCTTAAACCTGCCATTTTGGCTCTTGCTGATGGCAGCATTTTTCGCGGCGAGGCCATCGGTGCCGACGGCCAGACTATTGGAGAGGTGGTTTTTAACACCGCCATGACCGGTTATCAGGAAATTCTTACCGATCCTTCCTACGCCCAGCAGATCGTAACCCTGACCTATCCGCACATCGGCAACACCGGCACCACGCCGGAAGACGCCGAATCCAATCGCGTATGGGCCGCAGGTCTGATTATCCGTGACTTGCCGCTGACCTCTAGCAACTGGCGTAACAAGCAGCCGCTGGATGAATACCTCAAGGACAACGGCACCGTCGCCATCGCCGGTATCGACACCCGCCGCCTGACCCGCATCCTGCGTGAGAAAGGCTCGCAGAACGGCTGCATCCTGGTGGGTGACGACGCCACCGAAGATAAGGCGCTGGAGCTGGCGCGCAGCTTCCCCGGCCTTAAGGGCATGGACCTGGCCAAAGTGGTCAGCTGCACCGAGCGCTACGAATGGCGCTCTAATGTGTGGAACCTGCAGGATGACAGCCATCCGGAAATCCCAGGCAGTGACTTGAAGTACCACGTGGTTGCCTACGACTACGGCGTTAAGTGGAACATCCTGCGCATGCTGGTCGAGCGCGGTTGCCGCGTGACGGTTGTGCCTGCGCAGACTCCAGCCGCTGATGTGCTGGCGCTGAATCCCGATGGCGTGTTCCTGTCCAATGGCCCAGGCGATCCCGAGCCTTGCGACTACGCCATCGCGGCAATCAAGGACATGCTAGAAACCGATATCCCGGTATTCGGCATCTGTCTTGGTCACCAGCTGCTGGCCCTGGCCTCCGGTGCCAAGACCCTGAAAATGGGCCACGGCCACCACGGTGCCAACCACCCGGTGCAGGACCTGAAAACCGGCGTGGTGATGATCACCAGCCAGAACCACGGTTTCGCCGTGGATGAAAGCAGCCTGCCAAGCAACGTGCGCGCTATTCACAAGTCGCTGTTCGACGGTTCCCTGCAGGGTATCGAGCGTACTGACAAGGACGCCTTCAGCTTCCAGGGTCACCCCGAAGCGAGCCCCGGCCCAGCCGATGTGGCGCCGCTGTTCGACCGTTTTATCGAAGCCATGGCCAAGCGCCGTTAAGCCAGCCGACTGACCCAAGGATTCGAGAGAGAGAACATGCCAAAGCGTACAGACATTAAAAGCATCCTGATCCTCGGCGCTGGTCCGATTGTTATCGGCCAGGCTTGCGAGTTCGACTATTCCGGTGCCCAGGCGTGTAAAGCGCTGAAAGAAGAGGGCTACCGCGTCATTCTGGTGAACTCCAACCCCGCCACCATCATGACCGACCCGGCCATGGCCGACGCCACCTACATCGAGCCGATCAAGTGGTCCACCGTGGCCAAGATCATCGAGAAGGAGCGCCCAGACGCGCTGTTGCCAACCATGGGTGGCCAGACCGCGCTGAACTGCGCGCTGGACCTGGAGAAGCACGGCATCCTGGAAAAGTTCGGCGTCGAGATGATCGGTGCCAACGCCGACACCATCGACAAGGCCGAAGACCGCTCGCGCTTCGATAAGGCGATGAAAGACATCGGTCTGGCGTGCCCGGTTTCCGGCATCGCGCACAACATGGAAGAAGCCTACGGCGTGCTGGAGAAGGTTGGCTTCCCGTGCATCATCCGCCCGTCCTTCACCATGGGCGGCACCGGTGGCGGTATTGCTTACAACCGTGAAGAGTTCGAAGAAATCTGCGCCCGCGGTATCGATCTGTCGCCAACCAGCGAGTTGCTGATCGATGAATCGCTGATCGGCTGGAAAGAATACGAAATGGAAGTTGTCCGCGACAAAAAGGACAACTGCATCATCGTCTGCGCCATCGAAAACTTCGACCCGATGGGCGTGCACACCGGCGACTCGATCACCGTGGCTCCGGCGCAAACCCTGACCGATAAGGAATACCAGATTCTGCGTAACGCATCGCTCGCAGTGCTACGTGAGATCGGCGTGGAAACCGGCGGCTCCAACGTACAGTTCGGTATCTGCCCGAACACCGGCCGCATGGTGGTGATCGAGATGAACCCGCGCGTGTCGCGTTCCTCGGCGCTGGCCTCCAAGGCCACCGGCTTCCCGATCGCCAAGATCGCCGCGAAGCTGGCCGTGGGTTACACCCTTGACGAGCTGAGCAACGACATCACCGGCGGCCGCACTCCGGCCTCGTTTGAGCCGGCGATCGACTACGTCGTCACCAAGATCCCGCGTTTTGCCTTCGAGAAGTTCCCCAAGGCCGACGCCCGCCTGACCACCCAGATGAAATCTGTCGGTGAAGTCATGGCCATTGGGCGCACCTTCCAGGAATCCCTGCAGAAAGCCCTGCGCGGTCTGGAAGTGGGTGTGTCTGGGTTTGATGAGAAGCTTGATCTGGCTGATCCAGAAGCCGAGAGCACTCTGCGCCGCGAGCTGACCGTGCCCAGCGCTGACCGCATTTGGTACATCGGCGATGCGTTCCGTGCCGGTAAGACCGTTGCCGAAGTGTTTGAACTGACCAATATCGATGAATGGTTCCTGGTGCAGATCGAAGATCTGATCAAGGACGAAGAACGCATCAAGACGTTGGCGCTATCGAGCATCGACCGTGATGCGATGTACAAACTCAAGCGCAAAGGTTTCTCCGATATTCGCCTGGCCAAGCTGCTGGGTGTGACCGAGAAAACCCTGCGCAGCCAGCGCCATAAGTTGAAAGTGCTGCCGGTGTACAAGCGCGTCGACACCTGCGCCGCCGAGTTCGCCACTGATACGGCTTACATGTACTCGACCTACGAGGAAGAGTGCGAAGCCAATCCGTCGACGCGCGACAAGATCATGATCCTCGGTGGCGGCCCTAACCGCATTGGTCAAGGTATCGAGTTCGACTATTGCTGCGTGCACGCAGCCCTGGCGCTGCGTGAAGACGGTTACGAGACCATCATGGTCAACTGCAACCCGGAAACCGTATCAACCGACTACGACATCTCTGATCGTCTGTACTTCGAGCCGGTGACCCTGGAAGACGTGCTGGAAATCGTCCGCGTCGAGCAGCCGAAAGGTGTGATCGTGCAGTACGGCGGGCAGACTCCGCTGAAAATTTGCCGCGCCTTGGAAGAAGCTGGTGTGCCGATCATCGGTACCAGCCCGGATGCCATCGACCGCGCCGAAGACCGTGAGCGCTTCCAGCAGATGGTGCAGCGCCTAAACCTGCGTCAGCCGGCCAACGCCACTGCGCGCAGTGAAGATGAAGCGCTGGCGCTGTCGAAAAGCATCGGTTACCCGATGGTGGTGCGTCCGTCCTATGTACTGGGCGGCCGGGCGATGGAAATCGTCTACCAGGAAGACGAACTCAAGCGTTACATGCGTGAAGCAGTGAAGGTTTCCAACGACAGCCCCGTATTGCTCGACCGCTTCCTCAACTGCGCCATTGAGGTGGATGTGGATGCGGTGTGTGACGGTGAGACTGTAGTGATCGGTGCGATCATGCAGCACATTGAGCAGGCTGGCGTGCACTCCGGCGACTCGGCGTGCTCGTTGCCGCCTTACTCGTTGCCGATGCACATCCAGGATGAGATCCGCGAGCAGGTCAAGAAAATGGCCTTGGAGCTGGGTGTTGTCGGCCTGATGAACGTGCAGATGGCCGTGCAGGGTGAGGATATCTTCGTCATCGAAGTGAACCCGCGCGCTTCGCGTACCGTGCCGTTCGTCTCCAAGTGCGTGGGTGTGTCTCTGGCGAAAGTGGCTGCCCGCGTTATGGCGGGTAAATCCCTGGCTGAAGCGGGGTACGCCAAAGAAATCATCCCGCCGTATTTCAGTGTGAAAGAAGCCGTGTTCCCGTTTGCCAAGTTTCCTGGCGTCGACCCGATTCTCGGCCCAGAAATGAAGTCCACCGGCGAAGTGATGGGCGTGGGTGATACCTTCGGTGAAGCCTTCGCTAAGGCTCAGTTGGGCGCCAGTGAAATTCTGCCTAACACCGGGTGCGCCTTTATCAGCGTACGTGAAGACGACAAGCCTGAAGCCGTGAAAGTTGCGCGTGATCTGGTCGCGCTGGGCTTCGAAGTCGTCGCCACTGCCGGCACCGCCAAAGTGATCGAGGCGGCTGGTTTACCAGTGCGTCGCGTGAACAAGGTCACTGAAGGGCGTCCGCATGTGGTCGATATGATCAAAAATGACGAAGTCACGTTGATCATCAACACCACTGAAGGCCGCCAGTCCATCGCTGACTCCTACTCCATTCGTCGTAACGCTCTGCAGCACAAGATCTACTGCACCACCACCATCGCGGCGGGTCAGGCGATTTGTGAGGCGCTGAAATTTGGTCCCGAGAAGACCGTGCGCCGGCTGCAGGATCTGCATGCAGGAATCAAGGCATGACTAAATATCCGATGACTGTCCAGGGCGCTCGCGCCCTGGAAGAAGAACTGGCGCACCTGACTAAAGTGGTGCGCCCCAAACTCAGCCAGGATATTGGCACTGCGCGCGAGCTCGGTGACCTCAAGGAAAACGCCGAATACCATGCTGCGCGTGAGCAGCAAGGTATGGTCGAGGCGCGTGTGCGTGACATTGAAGGGCGCTTGCAGAATGCGGTGATTATTGACGTCACCACGATTGAGCATACCGGCAAGGTGATTTTCGGCACGACCGTGGAAATCGCCAACTGCGAGACGGATGAGAGCGTGACTTACCAAATCGTCGGTGAAGACGAGGCGGACATCAAGCAGCGCAAAATTTCTGTCGGCTCGCCCATTGCTCGCGCCCTGATCGGCAAAAGCGAAGGTGATGTAGTTGTGGTGCAGACGCCGAGCGGTGCGCTGGAGTATGAGATCGTCGAGGTTCGTCATCTCTAAGCCTGGCGCGCGCGATGCGGGTGCAATCAGCTGGCTGCTGGCCCAGACGCTTTGGGTAGGTGGCCTCTGGTTGCTGCATTTTCTGCTGATACCGGCCATCGCCAAGATCGGTCTGGCCTCGTTGCTGGTCGAAGAAATCGGCAATACCCTGCGACCATTATTGGTTGGCCTGGCGGCGGTTTGCGCTGGGGTTCAGGTGCTGGTGCTAATTCGTGCTGAACGCCTGGCAAGCCTATGGCGTGATACCCGTGGGCAGCTGCTGTTGGTTGTGGTGATGATGGCCGGCAGTTATTTTGCCGTGCGCCAACTGCTGGTAGGGGCTGAACTGTGGTTGATGTTCAGTTATCTGGTGATGGCGTTTTGCGGTTTGTTGCTGGTTTTGCAGCCAGTTCCGCAAAAGCTCGGGCGCAAGCCCTAGGCAGCCAATAGGTGTGGGGCTTGTCTGTTGTAAGGCGCTGGTGCGCCTTACAACAGCAGCTGTATCAACCGTGGTGACGGTGAACGTTGGACAGATTCTTGTTCACCTTTGGGTTCTTGCGGTAGATCAGCGCCATTTTGCCAATGACCTGAACCAAATCAGCCTTGCCGGTTTTGCAAAGCTCATTGATAGCGGCTAGGCGGCTTTCGCGTTCAGTGATGCGAAGTTGTACTTTAATCAACTCGTGGTCGCTCAATGCGCGCTCCAGCTCAGCTTGTACACCTTCGGTCAAACCATTGTCAGCCACGATCAATACAGGCTTCAGGTGATGGCCGATAGATTTGAATTGTTTCTTCTGCTCTTGAGTGAGCGGCATAATCTGATTCCTGCATTTAATCTGGTAAAAAACGGCATTTAGTTTACCCGAGCGCCTTCGGCGCCGCCCAGATATTCATGCGTTGCACATTCGAGGTATTGCGTGGCCCGTTCCAAGACCAGTCAAGGTTGGCTGAAAGAGCACTTCAACGATCCTTACGTCAAAATGGCGCAGAAGGATGGCTATCGTTCGCGCGCCAGCTACAAGCTGCTGGAGATTCAGGAGAAAGATCGCATTCTCAGGCCCGGCATCACTGTGGTTGACCTTGGTGCCGCGCCAGGCGGCTGGTCACAGGTCACCAGTCGGGTGATTGGTGATAAGGGGCGGTTGATTGCCTCAGACATTCTGGAGATGGACAGCATTCCAGATGTGACCTTTATCCGTGGTGACTTTACCGATGATGCGGTGTTTGCGCAGATCCTTGATGCCATCGGTGAACAACCGGTAGACCTTGTGATTTCCGATATGGCCCCCAATATGAGTGGAGTGAGGGAGTCTGATCAGCCGCGCGCGATGTACCTGTGTGAGTTGGCGCTGGATTTGTCGACTCGGGTCCTGCGTCCGGGTGGTGATTTCCTGATCAAGATCTTCCAAGGCGAAGGCTTTGATGAGTACCACAAGCAAATGCGCCAGCTGTTCGACAAGGTGCAGATGCGTAAGCCGTTGTCCTCTCGTGGTCGCTCGCGCGAGCAATACATGCTGGCGCGCGGTTATCGCGGGCTTTGATGCTGTTTGCGGGTTGTTGTTAGTTGTGAGGTCCTAGCGGGCTGGAAGTAAATAAAGGGTTACAGACGGCGCCTGCCAGGGGTGGGCGTTGTGTAGTAAGTTAGATCGGTACATAACTGGTCGTCATGCGAAGCGCGCTTCAGCAAGGGGCCTGCTTCAGAGGGTAGCTAATTGAACGACATGGCAAAGAATCTGGTCCTGTGGCTGATCATCGCCGCCGTCTTGGTGACGGTGATGAACAATTTCTCCAGCCCGAGCGAGACGAACAAGCTCAACTACTCGCAGTTCATCCAGCAGGTTCAGGATGGCGGCGTTAAGCAAGTTACGGTTGATGGTTTCATCATCAGCGGTATGCGTAGCGATGGCTCATCCTTCGAAACAGTGCGTCCGGCGATTCAGGACAATGGTCTGATCAAAGACCTGATGGACAACAATGTCGAGATCGTCGGTAAGCAGCCTGAGCAGCAGAGCATCTGGACTCAGCTATTGGTTGCCAGCTTCCCGATTCTGGTGATCATCGCTGTGTTCATGTTCTTCATGCGCCAGATGCAAGGTGGCGCAGGTGGCAAAGGCGGGCCGATGAGTTTCGGTAAGAGCAAGGCGCGCCTGCTGTCGGAGGATCAGGTCAAAACAACTTTTGCTGACGTCGCCGGTTGCGATGAAGCTAAAGAAGAAGTCAGCGAGCTGGTCGAGTTCCTGCGTGATCCGGGCAAGTTCCAGCGTCTCGGTGGGCGTATTCCGCGTGGCGTGCTGATGGTTGGCTCGCCGGGTACCGGTAAAACCTTGCTGGCCAAAGCGGTTGCTGGCGAAGCCAAGGTGCCGTTCTTCACGATTTCTGGTTCAGACTTCGTGGAAATGTTTGTGGGTGTCGGTGCGTCTCGTGTGCGTGACATGTTCGAACAGGCCAAAAAGCACGCGCCGTGCATTATCTTTATCGACGAGATTGACGCCGTCGGTCGCCATCGTGGCGCCGGTATGGGTGGCGGTCACGACGAGCGCGAGCAAACGCTCAACCAGTTACTGGTGGAAATGGATGGCTTCGAAATGAACGATGGCATCATCGTCATTGCCGCCACCAACCGTCCTGACGTGCTCGACCCTGCTTTGCTTCGCCCTGGTCGTTTCGACCGCCAGGTTGTAGTTGGTTTGCCAGACATTCGTGGTCGCGAGCAGATTCTCAAAGTGCATATGCGCAAAGTGCCAATGGGCGAGGATGTTGCGCCTGCCGTGATTGCTCGCGGTACACCGGGCTTTTCCGGTGCTGACTTGGCCAACCTAGTTAACGAAGCATCGCTGTTTGCTGCGCGTTCAGGTAAGCGTGTGGTTGAGATGAAAGAGTTCGAGCTGGCCAAAGATAAGATCATGATGGGTGCCGAGCGCAAAACCATGGTCATGTCCGACAAAGAGAAGCTCAACACCGCATTCCACGAAGCGGGTCACGCGATTGTCGGGCGTTTGGTGCCTGAGCATGACCCGGTTTATAAAGTGTCGATCATTCCTCGCGGTCGGGCGCTGGGCGTAACCATGTTCTTGCCTGAGGAAGACCGTTACAGCCTGAGCAAGCGTGCGCTGACCAGTCAGATCTGCTCGTTGTTCGGCGGTCGGATTGCTGAGGAAATGACGCTGGGCTTCGATGGCGTCACTACCGGTGCGTCCAACGACATCATGCGTGCCACCCAGTTGGCCAAGAACATGGTCACCAAGTGGGGCTTGTCGGAAAAGTTGGGTCCGATGATGTATGCGGAAGAAGAAGGTGAAGTCTTCCTGGGTCGCAGTATGGGTAGCAACCAAAGTAATGTTTCGGCTGATACCGCTAAGCTGATTGACCAAGAGATACGCAGCATCATTGATGAGTGCTACGGCACTGCCAAGCGCCTGCTCCAAGAAAACCGTGACAAGCTTGATGCAATGGCCGAAGCGCTGATGAAGTATGAAACCATCGACGCTGAGCAGATCGAAGACATCATGAACGGTCTTGCGCCACGTGAGCCTAAGGGCTGGCAGGGTAAGGACGATAGTGGTGGCACCCCCAGTGCGCCAGTAGAAGTCGCCGAGTCTGTGGACAAGCCCATCGGTGGTCCTGCCGCGGAAGTTTAAGGTTACCCATGTCTGTGTTGTCTCCCTTTGACCGGCTGCCCTGTGGCAGCCGGTTTCTTGATTTAAGCCGTCCGCATGTGATGGGCATTCTCAACGTAACGCCTGACTCCTTCTCTGATGGTGGTCGCTACGGTCAGCGTGACGCGGCCTTGCGGCATGCCGAGGCGATGCTGCAGGCGGGTGCGACGTTAATCGATGTGGGGGGGGAATCGACACGTCCTGGTGCTCGCGCAGTTTCTCCGGTCGAGGAGCTTGAGCGCGTTGCACCCATTGTCGAGGCTATTGCCCGCGAACTGGACGTGATCATTTCAGTCGACACTTCAACCCCCGCAGTTATCCGCGAAACAGCGCGGCTGGGTGCGGGGCTGGTCAATGACGTGCGTTCGCTGCAGCGCGATGGCGCGCTGGATGCGGCCGCTGATAGTGGCTTGCCAGTGTGTCTGATGCACATGCGTGGTGAGCCGACCACCATGCAGCAGAATCCCCAATACCTTGATGTAGTCGCTGAAGTGCGCGGGTTTCTACTTGAGCGAATGGCGGCTTGCGCGGCGGCTGGGATTGCTGCTGAGCGAGTCATTCTTGATCCAGGTTTCGGCTTTGCGAAAACCCTGGAGCACAATCTCTCGCTGTTCAAGCATCTGCAGGCGCTGCATGCGCTGGGTCGGCCTTTGCTGGTCGGGGTGTCGCGCAAGAGTATGATCGGCAAGGTGCTAGGGCATGAAGTGGGTGAGCGCCTGTATGGCAGCCTGGCCTTGGCTGCGTTGGCGCTGAGCAAAGGCGCGCACATTCTGCGAGTGCACGATGTGGCGCAAACAGTTGATGTGGTACGGATGATCGCTGCTGTTGAAGCGGCCGAATAAGTTAGAAGGAATTGCGGGATGGGTAGAAAATATTTTGGTACTGACGGTATTCGTGGGCGTGTCGGTGACTTCCCGATTACCCCGGAATTCATGCTCAAACTCGGCTGGGCGGCCGGGATGGCGTTTCGCAAGCAGGGCAAGTGCCGCATTCTGATTGGCAAAGACACGCGCATTTCCGGCTATATGTTCGAATCTGCCCTGGAGGCTGGGTTGTCTGCGGCCGGCGCCGATGTGATGTTGCTCGGCCCGATGCCGACGCCAGCAATCGCCTACCTGACCCGTACGTTCCATGCCGAGGCCGGGATCGTTATCAGTGCTTCGCACAATCCGCATCACGACAACGGCATCAAGTTCTTCTCCGGTCAGGGCACCAAGCTACCGGACGAAATCGAGTTGATGATCGAGGAGCTGCTGGATCAGCCGATGACGGTGGTGGATTCCGAGCAGCTGGGCAAGGTCTCGCGAATCAACGATGCCGCCGGGCGCTATATCGAATTCTGTAAGAGCAGTGTGCCGAGCAGTACCGACTTTGCAGGGCTGAAGATTGTCGTCGACTGCGCGCATGGTGCGGCATACAAGGTGGCACCTAGCGTATTTCGTGAGTTGGGCGCTCATGTGACTGTTTTGTCTGCGCAGCCCAATGGCTTGAATATCAATGACAACTGCGGCTCGACCCACGTCGAGGCGCTGCAGGCTGAGGTATTGGCGCAGCAGGCTGATCTGGGTATCGCCTTTGATGGCGATGCAGATCGGGTGTTGATGGTCGATCACTCCGGCGCAGTAGTTGATGGTGATGAGTTGCTGTTTATCATTGCTCGCGATCTGCTGGAGCGCGGCAAGCTGCAAGGTGGTGTTGTCGGTACGCTGATGAGCAACCTCGGGTTGGAGCTGGCTCTGGCCGATCTGGGCATTCCGTTTGTCCGCGCTAAGGTCGGCGACCGTTACGTGATCGCTGAGTTGCTGTCGCGTAACTGGCAGTTGGGGGGGGAGAATTCGGGGCATCTGGTGTGTTTTCAGCACACCACGACGGGTGACGCAATTATCGCTGCGCTGCAGGTTTTGATGGCGCTTAAGCGCCGTGAGCAAACCCTGGGTGAAGCGCGTCTGGGTATGCAGAAGTGTCCGCAGGTGCTGGTGAATGTACGCTTTGCCGGTGGTATTGATCCGTTGGAGCACCCTGCTGTACAGGAGGCTAGTGCGCGGGTAACTGAGCAAATGGCGGGGCGCGGCCGGGTGTTGTTGCGCAAATCCGGCACTGAGCCATTGGTGCGCGTCATGGTTGAAGGTGACGATGAAGGCCAGGTGCGCGGCTATGCCGATGAATTAGCTAAGATTGTTACCGATGTATGTGCTTGATTCGGCTTGCCAGTCGAGTAGCTGTTGGGTAACATCTGCGCCCTCTTTGACCGACGAGGTTAAGCATGCGTCGCCCAATGGTTGCTGGTAACTGGAAAATGCACGGTACCCGCGCCAGCGTTGCAGAGCTGATCAGCGGTCTCGCCGAGCAGGTAATGCCTGCTGGTGTGGATGTTGCAGTTTTCCCGTCTAGCTTACATCTCTCTCAGGTTGTTGAGGGTTTGGTAGGCAAGGCTGTAGTGGTAGGTGCGCAAAGCTGTGCGACCGAAGCTCAGCAGGGCGCTATGACTGGCGAGATTGCAGCGGTTCAGCTGCATGATGTGGGTTGCTCGCTTGTGTTGGTGGGCCACTCCGAGCGTAGATTGCTGCTGGGTGAGTCTGATGAAATTGTGACGCGTAAGTTCTCTGCGGCGCAATCTTCAGGTTTGCTACCGGTGTTGTGTGTCGGTGAAACCCTGGCTCAGCGCGAGGCGGGGAAGACGCTAGAGGTGGTTGCTGCGCAGTTGTCTGCCGTGATCGATGCTCTGGGTATTGATGTCTTTGCCGATGCAGTTATTGCCTATGAGCCGGTTTGGGCTATTGGCACGGGTCTGGCCGCATCGCCTGTGCAGGCGCAGGAAGCTCATGCGGCAATTCGTGCGCAGTTAGCGGCGAAAAGTCCAGAGTTGGCGGGTAAAGTAAGAATTCTTTATGGCGGCAGCGTCAAGGCCGCCAGTGCAGCCGAGTTGTTCGGTATGCCGGATATCGATGGGGGGCTTGTGGGTGGAGCCTCTCTGAATGCGGATGAGTTCGGTGCGATTTGTCGCGCCGCAGGAAGCTAAAGAAATGCTGGAAACAGTCATCGTTGTTCTTCATCTGCTGGGTGCCATCGGCGTTGTTGCGCTGGTTTTGCTGCAGCAGGGTAAAGGTGCTGATGCTGGTGCCTCGTTTGGTGCGGGTGCTTCTTCTACCGTATTTGGTAGTCAAGGAAGTACTACCTTTCTGAGTCGAGTTACTGCTATACTCGCTACCGCATTTTTCATAACTAGCTTGGGTTTAGCGTTCTTTGCTAAAGATAAAGCTGATGGCATGGGTCAAGTTGGTTTGCCTGATCCAGCAGTCTTGGAAGTACAACAGGCTAAGCCAGCTGTTGAAGATGTACCTGTTCTGGATGCAGCTAAGCCGGCTACCGAAGCGGCGGACGTACCTCAGGCTCCTGAGCAGCAGTAAGCGTTAAAGGTCGTACGCAGTAAGTGATTTTGCCGAGGTGGTGGAATTGGTAGACACGCTACCTTGAGGTGGTAGTGGCCATAGGCTGTAGGGGTTCGAGTCCCCTTCTCGGTACCATTTTTCAAGAAGGCCCGCTCGAAGCGGGCTTTTTTGTTGCTGGAGCATCGATTGACCCCGTTTGAGGTTAAGTCGTATAATCCGGCCCCAGGTTTGATGTGGGGTTGAGCAGTAAAGTCGCTCCTCGGATGCTGAGTCCGATGATGGCTGGGTCAAACCAGCCCCCGCATTGAATTGCAGAGGAGCCCCTGATAAGGGGCTTTTTGCTAACTGGGCGACAGCTTTGCCGGCCTTTAGAGGGCGGTTCGATGATGGGCGCTTCGCCCATTTTTTATTTTTACAGCATGCGCGAGGGGTTCAGGTGTCGAGCAAGCTAGAACAGTTGCAGGCCTTGGTGGCCCCAGTAGTCGAGGCTCTGGGCTACCAATGTTGGGGTGTCGAGTTCCTGTCACAAGGGCGGCATTCTCTGCTGCGAATTTATATTGATAAGCAGCCTGACGGCGTGTTGATCGAAGACTGTGAAATTGTCAGTCGGCAGATCAGCGGTGTCCTTGATGTCGAGGACCCCATCAGCGCCGAGTACACCCTTGAGGTGTCCTCGCCAGGCATGGATCGGCCGTTGTTCACCATTGAACAGTTCGCTGCCCATGCGGGTGAGCAAGTAAAAATTAAGTTGCGCTCGCCTTTCGAGGGTCGACGCAACTTTCAGGGCCTTCTACGCGGTGTGGAAGATCAGGACGTGGTGGTGCAGGTGGATGACCACGAATTCCTGTTGCCGATCGATATGATCGACAAGGCCAACATTATCCCCAGGTTTGATTGAGCCGCGAATCCCGCGAGAGCTGCGCGGATTGCGCAGGATCCAATGGATTGCGAAAGGCGAGGCGTACGATGAGCAAAGAAGTACTGCTGGTTGTTGAGTCGGTTTCCAACGAAAAGGGCGTACCGGCTAGCGTAATTTTTGAAGCGCTGGAGCTGGCTTTGGCCACTGCTACCAAAAAGCGATTTGAAGATGAAGTCGAGTTGCGTGTGGCGATCAATCGCCAGACCGGCAACTACGAAACATTCCGCTGCTGGACAGTGGTTGAAGAAAGTGATTTTGATGACCCTGCACACCAGGTCACCACTGACATGCCGCGCGCTGTTGAAGCGAATGCGAAAGTGGGCGATGTGCTGGAAGAAAAGATCGAATCCATTGAATTCGGTCGTATTGCCGCGCAAACCGCTAAGCAAGTGATTGTGCAGAAAGTCCGTGAAGCTGAGCGTGCTCAGGTCGTTGAGGCTTATCGCGAGCGTCTGGGTGAAATCATTTCCGGCACCGTGAAGAAAGTAACCCGTGACAGCGTAATCGTTGACCTGGGTAATAACGCTGAAGCCATGCTGGCTCGCGAAGACATTATCTCCCGCGAAACCTTCCGTGTTGGCGTGCGCCTGCGTGCGCTGCTCAAGGAAATTCGTACCGAGAACCGCGGCCCTCAGCTGATTCTGTCGCGCACCGCGCCAGAAATGCTGATTGAGTTGTTCCGCATTGAAGTGCCGGAAATTGCCGAAGAGTTAATCGAGGTCATGGGTGCTGCCCGTGATCCGGGTTCACGCGCCAAACTGGCCGTGCGCTCCAAAGACAAGCGTATTGACCCGCAGGGTGCCTGTATTGGCATGCGCGGTTCGCGCGTGCAGGCGGTCTCCGGTGAGTTGGCAGGCGAACGTGTTGATATCGTGCTGTGGGATGACAATCCTGCGCAGTTCGTCATCAACGCCATGTCGCCGGCTGAAGTAGCCGCCATTATTGTTGACGAAGATGCCCACTCCATGGACATCGCCGTTGGCGCAGATAACCTTGCTCAGGCCATTGGTCGCGGCGGTCAGAACGTACGTTTGGCGAGTCAACTGACTGGCTGGACCTTGAACGTGATGACTGAGGCGGACATCCAGGCCAAGCAGCAAGCGGAAACAGGCGACATCCTGCAGCGCTTTATCGACGAGCTGGAAGTCGATGAAGAGCTGGCCCAGGTGTTAGTCGAAGAGGGCTTCACCAGCCTTGAAGAAATTGCCTACGTACCGATGGAAGAAATGCTCAGCATTGATGGCTTTGACGAGGATATCGTCAGCGAGCTCCGCGCCCGTGCCAAAGATCGCTTGCTGACTAAAGCCATCGCCAACGAGGAAAAGCTGGCAGATGCCCACCCAGCCGAAGACTTGCTCTCGCTAGAGGGGATGGACAAGGCGCTTGCGCATGAACTGGCAGTGCGCGGCGTTATTAACCGCGAAGACCTGGCCGAGCAGTCTATTGATGATCTGCTCGACATCGACGGTATCGACGCTGAGCGAGCCGGCAAGTTGATCATGGCCGCACGAGCCCATTGGTTCGAGTAAGCAGTTGCGGCCTGAGGAGAGAAATACATGACGCAAGTCACGGTTAAAGAACTGGCCCAAGTGGTCAATACGCCGGTAGAGCGCCTGCTGCAGCAAATGAGTGAGGCAGGTTTGCCGCACAAGAACGCTGAGCAAGCAGTGACTGACAGTGAGAAGCAGGCCCTATTGGCCTATCTCAAGAGCAGTCACGGCGATAGCAAAACAGAAGAGCCGCGCAAGATTACCTTGCAGCGCAAAACGACGAGCACCTTACGCGCTGCTGGTAGCAAGACTATCAGTGTTGAAGTGCGCAAGAAGAAGACCTTCGTTAAGCGCAGCCCAGAAGAAATCGAAGCTGAAAAGCAGCGTGAGCTGGCTGAGCAGCGCGCTGTAGCTGATGCTGCGCGGGCTAAAGCTGATGAAGAAGCCAAGCGTCGCGCGGCTGAAGAAGCTCCGCGTGCGGCAACCACACCGGCTGCTGGCGATGCAGTAGCCAACGCTACTCAGCCCGTTGCAACCGCGCAGCCTGCACCTGCTGCAGACGAGCGTAAGAAAGATGAGCCGCGCCGCCCAGACAAAGCGCGCAATGATGATGCCGAGCGTCGTGGTGGTGATCGCAAGACCACCCAGCATCGTCCGTCTGTTAAAGAAAAAGCCCCAGCGCCACGTGTTGCCCCGCGTACCATCGACGAAGAGAACGACAGCTTCCGTCGTGGCGGTCGTGGCAAAGGCAAGCTGAAGAAGCGTAATGCTCATGGCTTCCAGAGCCCGACAGGTCCGATCGTGCGTGAAGTGAAGATCGGCGAAACCATCACTGTGGGCGATCTGGCTCAGCAGATGTCGGTTAAAGCCGCTGAAATCATCAAGTTCATGTTCAAGCTGGGCACCCCTGCGACCATCAACCAGGTTCTTGATCAGGAAACTGCCCAGTTGGTTGCTGAGGAACTGGGTCACAAGGTCACGCTGGTCAGCGACACCGCTCTGGAAGACTCTCTGGCTGAGTCGCTGAAGTTCGAAGGCGAGACCTTTGCTCGTGCGCCGGTTGTTACCGTAATGGGTCACGTTGACCACGGTAAGACCTCGCTGCTCGACTACATCCGTCGCGCCAAGGTGGCTGCTGGCGAAGCCGGTGGTATCACCCAGCATATCGGCGCCTACCACGTAGAAACCGAGCGCGGCATGGTCACCTTCCTCGACACCCCAGGCCACGCCGCGTTTACTGCGATGCGTGCCCGTGGTGCCAAGGCGACTGACATCGTGATCCTGGTGGTGGCGGCGGACGACGGCGTAATGCCGCAGACCATTGAAGCGGTTCAGCATGCTAAGGCTGCTGGTGTTCCGCTGGTCGTCGCTGTGAACAAGATCGATAAGCCAGGCGCTGATCTTGATCGCATTCGTAGCGAGCTGTCGGTGCACGGCGTGACGTCGGAAGAGTGGGGCGGTGATACACCGTTCGTTTCCGTGTCGGCGAAAGCGGGTACCGGTGTTGACGAGCTGCTCGAAGCCGTTTTGCTGCAGGCTGAGATTCTTGAGCTGAAAGCGACTCCGTCGGCTCCAGGTCGCGGTGTGGTGGTTGAATCGCGTCTCGATAAGGGTCGTGGTCCGGTAGCCACCGTACTTGTTCAAGACGGTACCCTGCGTCAAGGCGACATGGTGCTGATCGGTTCCAACTACGGTCGTATCCGCGCCATGCTCGATGAAAACGGTAAGGCGATTAAAGAAGCTGGCCCGTCGATTCCGGTCGAGATTCTTGGTCTAGACGGCACGCCAGAAGCTGGCGACGACATGAGCGTACTGGCTGACGAGAAGAAAGCACGTGAAGTTGCACTGTTCCGTCAGGGCAAGTTCCGCGAAGTGAAACTGGCCCGTGCGCATGCCGGTAAGCTGGAAAACATCTTCGAGAACATGGGCCAGGAAGAGAAGAAGACGCTCAACATCGTCCTCAAATCTGATGTTCGTGGTTCTTTGGAAGCGCTGCAAGGCTCGCTCAGCGGCCTGGGTAACGATGAAGTGCAGGTGCGCGTGGTCGGTGGCGGCGTCGGTGGTATCACCGAATCCGATGCCAACCTGGCCCTGGCCTCCAACGCTGTACTGTTTGGCTTCAACGTGCGTGCCGATGCCGGCGCGCGCAAGATCGTCGAGCAGGAAGGTCTGGATATGCGTTACTACAACGTGATCTACGACATCATCGAAGACGTTAAGAAGGCCTTGACCGGCATGCTCGGCAGCGATGTTCGCGAGAACATCCTGGGTATTGCTGAAGTACGTGACGTGTTCCGTTCGCCGAAGTTCGGTGCGATTGCCGGTTGTATGGTGGTCGAGGGTACGGTTTACCGTAACCGTCCGATCCGCGTACTGCGCGACGACGTGGTGATCTTCGAAGGCGAACTGGAATCCCTGCGTCGCTTCAAAGACGATGCTGCTGAAGTGCGTAATGGCATGGAATGCGGTATCGGCGTGAAGAGCTACAACGACGTTAAGGTCGGCGACAAGATCGAAGTGTTCGAGAAAGTCCAAGTGGCCCGTAGCCTGTAAGCACGAGTCGCAACACGCAGCGCCCGGCCCCGCATTTGCGCGGCCGGGCGTTTGCCGCTTTTAGGTCCGCTGCTTTCAGGCAGCGCGACGAGTGAAGGTAGTAAGAAATGGCCAAAGAATTTAGCCGGGCCCAGCGCATCGGCGACCAGATACAGCGCGAATTAGCGCAGTTGATCCGTATGGAAATCAAGGACCCGCGTCTTGGCGGCCTTGTGACCGTCACGGCGGTAGAAGTCAGCCGTGACTCCAGCCATGCCAAGGTGTTTGTCACGATCATGGGTGGCGAGCCGGAAGAGGGTGTTGATCCCGTGGTGCAGAGCATCAAGGTGCTCAACGATGCCAGCGGCTTCCTGCGCATGCAGTTGGGTCGTGCGATGAAGCTGCGCAGTGTGCCCAACCTGCGTTTTCATTACGACGAAAGCGTGATTCGTGGGGCTGAGTTGTCGGCGCTGATTGAGCGTGCCGTGAGCGAAGACCGTCAGCATAACGATGATGTCCCTGAGGCCAAGGAGTAAGCGCGTGGCCCAGGTCAAACGTATTCGTCGTGCCGTTGACGGCATCATCCTGCTGGATAAGCCCAAGGGCTTTAGTTCCAACGCTGCTTTGCAGAAGGTGCGCTGGTTGCTCAATGCCGAGAAGGCTGGGCATACCGGCAGCCTCGACCCGCTGGCCACTGGCGTATTGCCGTTGTGCTTTGGCGAGGCGACCAAGTTTTCCCAGTACCTGCTCGATGCTGACAAGGGTTACGAAACCCTGATGCAGCTGGGCGTGACCACCACCACTGCAGATGCTGAAGGTGAGGTATTAGAGCGTCGTCCAGTAACCGTTGGTCGCGCCGATATCGAGGCGGTACTACCCGGGTTTCGTGGTGAAATCAGCCAGATACCGCCCATGTACTCGGCGCTCAAGCGTGACGGACAGCCACTTTACAAGCTGGCGCGCGCCGGTGAAGTAGTGGAGCGCGAGCCGCGTTCTGTTACTATTGCGCGCTTGGAATTACTGGACTGCGAGGCGGAGCAAGCGCGCCTGGCGGTTGATTGCAGCAAGGGTACGTATATTCGCACGTTGGTCGAAGACATCGGTCACTTGCTGGGTTGCGGCGCTCACGTAGCAGAGCTGCGCAGGACCAAAGCCGGCCCCTTCGATTTGAGCCGCACCGTAACGCTCGAAGAGCTGGAGCGGGTGCATGCTGAAGGTGGCAACGAGGCGGTTGATCAGTTTCTGTTGCCGGCTGACAGTGGCTTGCAACACTGGCCATTGCTGCAGTTCTCTGAGCACAGTTCGTTCTATTGGCTGCAAGGGCAGCCGGTACGTGCGCCGGAAGCACCGAAGTTTGGCATGGTGCGGGTGCAGGATCACACTGGTCGCTTTATCGGTATCGGTGAAGTGAGCGAAGACGGGCGCATTGCGCCGCGTCGATTGATTCGGTCAGCATGACCGAAACCAGCCTGTGTAACAGCAGGCTGGCGAGGGTGGCTGTTAACAAGCGCGGTCACTACTCATTTATAGATACAGGGATTTGTCCCTGGCTTGTTGAAGCTGTTTCTCTGGAACAGTTTCCTAAATAAAAGGATTGCCTCATGGCTCTCGACGTTCAAGAAAAAGCTCAAATCGTAGCCGACTACCAGCAAGCTGTTGGTGACACGGGTTCGCCTGAAGTGCAAGTTGCACTGCTGACCGCCAACATCAACAAGCTGCAAGGCCACTTCAAGGCCAACGGTAAAGACCACCACTCACGTCGTGGCCTGATCCGTATGGTTAACCAGCGTCGTAAGCTGCTGGATTACCTGAAGGGTAAGGACGTTAGCCGTTACAGCGCCCTGATTGGTCGCCTGGGTCTGCGTCGCTAAGCAATGCTTATGCGTAGCTGACTGCCGAAGCTGGAAGTGGGGTTCGCCCTGCTTCCAGCTTTTGCTTTTGTGCTTTAGCTGTTTTGGACGCTAGCGGGTCCGATACCCGTAACCGCCCACACATTCTGCAAGACCCGTTTGTTCATCCAGTGGTGATAAAACGGGAGCAAGAAACGCTTTCCCCAAGGGCAACAAAGAGAAGGAAAACACCGTGAACCCGGTAATCAAGAAATTTCAATTCGGTCAGTCGACCGTAACCCTCGAGACTGGCCGTATCGCCCGTCAAGCCTCCGGCGCAGTGCTGGTCACCGTTGACGATGACGTCGCCGTACTGGTGGCTGTCACCGGCGCCAAGACTGCTGACCCAAGCAAAGGCTTTTTCCCGCTGTCGGTGCACTACCAAGAAAAAACCTACGCGGCTGGCAAGATCCCAGGCGGTTTCTTCAAGCGTGAAGCCCGTCCTTCCGAGAAGGAAACCCTGACCTCGCGCCTGATCGACCGTCCGATCCGTCCGCTGTTCCCAGAAGGGTTCCAGAACGAAGTGCAGGTGATCTGCACCGTGATCTCCACCAGCAAAAAGACTGATCCGGACATCGCTGCGATGATCGGTACGTCGGCCGCCCTGGCCATTTCCGGCATTCCGTTCAACGGTCCGATCGGCGCTGCGCGCGTAGCGTTCCACCCGGAAACTGGCTACCTGCTGAACCCGAACTATGAGCAGCTCAAGGCTTCCAGCCTGGACATGGTTGTAGCCGGCACCAAAGACGCCGTGCTGATGGTTGAATCGGAAGCTAAAGAGCTGAGCGAAGACCAGATGCTGGGCGCTGTACTGTTCGCCCACGACGAATTCCAGGTGGTGATCAACGCCATTGCCGAGCTGGCTGCCGAAGCCGCCAAGCCGACATGGGACTGGCAGCCAAAGGCTGAGAACACCGCACTGCTCAACGCTATTCGCGGTGAGTTCGGCGATGCGATCTCCCAGGCTTACACCATCACCATCAAGCACGAGCGTTATGCCCGTCTGGGTGAGCTGCGCAATGAAGTCGTTGCCAAGTTCTCCGGTGAAGAAGGTCAGCCGAGCGCTGCCGAAGTTAAAGAAATCTTTGGCGAAATCGAATACCGCACCGTGCGCGAGAACATCGTGAACGGTAAGCCGCGTATCGACGGCCGTGACACCCGTACTGTGCGTGGCCTGAACATCGAAGTCGGTGTGCTGGACAAAACCCACGGTTCGGCCCTGTTCACCCGTGGCGAAACCCAGGCGCTGGTTGTAGCGACTCTCGGCACCGCCCGCGACGCGCAACTGCTCGACACTCTGGAAGGCGAGAAAAAAGACCCCTTCATGCTGCACTACAACTTCCCGCCGTACTCGGTGGGCGAGTGTGGTCGTATGGGGGCTACTGGCCGTCGCGAAATCGGTCACGGCCGTCTGGCACGCCGCTCCATCGCGGCCATGCTGCCAGCTGCTGACGTGTTCCCTTACACCATTCGTGTGGTGTCGGAAATCACCGAGTCCAACGGTTCGTCTTCGATGGCTTCCGTGTGCGGTGCTTCTCTGGCGCTGATGGACGCCGGTGTGCCGATGAAGGCACCGGTTGCCGGTATCGCCATGGGTCTGGTTAAGGAAGGCGAGAAGTTTGCCGTTCTGACTGACATCCTCGGCGACGAAGATCACCTGGGCGACATGGACTTCAAAGTTGCGGGTACCGCCAATGGCGTCACCGCACTGCAGATGGACATCAAAATCCAGGGCATCACCGAAGAAATCATGGAAATCGCTCTGGGTCAGGCCCTGGAAGCGCGCCTGAATATTCTCGGCCAGATGAACCAGGTTATTGCCCAGTCGCGCACCGAGCTGTCGGCCAACGCGCCTACCATGATCGCGATGAAGATCGACCAGGACAAGATTCGCGATGTGATCGGCAAAGGTGGTGCAACCATCCGCGCTATCTGCGAAGAAACCAAAGCGTCGATCGACATCGAAGACGACGGCACCATCAAGATCTTCGGCGAAACCAAGGAAGCAGCAGAGGCCGCGCGTCAGCGTGTCCTAGGCATCACCGCGGAAGCCGAGATCGGTAAGATCTACATCGGTAAGGTTGAGCGCATCGTCGACTTCGGTGCCTTCGTTAACATCCTGCCGGGCAAAGACGGTCTGGTGCACATCTCCATGCTCAGCGATGCGCGTGTTGAGAAGGTGACTGACATCCTCAAAGAAGGTCAGGAAATCGAAGTGCTGGTATTGGACGTGGACAACCGCGGCCGTATCAAGCTGTCGATTAAAGATGTAGCTGCTGCCAAGGCGTCGGGCGTTTAATCACCGCCGCGCTTGACCGCAGAACAGAGGGCCCTTTGGGGCCCTCTTTTTTTGCCTGTGAATAAAGCCTGTATACCTCATCGCCCGTTGCTGCTGAGGCGTCGTGCAATATGCCTTGAGGGAATACCGCGAACATGCAGATTGCACGATCGAGACTACGTTGGTCTATTTATAAGTAATTGATATTTAACGGTAAATTAGTTTTAAGTGGCTTGGCACAGCCCTTGCGACAGTACTGGGGAGGCTGCAGCTCGACGAGCATGCAGATTGTTCAGTACATGCAGGAGGCATTACCCATGAAAACGCCAATCAAGCATTTCGCCGTAACCACCCTGACTGCCACCGCTTTGGGCCTGCTTCTGGCTGGGCCAGTGCTAGCGGCTAGTCCCGTTGGGCAGCCAACCATGTTGGCAGCCAGCGAAACGATGAATGACGCCGAAGACGCGGTAAGCGATACCTGGATCACCAGCAAAGTGAAGTCTACCTTCCTGGCTGATAGCAACTTGAGTGGCATCGATATCAAGGTCGAAACCAACAAAGGCGTAGTGACGCTTTCCGGTGTTGTCACCACTTCGGCCGAGCGTGACCTGGCGATTGCCAAGGCCGGTGAGATTAAAGGTGTGAAAGCGGTAGCCGCTGAAGCCCTGAAAACCGCGCAGTAACTCATAAATCAGGCCTGGTCGATCTGACCCGGCCTGACCGCCACTCACTGACCCGGAGGATTCAATGAATTCCGACATCATCAAAGGCAAGTGGAAGCAAATTAATGGCCGCATCAAGGAGCGGTGGGGCAACCTGACCGACGATGACCTGGATGTTGCCGAAGGTCACAGCGATTATCTGGCTGGCAAGCTGCAAGAGCGCTATGGCTGGACCAAGGAAAAAGCTCAGGACGAGCTGCGTGATTTCAGCAACAAGCTGTAATCCGTTGTAAAAAAGCCCCGCAGGCACATCCTGCGGGGCTTTTTTGTGGTTCTTTGGTAAGTGTCAGCTGCCGCGTTTACTTTCCACGCTCTTCAGGCGGCCGCCTTCGAACCTCAGGTAATAGTTCATGCCGTTACGCGGGCCATAGACCCACTCTTCGACGAGGAACTCATTATTGCCGTGGGCATCCAGGGTGTAGCCCAGCCTATCGCGGGCAATCGGTTCGCCACACTTTGTGGCGACCTCTGTAGTCCGGTCGCCGGTGCTGGCGATGCCCTTCTCGCAACGCAGGGTGCTGGCCTGGGCATAGGTTGCCAGAAGTAGCAGGGTGAGGCTGAGCGCTATCCGTTGCATGGTGCAGTGTCCTTATCGTGGGGGCATCTAAAGAGAGTTGTTAGTTGCGGCGTTTGCTTTCGATCTTGATCAGTCGGTTGCCTTGGAAACGCAGAAATTGGTACATGCCGTTGCGCGGTCCGTATGACCATTCTTCGACCGCGACTTCATTGTAGAAACCGTATTCATCCAGTACTTCGCGGTAGCCGAGAAAGTCACGGCTCAAGGGTTCGCCGCATTTGCTGCTCACTTCGCGGGTCGTGTCATCAAGGCTGATCAGTCCACGTTCACAGCGCAGGGTTGACGAGGCCTGAGTGAGGACGGGTGCAACTAATAGCAGGGCAGTTATTAAGGCTTTCATCGGTTAGTGGTTACGACGCCGTTCAATGGCGCGTAAGCGAGAACCCTCGAAGGTAAGAATGCTCAGCATGCCGTTACTCGGGCCATAGACCCACTCCTCAATCGGATACTCGCGCCGTTCGCTTGGGCCGAGCGAGTAGCCGACTAATTCACGGAAAGCCGGTTCGCCGCATTTCTGCAGCACTTCAAACCGTCTATCGCCCAGGCTTACCAACTGGCTACCGCAGCGCAGAGTTTCAGCCTGGGCGAGGAGTGTTGTGCTCATCAAGGCAAGTAACAACATCGTAGTCAGTATGCGCATATGCAAACGCCTTACTCGCTGCCCAGGTGCAGGGCTGTGGCTACCCGACCATCTTTGTCAGCCTGCACGATGCCTACATCCAGTAGGTAGATGCGTTCGGCGCTTAAGCCTCCTCGCTCAACCAGATAGTTCTTTATTTCAGCCGCCCGCGCCTGGGCTAACTGCCGCAGTAGTAATTGGCTTTGCGCCCAAGACTGCAGCACGGCGTCACGCATTTTCGCGCTGCGTTCGGCATCATCCAGTTGGGTCCATTCAGCCGGCGGCTGTTGCTTAAGGCGGGCGCGGTAAATGCCTTCGAGCAGCACCGCTTTGTCATCCTCATCGACCACCAATTCACTGGCATCAGCCGGCACATTATCGCCACGGCGCTGCAGGATTTTGTACCAGGTGGTCTGGTATTCACGCTCCAGGCGCGCGACTGCCAGTGGTGGGCCGTCGCTGCTTTGCGCGCTCATACCTTCGACTTCCAGGCGCAGGGTCGGGCGCTCTTTCAGGGCGCTGGCCAAGGTATCCAAGGCTTTTTGTGCGTCGCCGTCGAGTGCGCTGTCGCCGGCATTGAAGCGTACGTTGCTGAGGTCAACGTCACTGCCGCCGCTGACCAGGCCTCCGATAAACTTGAACGGTGCCTGCGCGGCGCGTAGGACCAGGTTGCGCAGGGTCTGCCAGACGATGGGCATCACGCTGAATTCCGGGCTGTTGAGGTTGCCCTGCACCGGCAGCTGGATTTCGATATTGCCTTTGGTGTCCTTGAGCAGGGCCACGGCCAGGCGAATCGGCAGATCCATGGCGTCCTTGCTGTCGACTTTTTCGCCCAGCTGCAGGTCTTCCAGCAGCAGTTTGTTTGTGGCGTTGAGGTTACCTTTCTCGATCTGGTAGTGCAGATCGAGGTTGAGGCGGCCCTTGCGGATACGGAAGCCGGCGAATTTACCGGAGTAGGGCGTGAGCGTGGTCAGCTCGACGTTCTTGAAGCTGGTGGCGATATCCAGGCTGTTCATTGGGTCGAACGGCGTCAGCTGGCCCTTGATGCTGACGGGCGCGTACTTGTCGACCTTGCCCTTGATATCGACGCTGGCGGCTTTCGGGCTCTGGTTATCCAGGGTGCCGATCTGGCCGTTGAGCTGGCCAATCGCGGTGGCGAAGTTGGGGCGTAGGCTGAAGTCGGCAAAGTTGGCCGAGCCGTCCTTGATGCTAATGCCACCAATGCGGATCGGCAGCGGTTTCTCGGCCTGCGCGCTGGCCGGCTTGGCATCGGCCGGCTGTGGAATCATCAGGTCTTTGATATTAGTGGTCAGGTCTTCGTTGATGATAAAGCGCACATAGGGCTGTTGCAGGTTGACTTGGCCAATCGCCAGGCCTTTGCCGTGTTGATAGTCGATCCCTTGTACCAACACCTGCTGCCATTTGAGGAAGTCACGGTCCTTGAGGGTGTCGAGGGTATGCAACTGGTTGATCGCGGCTTGCCCGCCAATGCTGAACGCCAGCGGCTCGACGCTTTGCAGGTCAACCGCCAGGTCACTGCCGAGCTTGCCGCTGCGCAGCTCCAGCCGAACGAAAGGGCTTAGGTAAGTCTGCGCTAGGCGCAGGTCGATATCGCGAATGGCCACCTGCAGCTTGGCCGTGGTCGGGTTCAGTTGCACTTGGCCGTTGGCCTTGATCTGCCCGGTTTTATTCACTCCGGTGTCGAGCTTGAGGCCGAAGGGTGAAGTGCCCAGGCTGTCGAAATCGCTCAGGTCGAGATTAAGTGGTGCCAAGTCGATTTTCACTTCCGCACCGCCGGCGCGGTCTGCCAGATGCACCTGATAGTCGCGCAGTTGCACGTCACGCAGGATGACCTGCCAGGGTTTGCTGGGCTCTTGCGGCTGGCCTGCAGTGGCGGTTTCTAGCTCGGCGGATTGCTCTGCGGTGGTCGGTTCAGTTGGCTCTTTTACCGGCTCTGCTTCTTTTGTCGCAGCGGAACCTACGCCACCCTCATTTGGAGCTGGAGCTGGAGCTGGAGCTGGAGCTGGAGCTGGAGCTGGTTTGGCGGGTTGGCTGGCCAGCAGCTTCTGCCAGTCGAGCTGGCCATCGGCCTCGCGTGCGGCCCAGGTTTCCAGCTTCTGGCTACGAATCTTGCCGACGATGACCTGCTGCTTGGCCAGGTCCACACGGGTTTCGCTGATATCCAGGCTTTCTAGGCGCAGCAGCGGTTTGTCCGCCGGACTCTTGATGGCAAAACGACTGACGTTGAGCTGGGTATTGCTCAGCAGCAGTTCGGTGCCTTTGGCGAGATTGAGGCTGTAATCGCTGCTGAGGTTGACGGTACCGTCTTCCAACACCAGCGGCACCGCATCGCGTACGTAGGGCCAGATGGCTTTCAGTTTACCGTCAGTGACTTTCAGACTGCCGCTGGAGCTGATTGGCACCAGACTGATGCGCCCGGTCCAGTCGATCCGCCCGCCGGTGGGGCCGGTGGCGACCAGGCTCATGTCGGCATTGTCGTCGGGCAGGGTGCTGAGGTTGAACAGCTCGAAATTAAGATCGTCGTAAATAAATTCGATTGGCTCGCTGGGGCGCAGGTCCTGAAAATGCACGTTGCCGCCGCTCAGTTTGATGCGCGTAATACGCAGCGGGAAGGGCTCGCCGGCCGGCTCTTCAACCGCCGGCTCGGTGCTGGGCGGGACGTTGAACAGTTGGGTCAGATTGAGCCGACCGTCCTTGCCGAACAGCACTTCACTGTGCGGCTTGTCCAGCTCGATATCGGCCAGGTGCAGCACGCCGTTCCACAGGCTGTCGAGTTGCAGGTTGGCATACAGGCGTTCGAAGGCGATCTGCTGCTGGTCGGCTTCGCCAATTCGTAGGCCCCAGAGACTCAGCTCCAGGCTGAACGGGTTGAGTTGCAGGCGCTGCAGTGTGGCGGGGACTTCGGCGTAGTGCGCCAACTGCTGGTTAGCGATGCGCAAACCGAGACCGGGCAAAATCAGAAAGCCCAGCAGGCTGTAGAAAGCAACGGCGATGGCAGTGGCGCTGGCAGCGCGCTTTATTCCTTTAAGCATAAAAACGTCATCTATCCCGACGAAAAGTGCATTGGAGTATGGCACGCGTGTGCCGTTCCGCAGAGGCTCTGCGCGGGGATTTTCTGCGAACGTGCGCGGGGATCAGAACTGCAGAATCAGGGTTTTCAGCGGTGGCTGACCATCCTGTGAAGGGAAGTCGCTGGCCGGTGGCAGCACCTGGCAATCGCGCACCGGGCGGCCAAGCTTTTCCGCACAGCGCAGCACCTGCTCGCGCCAATCGGCCAGGGCGACTTTTGCCAGGTTGTTGCAACAGATCAGCACGCCATCCTCGGCGGTGGCTAGAATCGCGGGTTTGAGCAGGCTCTGATAATCGCGCAGCAGATCGACAGTGCCGAAAGCGCTCTTGGCCCAGGCGGGCGGGTCGAGTAGCACCACATCGAACTGGCGTTGCTCAAGGCGCGGATAGTGCGGCAGCTTCTGCCCGCGCCGCGCATTGATCGGCAGGCCGGCCAGTTGGCGAATCGCCGGAAAGTAGTCTGACTGAATGAACTGCATAGGCAGCAGCTGCGGATTGAGCTGGCCATTCTCGCGACCGACCGCCAGATTGCCCTCGGCAAAATCCAGGTTGAGCACTTCGCTGGCCCCGCCTGCGGCCGCGCTCAAGCCGACGCCACAGGTGTAGGCGAAAAGGTTAAGTACAGATTTATCAGCGCTGTGCGCTTTGACCCAGCCGCGCGCGTTACGCAGGTCGAGAAACAGCAGTGGGTCTTGCCCAGCATGGCGGCCGCGCACGCGGTAATTGAGGCCCCATTCATGGCCGATCAGGTCGTCCAGTGCAGCGGGTTCAGCTTGGTAGACCGGGTCTGTGCGGTCGATACGTGAGTTGCCTTGGCTGCGGTCGTTGTACACCAGCAGTAAGGGCTGATTCAGGTGGCTGCAGATCAGCGCATGGGCGGCCAGTAAGTCATCACGACCGAGCGGTTGGTGAAAGGTTTGTACCAGTAGCTGCGGGCCGTAACGGTCAATGGTCAGGCCGCCGGCACCTTCCTGGCTGCCATGGAACAGGCGATAACAATCAGTGTCTTGCTGATGCAGCTCAGCCAGCAGGTCGTGACGGTTATGCAGGGCGGCGCGCAGCGCCTGATCGAGAGAGGGCATGCGCGGCGACTCGAAGAAGAAGGGCGCGCAGTTTACCACCGCGCTTTTCAAGGAGAGGGGCTTTAGCCGCGCTGCTTACGATTTTAAAGCGCGTGGCTAAAGCCCTTCCCATAAGACCAAAAGCCTCAGGCCCGTTCGATTGCCAGTGCCACACCTTGACCGCCGCCGATGCACAGGGTGGCGAGGCCTTTTTTGGCGTCGCGCTTGATCATCTCGTGCAGCAGGGTCACCAGCACGCGGCAGCCGGAACCGCCAATCGGATGGCCGAGGGCGATGGCGCCGCCGTTGACGTTGACTCTGCTCGCGTCCCAATTCAGTTCCTTGCCGACTGCCAATGCCTGCGCGGCGAAGGCTTCGTTGGCTTCGATCAGGTCCAGGTCAGCCAACTGCCAGCCGGCCTTGGCCAGGCAACGTTGGGTGGCGCCGACCGGGCCGATGCCCATGATCGCCGGGTCGACACCGGCGTTGGCGTAGCTGGCGATTTTCGCCAGTACCGGCAGGCCGAGGGCCTGGGCTTTGGCGGCGCTCATCAGCAGCACGGCGGAGGCACCGTCGTTGAGGCTGGAGGCGTTGCCGGCGGTGACGCTGCCGTCTTTCTTGAATGCGGGCTTAAGTTTGCCTAACGATTCGGCTGTAGTGCCGGCGCGCGGCTGTTCGTCAGTGACGAAGGCCAGCGGCTCGCCCTTGCGCTGGGGAATCATGATCGGGGTGATTTCATCAGCAAAGCGCCCGGCTTCGATGGCGGCCACGGCTTTCTGCTGCGAGGCGGCCGCAAAGGCGTCCTGCGCTTCGCGGCTGATGTCGTATTTGTCGACCAGGTTCTCGGCGGTGATGCCCATGTGGTAGTCGTTGAATGCATCCCACAAGCCGTCGGTGATCATCGTGTCGACCAGCTTGGCGTGGCCCATGCGCAGGCCGGTGCGTGCGCCGGGCATGACGTAGGGCGCCAGGCTCATGTTTTCCATGCCGCCGGCGATGATCACCTCGGCGTCGCCGCAGCGGATCGCCTGGGCACCCAGGTGCAGGGCTTTAAGGCCCGAGCCGCAGACCTTGTTCAGGGTCAGCGCTGGCACAGCGTGCGGCAGGCCGGCGAGGATGGCCGCCTGACGCGCCGGGTTCTGCCCTGAGCCTGCGGTCAGCACCTGGCCGAGAATCACTTCGTCGACCTGCGCGCCGTCCAGGCCGGTTTGTTCCAGCAGGCGGCGGATTACTGCAGCGCCCAGTTCCGGTGCCGGGATATTCGCCAGTGCACCCTGAAAGCTGCCGATAGCGGTTCGGGTGGCGGCAACGATGACGACGTCTTGCATAACGCGATCCTCACAAGTAACAGGCGCGGCGGGCCGCGAGAGGTCGCTATGGTGGCACAGCGGCTTTGTTTACGGCCAGCGTGCGAACCGGCCGGTCAGCGCGGCGGCAGGTCCAGACGCCGGCGCGCGCGGTGGATGGCGCCGCCGCGTACCGCCCAGCGCAGGACCGGGGCCAGGCTGTGTACACCGGCGTGGATCACCCGGCTGCGCGCCGGACTGATCTGCTGGCCTAGCATCTCCTGCACCCAATCCGGCAGCAGGTCGATACCCGCTTGCATTAACAGCTTGGCCGCCGGGGCGGCGATGGCGCTGGGGGCTGGTGCGCCGAGCAGGATGCGCAGAATCTCCAGCGAGCGTTCATCACAGAGCAGTTCAGGGCGCACAGCCGTCAGGTAGGCGGCGACTTCGGCGCGTGAACGCGGCACCTGGGTGGCGCCCAGTCGTTCGGCAATCAGGGCGATTTCCACGTAGTAGCGGTCCTGATCAGCCTCGCTCAGCTGCGGGTTGCGGTAGCGCAGATGGGCCTGGAGAAAGCTGTGCACCTCGGCCACATGCACCCAGGTCAGCAACGCTGGATCACTGGCGGCATAGGCGCGGCCATCCGGTGCGGTGCCTGTGACCTTGAGGTGAATGGTTTTGACCTTGTCGATCAGCCAGTCGGCATCGGCGCGCGAGCCGTAGGTGGTGCCGGAAATAAACTGCCCGGTGCGACGCAAGCGGCCGAGTAGGTCCTGACGAAAATTTGAGTGATCCCACACCCCGGCTAATGCCAGCGGATGCAGAGCTTGCAAGAGCAGGGCGCTGATACCGCCGATCAGCATGCTGGTGAAGTCGCCGTGCACCTGCCAGCTCACCGAGTCGGGGCCGAACAGACCGGGGTCGTCCTGGGGCTTTTCGAAGTCGATCTGGCCGAGGGCGATACCGCTCAGGCTAAGGACTTGGCTTTCGATACGGCGGCGAAGGAATTCCATGAAATAGGCTATTCGCTTGTTGGTGTAGGGTGGATCGCGCTTTATCGATCCACCGGGTGGCGCTCCACCGCACGGGGCCATTGGTGGATGAGCAGAGCGTCATCCACCCTACACCTGGCTGGGTTTAGCGGATCAGGCGTTGCTCGATCAGCCCGTCCACCACACTGGGGTCGGCCAGGGTCGAGGTGTCGCCCATGTTTTCCAGCTCGTTGCAGGCGATCTTGCGCAGGATGCGCCGCATGATCTTGCCCGAACGGGTCTTCGGCAAGCCGGGTGCCCACTGGATCAGCTCGGGTTTGGCGAAACTGCCGATTTCCTTGCCGACCAGTGCCAGCAGTTCCTTCTTCAAGGCCTCGTTGAGCTCCACGCCGTTCATCGGCGTAACGAAGGCGTAGATGCCCTGGCCCTTGATGTCATGCGGGTAGCCGACCACGGCGGCTTCGGCGACGGCGTCGTGTAGTACCAGGGCGCTTTCCACCTCGGCTGTGCCGATGCGGTGGCCGGAGACGTTGATCACGTCGTCCACCCGGCCGGTGATCCAGTAGTAACCGTCCTCATCGCGGCGCGCGCCGTCGCCGCTGAAGTAGTAACCGGGGTAGGGCTTGAGGTAGGTGTCGATCATCCGCTGATGGTCGCCGTAGACGCTGCGAATCTGGCTTGGCCAACTGTCCTTGATCGCCAGTACGCCTGAGCCTGGGCCGTGGATTTCCTTGCCCTGTTCATCCAGCAGCACCGGTTGTACGCCGAAGAACGGGCGGGTCGCCGAGCCGGGTTTGAGGTCGGTGGCGCCGGGCAGCGGGGTGATCAGGATGGCGCCGGTTTCGGTCTGCCACCAGGTGTCGACGATCGGGCAGCGGCGCTCACCAACCACGTTGTAATACCACTCCCAGGCTTCCGGGTTGATCGGCTCGCCGACGCTGCCGAGCAGGCGCAGACTGGTGCGCTCGGTGCATTCGACCGGGCCGGTGCCCTCACGCATCAGAGCGCGTAGGGCGGTAGGCGCGGTGTAGAAGATGTTCACCTGGTGTTTGTCGATCACCTGCCAGAAGCGCGAGGCGCTCGGGTAGTTGGGCACGCCTTCGAAGATCAGACTGGTCGCGCCGTTGGCCAACGGGCCGTAGACGATATAGCTGTGCCCTGTGACCCAGCCGACGTCGGCGGTGCACCAATAGATATCGCCTTCGTGGTAGTCGAACACGTACTTGTGGGTCATCGCCGCCATCAGCAGATAGCCGCCAGTGCTGTGCAGCACGCCCTTGGGTTTGCCGGTGGAACCTGAGGTGTAGAGGATAAACAGCGGGTCTTCGGCGTCCATTAGCTCTGGCGGGCAGTCGCCGTCAGCGTCGCGCAGGGCTTCGTGGTACCAGATGTCGCGGCCTTCAACCCAGTCGATCTCGCCCTGGGTGCGTTCGACCACCACCACCGTGCTGACTGCCGGGCAGCTTTGCAGCGCCTTGTCGACATTGGCCTTGAGCGCCACGTACTTGCCGCCGCGCACGCCCTCGTCGGCGGTGATCACCGTGCGGCAGTCGGCGTCCAGAATGCGGTCGCGCAGGGCGTCCGGGGAGAAGCCGCCAAAGACCACCGAATGCACCGCACCGATGCGCGCGCAGGCGAGCATGGCGTAGGTGGCTTCGGGGATCATCGGCATATAGATGCACACCCGGTCGCCCTTTTTCACTCCACGGCTTTTCAGCACGTTGGCCAGGCGGCTGACGTTGTGGTGCAGCTTCTTGTAGGTGATGTGCGCTGATTCGCTGGGGTTGTCGCCTTCCCAGATCAAGGCAATCTGTTCGCCGCGTTGTTCCAGATGGCGGTCGATGCAGTTGTAGCTGACGTTCAGCTGGCCACCCTTGAACCAGGAGCCCTGGCCGCTGAGCAAGTCACCCTGCTGCACGCTGGTCCAAGGTTTGGACCAGTCGAGGAAGATTTTGGCCTGCTCGGCCCAGAAGATTTCCGGTTGCTCCACCGATTGCTGGTACAGGCGCAGGTAGTCGTCGTTGTCCAGGTGGGCGCGCTGGCGCACGGCGTCGGGCACAGGATGGCGGGTGATTTCGAACATGGCGGGTCCTTATTATTGTGTTCCGCGATGATCGTAGGGTGAACCAAGCGGGTGCTTGGTTCAAGTGCTGGCCTTGTGCTCTGCCGCGCCTGGTTTAGCCGCGATGGCGCTCGCGGAAGTGCTGGATCAGGCCCTGGGTCGAGGCATCGCTGGCCGGCGTATCGAGCTGGCCAGTCAGGCGCTGATACACGCCTTGGCCCAGTTCTTTACCCAGTTCCACGCCCCACTGGTCGAAGGCGTTAATACCCCAGATGGCGCTCTGCACGAACACTTTGTGTTCATACAACGCCACCAGTGCGCCGAGGCCGAACGGGTCAACGCGGTTGAGCGCGAGGATATTACTCGGGCGATTACCGGGAATCATTTTGTGTGGTGCCAAGCGCTGTACTTCGGTTTCATCCAGGCCTTTGTCGCGCAGCTCGGCTTCAGCTTCGGCGCGGGTCTTGCCGTGCATCAGCGCTTGGCTCTGCGACAGGCAGTTGGCAAACAACCATTGGTGGTGGTCGGCCAGCGGGCTGAAGCTGTTGACCGGCACGATAAAGTCCGCTGGGATCAACTCGGTGCCTTGGTGCAGCAGCTGGTGATAGGCGTGTTGGCCGTTGCAGCCAACGCCGCCCCAGATCACCGGCCCGGTGCTGAAATCCACGGGGCTGCCGTCTTGGCGCACGCTCTTGCCGTTGGATTCCATGTCCAGCTGCTGCAAGTGTTTGGTGAAGTTCCGCAGATAGTGGTCGTAGGGCAGAATCGCCTGACTTTTCGCGCCCCAGAAGTTGCCGTACCAGATGCCCAGCAGTGCCATCAGTACCGGCATATTCTCGGCCAACGGCGCCTGGGTGAAGTGCTGGTCCATGGCATAAGCGCCGGCCAGCAGCTCCTTGAAGTTGGAGATGCCGATGGCCAGAGCAATCGGCAAGCCAATGGCCGACCACAGCGAATAACGCCCGCCGACCCAGTCCCACATCGGGAAGATGTTTTCCGCCTTGATGCCAAAGTCGATAGCAGCCGTCGGGTTGCTGGTTACCGCAATAAAGTGTTTGTGCAGCTCGGCTTCCGGGCCGCCCAGGGCCAGGTACCAGTCGCGTGCGGCCAAGGCGTTCTTGAGGGTTTCCAGGGTGCCGAACGACTTGGAAGACACGATAAATAGGGTGGTCTGCGGGTTCAGGCGCGCGGTCAATTCACGGAACTCGCTGCCGTCGATATTGGCCAAGTAATGGCAACGTACACCGCGCTGGGTAAAGGGCCGTAGCGCTTCGGAAACCAGCTGCGGGCCGAGGAACGAGCCGCCGATGCCGATATTCACCACCTCGGTGATGGGTTTGTCGCTATAGCCACGCCACAGACCGCTGTGAATGCGACTGACCAGCTCGGTCATCTGGTGCAGCACGCGATGCACTTGCGGAATCAGGTCGACGCCGTCGAGTTTCAGGGTGCGGCCAATCGGGCTGCGCAGGGCTGTATGCAGAGCTGCACGCCCTTCAGAGGCATTGACCTTATCGCCGCTGAATAGGGCGTGAATGGACGCTGGCAGCTGGGCTTGTTCAGCCAGCTGCACCAACAGTCCCAGGGTTTTTTCGTCGATCAGGTTCTTTGAGTAATCCAGTAGCAGGCCGCAGCTGCTCAGGGAGAAGCGGTTAAAGCGTTGCGGATCGCTGGCAAAGGCCTCGCGCATGCTGAAGTCGTTCATCTGCTCGCGCTGCTCGCGTAGCGCCTGCCAAGCGGGCAGGGTGGTGACGTCATGCGGTTGCTGGTAATAGGCCATTGGTGCGTGTTCCTTTCCTGTGTGCGTCCAATCAATCATGCAAAAAGGCCCGGAGTGATCCGGGCCTGGAATGTAGCGGGCCAGTGCGGTTGATGAGCTCGCCTTAAATAGACCACTGAAAAGCGCCTGGGTTGCCGAAGCGTGTTTGCAGTGGCCTGTCAGTGCTTGTTGGTCAGGCTGGAGTATCGAGGTCGAAGGCCAGGTTGTCGATCAGCCGGGTGCTGCCAATAACGGCGGCCACCAGAATCACCAACTGACGATCATCGGCGGTTGCCGGGCGCAGGCTGTTTGCTTCGCGCACCTCTAGGTAGTCCGGGCGAAAACCGGCGGCGCTGTGTTGCTGCTGCGCTGCCGCAACCAGCGTGGCGTAGTCACGTTCACCCGCGCGGATCGCCGTGGCCATCTCCTGCAATGAACGGTACAGCACGGGCGCCGCTTCACGCTGTTCGGCGCTCAGGTAACCGTTGCGCGAAGACAGCGCCAAACCGTCTTCGGCACGCACGGTCGGCTCGCCGATAATCTGGATTGGCATATTCAGGTCACGCACCAGGGTGCGGATCACCGCCAGTTGCTGGAAATCCTTTTGACCGAAAATTGCCAGGTCCGGTTGCACCATGTTGAAGAGCTTGCTCACTACGGTGGCAACGCCTTCGAAGTGCCCAGGGCGACTGGCGCCACACAGACCTTCGGAAACGCCCGGTACGCTGACGCGGGTCTGACCGTCCATGCCGTGCGGGTACATTTCTTCGACATCCGGGGTGAACAGCAGGTGGCAACCGGCTTCGACCAGTTTTTCCTGGTCGGCGATCAGGGTACGCGGGTACTTGTCGAGGTCTTCGCTGGGGCCGAACTGCAACGGGTTGACGAAGATGCTGGCGACTACAAAGTCTGCGCGCTGGGCAGCTTTCTCCACCAGCGCGGCGTGGCCGGCGTGCAGGTTGCCCATGGTCGGCACAAAGGCAATTTGTTTGCCTTCGGCGCGCGCCTGGGCGACAGCGGCGCGCAACTCGCGCACGCTTTTAACTGTGTTCATGCAGAAAATCCGTGTTCGGCTGCTGGGAAGCTCTGGTCTTTAACCGCTTTGACGTAGGCGCTGATGGCGTGCTGGATGCTGCTCTGGCCGGCCATAAAGTTCTTCACGAACTTCGGCACGCGACCGCTCAGGGACAGACCTAGCATGTCATGCAGCACCAGTACCTGGCCGTCGGTGGCGCTGCCAGCGCCGATGCCGATCACCGGAATCTTCACCGCTTGGCTAATTTCGGCGGCCAGTTCACTGGGTACGCATTCGAGCAGCAACATGGCCGCGCCGGCTTGCTCAAGGGCCATGGCATCGGCACGCATTTGCCGCGCCTGGGCTTCCTGGCGGCCTTGCACCTTATAGCCACCGAGGATGTTGACCGCCTGCGGAGTCAGGCCTAAGTGGGCGCACACCGGGACGCCACGCTCGGCCAATTGTCGAATCGGCTCGGCCAGCCAGGCCGCGCCTTCGAGCTTGACCATATGGGCACCGGCCTGCATCAACGCTGCGCTGTTATTCAGGGTCTGCTCAATAGTGGCATAGGCCATAAACGGCAGGTCGGCGAGGATCAGCGCGCCCTGGTTGCCACGTTTGACGCAGGCGGTGTGATACGCCATGTCGGCGACAGTGACAGGCAGCGTACTGTCATGGCCTTGCAAGACCATGCCAAGGGAATCGCCCACCAGCAGTACATCGACGCCGGCCTGGCAGGCCGTCTGGGCGAACGTGGCGTCATAGCAGGTCAGCATGGCGATTTTCTCGCCGCTCTGCTTGAGGCTTTGCAGGGTGGTCAGGGTTACATCAGGCATGAAAACTGTCCTCACTCAGGCGTTCAGTCAGCAGTTGTGCTGCTTCAAGTTGGCCTGCATTGGCCGCAAATTGCACCGGTGCGGAGCAACGGGACGCCTATAGTCCAGATGGGTGGGCTTGAAGTCAATTGCAGGTGTTACCGGCTTGTTACTGGCGTTACCGTCATATGCCTGCGTTATGCCAGGTCTATGGCGGTGGCTGCGGCATATACGGGTTGCTTGAGATGTGTGCGGATGTCAGGTCTGCTGCGCCTCGCAAAGCAGCTCCAGCCCTTCGAAGGGACGCACACTGAGAAGCTCGGTCAGTGCGCTGCCATCTGGCAAGCGCAGGTCGGGGGCAATTTCGGCCAGTGGGTAGAGCACGAAAGCGCGGGCATGCAGGTGGTAGTGCGGCACCGTCAGGCGCGGCTCATCCAGGCAGCGTTCGCCGAACAGCAGAATATCCAGATCAAGAGTGCGCGGGCCCCAGCGCTCGGCTTTGCGTGTGCGGCCTTGTTCCTGTTCGATGTTTTGCAGTGCATCGAGCAGCGCCAGTGGGCTGAGGTCAGTGTCCAGCGCAGCCACAGCGTTTACGTAACGCGGCTGGTCTGCCGGGCCTAGTGGGTCGCTGATATAGAAGGACGATTGTGCAATCAGGTTGCTCTGCGGCAGCGCGGCCAGGGCGGCCAGGGCGCTGCGCAGTTGGGCGAGTGGGGTGGCCAGGTTACTGCCCAGGCCGATATACACGCGCTCCATCATTACTCACCTGCGGCGGAACTACCGCCTTCACCAGCAGGGCCGCGCTTACGCTTGCTGTTGCTGCGCTTGCGTTTGCGGGGGGCGCCGGCTGCATCATCTTTGTTGCTGAGTTCGCGAATCATAGTGCGCCGCTCGCTGTCGCTGACGTCCTGATAGCGCGTCCACCAGTCGCCGAGGCCACCGGTTTCTTCGCCGGCACTTTCGCGCAGCAGGAGGAAGTCATACCCGGCGCGAAAGCGTGGATTTTCCAGCAACGTGTCGGCGCGTTTGCCGCTACGGCGTGGCAGGCGCTCCTGCATATCCCAGATTTCCCGGATCGGCATGGTGAAGCGCTTAGGCACGGCAATACGCTGGCATTGCTCGCTGATCAGTTCATGCGCCGCTTCCTGCATCGCCGGTATTGGCGGCATGCCGCGATCTTGCAACTTGATCACGCGGGCCGGCAGGGCCGGCCACAGCAGTGCAGCAAGGAGGAACGCCGGAGTGACTGTTTTACCCTGTTGAATGCGCAGGTCAGTGCTGTCCAGTGCATTACGGATCAACTGGTCGGTGTAGTCCGGGTTAAGTTTCAACGCCTCGGCGCTGGCTGGGAACAGCTGGCCGAACAGGCCGTAATCCACCAGCAGCTCGTAGGTGTACACCGCGTAGCCGGCAAGAAACAGTTTGAGCACTTCATCGAACAGGCGCGCAGCGGGGATGCCGCCAAGCAGCGGAGCCAATTTATAGATCGGCGCGGCGCTGTGTTTTTCGATGTCAAAATCCAGCTTGGCGGCAAAACGCACTGCACGCAACATGCGTACCGGATCTTCCTGGTAGCGCTGGGTCGGGTCACCGATCAGGCGGATCAAGTGGTTACGAATATCGTGTACGCCATTGGCGTAATCAAGAATGCGTTCGGTGCTGGGGTCGTAATACAGCGCATTAATGGTGAAGTCGCGGCGCTGGGCATCATCTTCCAAGCTGCCGTAGACGTTGTCGCGCAGAATCCGACCGCTCTCGTTACGTGAGGACAGGTTGCTGTTCTCTTCTTCATCGCCTTCGGGGTGATTGGCGCGGAAGGTCGCGACTTCGATAATCTCGCGGCCGAAATGCACATGCACCAGCTTGAAGCGGCGACCGATCACGCGCGCGTTGCGGAACTCAGCCCGCACCTGCTCAGGCGTGGCGCTGGTCGCGACATCGAAGTCTTTGGGCTCTATGTCCAGCAGCAAGTCACGTACGCAGCCACCGACCAAGTAGGCCTGGTAGCCGGCTTGTTGCAGGCGCTCGACCACGCTGATGGCGTAGCGGCTGATTTCACCCCGTTCGATGGGATGTTGGCTGCTGCTCAACACTTCGGGCGTGCTGTGCGAGTGTTTGCCACGGCGGATGGGGGTACGAAAGGATTTGAACAGCTTTTTCAGCATGGGAGGCACTGTTTGACTAAATGACTGGCCAGAGTATATGCCGGCCGCAGGAATGGCGTGGATTCTAGCATTGAGTCGAGGTTTGGTGCAGGAAACGGCGGGAGACTGCTGCAGGCGGGGAGTTTGAAGCTACTGGGGGAGCCGAAGCTCCCCCCCAAATTGGTGCGTGCTCTTTTTTTATTATTATGGCGGGCTTGTTGTTTTTGTTGATTTACCCGTTCCATCCAGTCAAGGACTTTTGGAAAACTTCCCAAGCTGGGAATCAAGAGCAAACGGATTGCTTTGGATGCTGACGCTGCCATGATCACACCGTGACCCAACCAGTTTTGGCGCTGCCTTAGGGCAGTTTTTTTATTCTCGGCCTGGTTTTGGGGCGAACCCCAAAGGCAATTCCTTTCCAAAAGAATCAGTTAGCTGCGCCTCCGCGGTGTTGTTTTTATTGTGCTGGAGTCGGTACGTCTTATTTTTATTAGGGTTGGAGCGTGCTTGTTATTGTTGTTGTGCCAGTACTAAAGCAGAACTCGTGCCAGTTTTTGTAAACCCTTTAAATTCAGGGGTTTGAGCGTTTTGGGTAGTGGCCAGACGGGATAAAAAAGCCGGGCTCTCGTTACCATAAGACCCGGCTTTTGTTACTAAGTGTTGAATGGGTAACAGGTTGTGGAACCACCTGCGTACGCATCTGTCACCTGACTGTGACGCGCTAGCCTGCGGTTACGCCCGAGGATTTGCGCCGCGGAATACCCAGGCGCTGACGGCGTTCCCACAAACATTTGCGGCTGATACCGAGTTTGCGGGCTAACTCGGTCTCGGTCATGTGGTCTTGGTGTTCCAGCACAAAGTGCTGAAAGTAGTCTTCCAGTGACAAATCTTCGGTCGGTTCGCTCGGCTCATGCCCCAAGCCAGCACTTTGTACGGGCAGGCCGGTGAAGTCGTCTTCCAGGTCATCCAGCTCGATATCAATGCCCAGTAGCTCGGCTGAGATGCTGTTGCCTTCGCAGAGAATCACCGCGCGCTCGATAGCGTTTTCCAGTTCGCGCACGTTACCCGGCCAAGAGTAATGATGGATGGCCTGTTCCGCGTCGGCGGCAAAGCGCAGTTCGAGACGGTTCTGGCGGGTGCTTTGGCGAATCAGGAAGGCGCGGGCGATTTCGATCACATCCGCCCCGCGCTCGCGCAGGGGGGGCAGTTTCAGCGCGATCACGTGCAGGCGGTAATACAGGTCTTCGCGGAACTGGCCGATTTTCGACAGGCTTTTCAGGTCGCGGTGGGTCGCAGCGATCAGGCGCACATCGACTTTTTGTGACTGCACCGAGCCAACCCGGCGAATCTCGCCTTCTTGCAGCACGCGCAGCAGGCGCGCCTGAGCTTCCAGTGGCAGCTCACCGATTTCATCGAGGAACAGGGTGCCGCCATCAGCGGCCTCGACCAGGCCGGCACGGCCGGCGCTGGCGCCGGTGAACGCTCCTTTCTCGTGGCCGAACAGTTCCGATTCGATCAGCGATTCCGGGATGGCGGCGCAGTTCACTGAAATCAGCGGCGCTTTGGCGCGGCGCGAGAGGTTGTGCAGGGCGCGGGCGACCAGTTCTTTACCGGTGCCGGATTCGCCTTGAATCAGTACATTGGAGTCGGTGGGCGCGACCTTGCGGATTTTGCTGTACATCTCCTGCATGGCTGGGCAAGAGCCGATGATGCCAATCTCGCCGTTGCTGTTATCGACGGCCTTGTCATTGCCAGCTTTGGCATTGGCGGCTGCAGGCGCTGGTGCGTTCTTGGTCTGTTGAAAGTCGCGCAGGATACGCGCCACGGCCTGAAGCATTTCATCGTGGTCAAAGGGTTTGGCGATGTAGTCCACCGCGCCCATTTTCATCGAGTCGACGGCCGAACGCAGGCTGGCGTAGCTGGTCATGATCAGCACCGGGGTGCCCTGGCCGAGTTTGATCATCTCCGTGCCGGGGGCGCCGGGTAGGCGCAGGTCACTGACGATCAGGTCGAAGCTGGGGATGCTGAAGCGCTCTTGGGCTTCCTGCACTGAGCCGGCTTCACTGACTTGATATTGGTTGCGCTCCAGCAGGCGGCGCAGGGCGGAGCGGATAATGGTTTCGTCTTCGACGATCAAAATATGAGGCATTAAATGGGTCTCTCGACGGTCTCGGAGCATGCCGCTGGGCCAATCAGCCGTGCTGGCAGACTCTCTGTTAGCTGGTTTAAGTCGCTAGGGACGTCGCCTCGACATGCCGCGGCAGGCTGACCCGAATACGGGTGCCGCGCTGCAGTTCCAGGTCGGCCGGGCTGTCGATTGTTATTTGTCCATAATGCTCTTCCACGATCGAATAGACCAGCGCGAGGCCCAGGCCGGTGCCTTTGCCCACTTCTTTGGTGGTGAAAAAAGGTTCGAATAAACGGTCGATGATCGCCTTGGGAATACCGCTGCCTTCGTCTTCGACGATCAGGTCGATGGTGTGCTCAAACACCTCACTCTTGACCCGGATCGCGCTGCCCGGCGGTGAGGCATCGCGGGCGTTGGACAGTAGGTTGATCAGCACCTGAGCCAAGCGCTGCGGGTCACCGATTACCCAGTGATCGGAATCGCAGAGGTTAAAGAACTGCACTTCAACGCTGCGTCGGTTGAGGGCCAGCAGGGCGATGGCATCCTGCGCGACCTGGGCCAGGCAGACGGGTTCTTCACTGTTTTGATGGCTGCCGGAATGGGCAAAGCTCATCAGCGACTGGACGATGCGCGACACGCGCTTGGTCTGTTCAATGATCTGTTCGCTGATTTCGGTTATCTCGCTGTCACCTTCACGCTCTTCGCGCAGGTTTTGCGCCAGGCAGGCGATGCCGGTAATCGGGTTGCCGATCTCGTGGGCGACCCCCGCGGCCAGGCGACCAATAGACGCCAGGCGCTCGGAATGCACCAGCTTGTCTTCCAGTAATTGGGTTTCGGTAAGGTCTTCAACCAGCAGCACCAGGCCGCTGTTACCGGGAGCCAGGGGCTCATCGATGGCCGCCTTGTGCAGGTTGAGCCAGCGGGTCTGGCCGTCGAGGGCCAGGCGCTGTTTGTGTAAGTGCTCGTCGGGCAGTTCGATAAAGCTCTGCAGCAGGCTGCGCCACGGCTCGCCCAGGGTGTTCAGGCGTGAGCCGACCACGCGCTGCGCGGGGATTTCGGTGAGTTCTTCCATGGCCCTGTTCCACATCAGGATCTCCTGATCCTTGGCGAGTGAGCAGACGCCCATGGGCAGCTCTTGCAGGGTTTGCCGATGGTAGCGGCGCAGGGTGTCGAGTTCCGCCGCCAGGCCGGTGAGGCGCGAGTGGTAATCCTCTAGGCGGTTCTCGATAAAGTGGATGTCTTCGCTGACATAGGTTTCGCTGCCGGCTTTGTAAGGCAGGAAAGTTTCGACAATGTCCTGGGCGACGCTGGGGCCCATCAGGCCGGAAAGGTTGGCCTCGATGCGGTCACGCAGGCGGCGCAGCGCGTAGGGGCGGCCTTCATCGAATGGCAGGTGCAGGTCACGCAGCGCCTGCTCGACCTCATGCTGAGCGGTTTTCGCGCCCAACGGTTTGGCCAGCTGCGCGGCAAACTCCTGTGGCGAATTAGCCAGCAGTTCACGTCGCTGTGGGCGGCGCACGTTATCCACGGCGCAGGCTTCAGCGGCGCTTTTCTCTTCCGGGCTGGCCTCGGTAAACAGTGACACCAACGTGAATACCAGCACGTTGGCGGCCAGCGAGCCGATCGCCGCCATGTGCCAGCTGCTGTCGTCCAGTACATAGATGACGTTGAACCACGGCAGGTACAGCCCCTGCAAATTGCCGAGCATCGGCAGCAACATGCTCACTGTCCACACGCCGATACCCGCCAGCAGGCCGGCAATAAAGCCTTTACGGTTAGCCGCCGGCCAGTACAGCACTGCCAGCACGCCAGGGAGGAACTGCAAGGTGGCGACGAAGGCGACGATGCCCAGGTTGGCCAGGTCCTGTTCAGCGCCGAGTAATACATAGAAGCCGTAGCCGGCCATGATCACCAGCAGGATCAGCGCCCGGCGCGTCCACTTCAGCCAGCGGTAGATATTGCCCTCGGACGGCGGTTGATAGAGCGGCAACACCACATGGTTGAGCACCATGCCCGACAGCGCCAAGGTTGAAACGATGATCAGCCCGCTGGAGGCCGACAGCCCGCCAATATAGGCAATCAGCGCCAGCGTCTGACTATTGACCGCGATGCCTACGCCGAGTGTGAAATATTCCGGGTTGGTGGTGGCCCCTAGCTTCAGGCCTGCCCAGAGAATCAGCGGCACCGCCAGGCTCATCAGTAGCAAAAATAGCGGCAGGCCCCAACTGGCGCTGACCATGGCGCGCGGGTTGAGGTTCTCGGTAAAGGTCATGTGGTACATGTGCGGCATGACGATGGCCGAGGCAAAGAACACCAGCAGCAGGGTGCGCCACGGGCCTTCCTGCAGCGGGGTGTGCAGGCTGGTCAGCGAGGACTGGTTCTGCACCAGCCAGGATTGCAGATCCTGCGGGCCATCGAATACGCCATACAGCGCGTACAGGCCGATGGCGCTGATCGCCACCAGTTTGACCACCGACTCGAAGGCGATGGCGAACACCAAACCTTCATGCTTCTCGCGAGTGGCGATATGCCGGGCGCCGAACAGGATGGTGAACAAAATAATCAGCCCGCAGTAGGCCAACGCTACGCGCTCCTGCACCGGCTCGCGGGTGAGGATGCCAATGGAGTCGGCCACGGCCTGAATCTGCAGGGCCAGCAGCGGCAGTACGCCGATCAGCATAAACACCGTGGTCAATGCGCCGGCCCAAGTGCTGCGAAAACGGAAGGCAAACAGGTCGGCCAGCGATGACAGCTGGTAGGTGCGGGTAATACGCAGGATCGGATAAAGCAGCACCGGCGCCAGCAGAAACGCCCCGGATACCCCCAGGTAACTGGCGAGGAAGCCGTAGCCGTATTGATAGGCCAACCCCACCGTGCCGTAGAAGGCCCAGGCGCTGGCATACACGCCGAGCGACAGGGTGTAGGTCAGCGGATGCCGAATCACCCAGCGCGGAATCAGGCCGTGTTCACTGATCCAGGCCACGCCGAACAAGATAAGAAGGTAGGCCGCGCTGATCAGGATCAGCTGGCTCAGGCTAAAGCTCGTCAGCATCACGTTGGCTCGGCGAATAGATAAAGGGCAGGCATGGGCTGCTGCGCGGTGCGTCAGAGTTCATCAGCATCTTGCTGGCTCTGCAGAATAAAGGTGACGACGATCAGAATCAGCCACAGCAGGTAGGGGCGGTACCAGGCCCCATTGGGGTCGATCCACCAGTCCATGATGGCCGGGGAAAACAGGTAGATCCCCACCACCAGGATCAGCACCAATCGATAGATATACATGCTGCATCTCTTCGTTTAATTGCCGGCGATGGTAACGGATGCATCGCGCTCTGCGTAGGCGGGCAACCGTTTGGGCGTGATGCGCGTTGTTTGCCGTCAGGCCGGCGACGTTTCAGTGAGCCGCCTGATCGTCAGCGCCAACGCAGCCTTGAGCGGCTGGGCGACCTGTTTTCGTGCGCTGCGGCAGGTGTGGGGCATGGCTGGCCCTGTTGTGGTGCGCGTCAGTGGTGGGTGAATGCGCGAGGCCGCGCCAGTACTGGCTTGGATCACTGGCATAAGTCTTGCGCTGCCTGGTTATCGCCCAGGCTCGCAGGAGGCCCGCTGTGTCGATTCATATCGCCTTGCACCATGTCAGCCACTATCGCTACGACCGCGCGGTCAATCTTGGCCCGCAGGTCGTGCGCCTGCGTCCTGCACCGCACAGCCGTACCCGGGTTCTGTCCTACGCGTTGAAGGTCGAACCGGGCGAGCACTTTATCAACTGGCAGCAGGACCCCCAGGGCAACTACCTGGCGCGCCTGGTGTTTCCGGAAAAGACCCGTGAGCTGAAGATTGAGGTCGATCTAGTCGCCGAAATGGCGGTGTTCAACCCCTTCGATTTCTTCCTTGAGCCTTACGCCGAGAAAATCCCTTTCGCCTATACCGAGGGCGAGCAGCTGGAGCTGGCGCCTTATTTGGTGAAACTGCCGGCGGACAAACTGTTTGCCAAATACCTGGCCAGCATCGAGCGTACGCCGCTGCCGAGCGTGGATTTTTTGGTGGCGCTGAACCAGCGCCTGTCCACCGATATCAGCTACCTGATTCGACTTGAGCCGGGCGTGCAGACTCCGGAAGAAAGCCTGGAGAAAGGCTCCGGCTCCTGCCGTGATTCGGCCTGGCTGCTGGTGCAATTGTTCCGCCACCTGGGCCTGGCGGCGCGCTTTGTTTCCGGCTACCTGATTCAGCTGAAAGCCGATGTTAAATCCCTCGACGGCCCGTCCGGCACCGAGGTGGATTTCACCGACCTGCACGCCTGGTGCGAGGTTTACCTGCCGGGCGCCGGCTGGATTGGCCTGGACCCGACCAGCGGCCTGTTCGCCGGTGAAGGCCATATTCCGCTGGCCTGCAGCCCCGAACCGTCCTCGGCGGCGCCGATCAGCGGCGGCGTGGATGAGAGCGAGTGCGAGTTCAGCCACGAGATGTGGGTCGAGCGTATCTGGGAAGCGCCGCGGGTCAGCAAACCTTATAGCGAGGCGCAGTGGCAGGCGATTGTCGCCCTTGGGCAGAAGATCGATGAGGACCTGCAAACGCAGGATGTGCGCCTGACCATGGGCGGCGAGCCGACCTTTGTTGCCCTGGACTACCCCGACGATGCGGAGTGGAACACCGCCGCCCTTGGGCCGAACAAACGCCGCCTGGCCACCGACCTGTTCCATCGCCTGCGTGAGCACTACGCACCGCAAGCGCTGGTGCACTTCGGCCAGGGTAAGTGGTACCCCGGCGAGCAGCTGCCGCGTTGGTCGCTGAATGCCTACTGGCGCCGCGATGGTGAGCCGCTGTGGAACAACCCGGCGCTTTACGCCGACGAGCAGCAGGACTATGGCGTTGATGCGGCCAAGGCCGCCGACTTTCTCACCCTGCTCGCCGAGCGCCTGGGCGTGGACGCTAAATACTGCGTGCCGGCTTATGAGGACCGCTTCTACTACCTGTGGCGCGAGCGCAAGCTACCAATCAACGTCACCGCCGAAGACCCACGCCTGGCCGACCCGCTGGAGCGCGAACGTCTGCGCAAAGTGTTCGAGCAGGGGCTGGATAAAGTAGTCGGGCACATCCTGCCGTTGGCCCGGCAGGCTAAGCAGCTTGGCTGGCAGAGTGGCAGCTGGTTCTTGCGTGATGAGCACTGCCGGCTGATACCGGGCGATTCGGCGATGGGCTACCGCCTGCCGCTGGATTCGCAACCTTGGGTCAGCGAGGCCGATTACCCCTACGTAAACCCGGAAGACCCAAGTCAGGTATTTGCGCCACTGCCGGCTGCGCCGCAGATTAAGCCGCAGTCGCGCGGTGTCTGGTCGGGCAGTCAGACCAGTACGAGCAAACGTCCGCTGCTGGGCCAGTCGGCTGCCGCTGTGGTGCGCACCGCGCTGTGCGCCGAGCCGCGCGACGGCAAGCTCTATCTATTTATGCCGCCGTTGGTGCGCCTGGAAGACTATCTGGAACTGGTGGCGGCCATCGAAGCCACTGCTGCCGAGATGAAGTGCCCGGTGCTGCTGGAGGGGTACGAACCGCCACTGGACCCTCGCCTGCAGTTCTTCCGCGTAACCCCGGACCCCGGCGTGATTGAGGTGAATATCCACCCGGTCGCCAGTTGGGATGAGCTGGTCGAGCGCACCGAATTTCTCTACGAGCAGGCCCGCGAGTGCCGCCTCTCCAGCGAGAAATTTATGATCGATGGCCGCCACACCGGCACCGGCGGCGGTAACCACTTTGTGCTCGGCGGCGCGACGCCGGCGGACTCGCCGTTTCTGCGGCGGCCGGATCTGCTGCGCAGCCTGATCAGCTACTGGCACAACCACCCGTCGCTGTCCTACCTGTTTAGCGGTCTGTTTATCGGGCCGACATCCCAGGCGCCGCGTATCGACGAGGCGCGCAACGATGCCCTGTACGAACTGGAAATCGCCTTCGCGCAGATGCCCGAAGTGGGCCGCGACTGCCAGCCCTGGCTGGTCGACCGCCTGTTGCGCAACTTGCTGGTGGACGTCACCGGTAACACCCACCGTGCCGAGTTCTGTATCGACAAGCTGTACTCGCCGGATTCGGCCTCCGGGCGCCTCGGCCTGCTGGAGCTGCGCGCCTTCGAGATGCCGCCCCACGCGCAGATGAGCCTGGCGCAGCAACTGTTGATTCGCGCGCTGATCGCGCGTTTCTGGCGCGAGCCCTACAAGCCGGCGCGGCTGGTGCGCTGGGGCACCGAGCTGCATGACCGCTATCTGCTGCCGCACTTTATCGAGCAGGACTTTGCCGACGTGCTGCAGGAGCTGGACGGCTGCGGCTATCGCCTGCACAACGAGTGGTTTGCTCCGCATTTCGAGTTCCGCTTTCCCAAGTCCGGCGATTTCAACGTCAAGGGCATCGAGCTGGAACTGCGTCAGGCTCTGGAACCCTGGCATGTGCTGGGCGAGGAGGGCGGTGGCGGCGGTACGGTGCGCTATGTGGATTCCTCGCTGGAGCGCATGCAGGTCAAACTCAGCGGTCTGCCGAGTGATCGTTATGTGCTGACCTGCAACGGTGTGCCGGTGCCCCTGCGGCCCACCGGCAAGGTCGGCGAATTTGTCGGCGGCGTACGTTTCCGCGCCTGGCAGCCGGCCAACTGCCTGCACCCGACTATCGAAGTACACGCGCCGCTGGTCTTCGACCTGGTGGACAGCTGGATGAGCCGCTCCCTCGGCGGTTGTCAGTATCATGTCGCTCATCCCGGTGGACGCAACTACGACAGCCTGCCGGTAAACGCCTATGAGGCGGAGAGTCGGCGTCTGGCGCGCTTCTTCCGCTTGGGCCATAGCCCAGGCAAACGCCCGACACTGGCGCCGATCAACAATAATGAACTGCCCATGACCCTGGATCTGCGCCTCGTTTAACCCCCTCACCCATAACGGGGCGAGGGGCGCGCTGCCCGTGATCGTCTTATCGAGCCTGCCATGCCCGACCTGCTTGCCGACTACCCCCTGACACCAGGGGCTTACCATGAACTGTTCGACGCAGATGGTCAGGCGCGCCCGCACTGGCGCCTGTTGCTGGAGCGTCTGCAGCGCAGCAGTCCGGCGCAGCTGGCGCAGCGTCAGGCCTTGCTGGCCCGGCAGATTCAGGAAAATGGGGTGACCTACAACGTTTACGCCGACCCCGATGGCGCCGACCGGCCGTGGGAGCTGGACCTGCTGCCCAATCTGATCCCGGCCGAAGAATGGCAGCAGATCGCCGCCGGCGTAGCGCAGCGTGCCGGTTTGCTAAATGCCGTGTTGGCCGACCTGTATGGCCCACAGCAACTGCTGGCCGACGGGCTGTTGCCGGCAGAGCTGGTGTTTGGCCACAACAACTACCTGTGGCCCTGCCAGGGCATGCAGCCGCCCGGCGGCACTTATCTGCACCTGTATGCGGTGGATCTGGCCCGTGCGCCGGATGGTCGCTGGTGGGTCACCGCCGACCGCACTCAGGCGCCGTCTGGCGCCGGTTATGCCTTGGAAAACCGGCAAATTGTTTCGCGCGCCTTTCCCGAGCTGTACCGCGATCTGCGCGTGCAATACCTGGCCGGTTTCTTCCGCACCCTGCAGGACACTCTGGCGCGCCAGGCCCCGGCCGGCAGTGAAACACCGCTGGTGGTGCTGCTCACCCCTGGGCGTTTCAACGAGAGCTATTTCGAGCACCTGTACCTGGCGCGTCAGCTCGGTTACCCGCTAGTGGAAGGCAGCGACCTGACCGTGCGCGACGCTAAGGTCTACCTGAAAACCCTGGCCGGCCTGCGCCGCGTGCATGCGGTGCTGCGCCGTCTGGATGATGACTTTTGCGACCCGCTGGAGCTGCGTACCGACTCGGCCCTCGGCGTGCCCGGCCTCCTGGAAGCGGTGCGCCAGGGCAATGTGCTGGTGGCCAACGCCCTTGGCAGTGGCGTGCTGGAATCCCCTGGCTTGCCGGGCTTTCTCCCGGCCATCGCAGAAAAATTATTGGGCGAAGAACTGCTGCTGCCGAGCATCGCCAGTTGGTGGTGCGGTGAGCCGCCGGTGCTGGATAAAGCCCTGGAACAGCTCGACGAGCTGCTGGTGCGCGCCAGCTTTCCCTCGCAGAGTTTTGCCCCGGTGTTTGGCCGTGATCTGGACGAGGCGCAGCGCGCCGAGTTGGCTGAGCGGCTCAAGGCGCGGCCTTATGCTTATGTCGCCCAGGCCCTGGCGCAACTGTCGCAGGCCCCGGTCTGGCAGCCTGAAGAAGGCCAGCTGGCGCCGCGTGCCATCGGCATGCGGGTGTTTGCCGTGGCCAGCGCCGAGGGTTACCGGGTCATGCCTGGCGGCCTGACTCGGGTAGCCGCCGAAGCCGACGCCGAAGTGGTGTCGATGCAGCGCGGCGGTGCCAGCAAGGACACCTGGGTGCTCGGCGAACGGCATGCCGGCGGCGAACCCTGGCAATGGCTGCGCCCGCTGGGCGTGGCCGATTTGGTGCGCAGTGACCCCTATCTGCCTTCGCGGGTGGTGGAAAACCTCTACTGGTTTGGCCGCTACAGCGAACGCTGCGAGGACGGTGCGCGGCTGCTACGCATCATGCTGGCGCGTTATGTGGATGACGACGATGACCCCCAGGCGCTGCAAACCGCCCTGAGCCTGGCTGAAAGCCTGGGTCTGCTGCCGGATGCTGACAGCGGCGAACTGCAACAGCGCCTGCTTGAAGCGCTGCTGGGTGAGGACTGGCCGGGCAGCCTACGCGGCAATCTGCAGCGTTTGCAGTGGGTGGCCGGCAGCGTGCGCGGCAAGCTGTCCCAGGCCAACTGGCAGGCTCTGCTCGAATTACAGCGCGAGGCCCAGGGGTTGAGCAGCGAGCAGGCCGACTTCGGCGAGTTACTGGATTTTCTTGACCGTCTGCTGCTGTCGCTGGCGGCGCTCTCAGGCTTTGCTTTGGATGACATGACCCGTGACGACGGCTGGCGTTTTCTGATGATCGGCCGCTGCATCGAGCGTCTGCAGTTTCTCTGCGACAGCCTGGCCAACTTCCTCACCAGCAGCGCGGCGCAGGATCAATCGGCGCTGGAGTGGCTGCTGGAACTGGGCAACAGCAGCATCACCTACCGCACCCGTTACCTGGCTTCCGCGCAGCTGATTCCGGTGCTCGACCTGTTGCTGCTGGATGAGCAGAACCCGCATGCCGTGCTGTTTCAGGTGCGCACCCTGCTGCGCTCGCTGGCGCGCCTGGGCGAGCGTTTCGAGCTGCCCAGCGAGCGTCGGCTGAAACACCTGGAAGGGCAGTTGGCGCGCTTTAGCCTGGCCAGCCTGGAGAATCCGCTGTTTGGCGCGGTGAGTGTGCAGGAGGTGCTGGATGGTTTGTCTGGGCTGCTGGAAAGCATCAGCCAGGCCAGTGCGGACATCTCCGACCGTTTAGGCTTGCGCTTCTTTGTGCATGTCGACGCCAGCCAGCGGACGCAATCCTCATGAGCAGCGCCTTCTACCAGATACTTCACGACACCCATTACCGTTACGCCAGCCCTGTATCGCTGGCCCAGCAGCTGGCGCACCTCTGGCCACGGGCTTGCCCCTGGCAACGTAACCATGAACAGCAGCTGCTGGTCAGCCCGCAGCCGTGCCAGCGCCAGGATGCCCTGGATGTGTTCGGCAACCCGCTGACCCGCCTGGTGTTCGAGCGCCCGCATGACGAACTCAAAGTCAGTGCGCGCCTGCAGGTCGAAGTGCTGGCGCGCCAAGCGTTGGATCTGCAGGCGTCACCGCCCTGGGAAGACGCCTGCACGGCGCTGCGCTACAGCGGTCAGGCGCTGCCGCCTGGGGTGCTGGAGGCGACGCGTTTTCGTTTCGAGTCGCCTTATGTGCACCTCAAACAGGTGTTCAGCGACTATGCGGCGGATTGCTTTAGCCCCGGCCGGCCGCTGCTGGCGGCGGTGGACGGGCTTATGCAGAAGATTTTCAGCGAGTTCAGCTTCGATGCCGCGGCCACCCAGGTGGCCACGCCGCTATTGCAGGTACTGGAAGAGCGCCGTGGCGTGTGCCAAGACTTCGCCCATCTGATGCTCGCCTGCCTGCGTTCCATGGGCCTCTCGGCGCGCTATGTCAGCGGCTACCTGCTGACCCAGCCACCGCCCGGCCAGCCCCGGCTGATCGGTGCCGACGCCTCGCACGCCTGGGTCTCGGTGTTCTGCCCGCAGCAGGGCTGGGTGGATTTCGACCCGACCAACAATATCCGCCCGGCGCTGGAACATATCACCCTGGCCTGGGGCCGCGATTTTGCTGATGTCTCACCGCTGCGCGGGGTGATTCTTGGCGGCGGCAGCCATGACCCCGAGGTGCAGGTGACGGTGCTGCCGTTGGCGGGTTAGTTCTTGATGGCTTTCCGGGCGCGGGTGGCCAGGTTGACCAGCAGCAGGGTTACGGCCCCGGCGATGATCCCAGCGACAGCATTCAGCAGCGTTGGCAGCAAGGCTGCAAGCAGGCCGCTGCTGACCGCCACGGTCTGCGCCAACTGGTCGATCCACACCTGCGCAGCATGCACGCCGTGGGTGAGGATGCCGCCGCCGACCATAAACATTGCAGCGGTGCCGATAACCGACAGGCTTTTCATCATGTATGGCGCGGTAAACAGAATGCCGCGACCGAGGCTGCGTTGTAGGCGGCTGGCCAGGCCTTCGCCAGCGCGCTGATTAAGGTAGAGGCCGGCGTCATCCAGCTTGACGATGCCCGCCACCAGGCCATAAACCCCGACTGTCATCAGCAGGGCGATGCCTGAGAGCACAGCAACTTGCTTGCCGAAACCGGCCAGCGCCACGGTGCCGAGGGTGATGGCGATGATTTCCGCCGAGAGGATAAAGTCGGTGCGGATCGCGCCTTTGATCTTGTCCTGCTCAAAGGCCAGCATATCCACCGCAGGGTTGGCCACCGCATGCAGCCGTTCGGCTTGCTGCGCCTGGGCGTCGCCCTGGTTGTGGATGAACGTGTGCACGAGCTTCTCGAAGCCCTCGTAGCACAGGAAGGCGCCACCGAACATCAGCAGCGGCGTCACCGCCCAAGGCGCAAAGGCGCTGATCAGCAGTGCTGCAGGCACCAGGATCATTTTGTTGCGCAGTGAACCTTTAGCCACCGCCCACACCACGGGCAATTCACGCTCGGCGCGTACGCCACTAACCTGCTGGGCATTCAACGCCAGGTCATCGCCGAGAACGCCGGCGGTTTTCTTGGCGGCGACCTTGGTCATCAGGGCCACATCGTCGAGCACGCTGGCGATGTCATCGAGCAGGGTTAATAGGCTGGCGCCGGCCATGCTGGGGATTCCTTTCTGCGGTTTTAAAGGGTAACCGCCAGGTACAACTGCCGGCGATGGTGCGCAGGGTTATACGTGAGTCAGCCTGCATCAGCCATAGGTAGCCCGTAGGGTTTAGCGCCGCAAAGGAAAATCGGCTGAACGGTTATTCGCCGCTGCTGCCACTGGCCCCGCTGGCATAGGCGGCAAGCAGGCTGCGTAACAGATCATTAACAAGCATGGGAGAACTCCTTTAGTAAGGCTCTGACGCTACGCCTGAGTCTCGGGGCTGGGGTGTTGATTCTCTCGATAAGGCTCATAGGCAAAAGCTGATGCGGTTTTATACACAGCACGTCGCCACGCCTAGTTAGTTGTGCACAAAGACTGTGGAGCGAGTTGTGGATAAGGTGGGTGTAGGCGCTTTAGGGCTTAGTGGTGTGAGCGTTAGCGGGTTTTGTGTGTTTTTTGATCAGGGGTTTATTTGTCGCCTAAATAGTCAATTGATCAGGTTGTTCAGGGTGAAATCAGTGGCCAATACGGAAGTTGTCCACCACTACTGTGGGTAGAGTTGTTTATAACTCCGGTATGCCTGCCTGTAGACCTTGTTATGCGTGGCTTTGCGCGAGTTGTATGTTTTTTGATCGGTGCAATATTTATCGCACAAACAACAGGTTAGTCTGGTTATTCAGAACCGGATGGGGTAGTGCTGAAGTTGTCCACGACTACTGTGGGTAGAGCTGTTGATAACTCTGGTATGCCTGCGTGAAAGGCAAGCTGGGCAAGGCGTTGCCAGAGTTGTTCTTTTTTTGATCAGCCCGTTGAAGTGGTGAAAAGCGTCATTTTGAACCGCCGGAGTCAAGCAATAATCGCGTTATTTCAGGGTTTTTCCACCCGCTGCAGGCGTGCAGTGGATAACTTATCCCAAGTTACTGTGGAGTGATCTGTGGATAAGCTGCGCACGCTTACTTCCAGGCCACAGCGGCCGTGGCCTGGAGGGAGTAGGTTGTTTTTTGTACAGGCGCGATATAGGGCGGGGCGAGCGGCGTAGGGGCGTGACGCCGCTGCTTGTCAGACAGCGCGCTTAGTTTTCCAGGGCGCTGATGCGGGTCGAGCGCCCTAATACCTGCAGGGCGCGGTCCGGGTAGTCGGTAATCAGTGCGTGGGCGCCTTGGTCGAGCAGGCGGCGCATGTCCGGCTGTTCGTTGATGGTCCACAACTGAGTGTTCAGCCCGCGTTGTGCGGCGGTTTTGAGCAGGCTGGGGCTGGCAACGGTCAGGCCGCCGTGGGCTTCGGGAATCTGCAGCGCCTGGTAGGAGGGCGACAGCAGGCCGCCTAGGCCGACCCAGTTGAGCGCCACCAGCAGGCGCACTGAGCCGGGCCCGGCGGAGGTGGCAACGCCTGGGCATTGTTCGCGGAACAGCTGCAGGCTGCGGTCATAGAAGCTGCCGACAATCACCTTGTCGCGTTGCTGGTGCGCCTCCAAGGCATCACATAACAGCGCTTCCATGCCGACATCCGGCACCTTGATCTCAATCACCTTGGGCGCCGCTGGAATGCGTTCGAGTACCTCGGCAAAGCTGGGGATGCGTATCCCCTGGCCGCGATAGGGGTAACTCTGACCGCCGTCGGCACTCCAGCGGTAACCGGCGTCCAGCGCTTGCAACTGCGCCAGGCTGCGCGCGGCCACCGGGCCTTCGCCATTGGTGGTGCGATCCAGCTTACTGTCGTGGATCACCACCAGCTCACCGTCACTGGACAGGTGCAGGTCCATCTCCAGCATGTCCACGCCCAGGGCGCTGGCACGCTCGAAGGCAAACAGGCTGTTCTCCGGCCACAGGGCTTTGCCGCCCCGGTGGGCAATGACCAGAGGTTGTTCGCCTAAGTTGCTCAGCACCCCCATCGGTAAGGCCGGTTTACTGGTGAGGGCCAGCACGCCGAGAGCGATGGCCAGCAATAAGAGCGGAGCAGATAAAAAGCGGGCGACGCGCAGCATGGTCAGGGTCCAGGGCAGCCAATGGGGGAGGGGGTTTAATACGCCTCGACTATGACAAAGCCATGGCGGCTGAGCGAGAGGCGAAATGCGCCAGCCTAGCGACCTTTGCGGTCAGGGGCGGTTGGTGGGGCGGATGTGGGTGGACGTTGGTCGTCCACCCGAGCCAGCAACTCAGCCTGTCAGCAGCCAGGCACCGGTGACTGCCGAGGCGGCGCCGAGTACGCGCACCACCGGTGCAGCGGCCTGGGGCAGCAGACGCACCAGGGCATAGCCGCTGGCGTGCAGGGCGGCGGTGGCAACCACAAAACCTGCGGCATAGCCCCATGGGCTGGCCAGCTCCGGCAGCTCCAGGCCGTGGGCGACGCCGTGAGTCAGGGCGAACAGTGCGGTCAGGGCAATGGAGATAACCATCGGCAGGCGGATGGCCACGGCGACTAACAGACCGAAAGCCAGAACCGAGGCGGCGATGCCGGTTTCCATCAGCGGAATTTGCAGGCCGTTAAACCCGAGCAGACCGCCAATCAACATAGTGCCGACAAAGGTCAGCGGCAGCGCCCAGCGCGCTGCGCCGGATTGCTGCGCAGCCCACAGGCCAACAGCGAGCATGGCCAGCAGGTGATCGAGGCCGAATACCGGGTGTGCCAGACCGGCCATGACGCCGGAATGATCGTGGCCGGCATGGGCGAATGCCACGGCCGGGCTGAGGAACAGGGCGAGGGCGAACAGCGATTTACGCAGGTTCATGGGCGTCTCCTTGACTGAATGAATGGGTTAAGCGGCGTTGAGCATGCCGTGCTGTTCGATAAAGGCGATGATCTGCTCAAGGCCCTGGCCAATCTTCTGGTTGCTGAATACAAACGGCTTATCGCCGCGCATCTTCAGGGTGTCGCGCTCCATCACTTCCAGCGATGCGCCGACCAGCGGAGCCAGGTCGATCTTGTTGATCACCAGCAGGTCGGACTTGCAGATGCCCGGCCCGCCTTTACGCGGCAGCTTGTCGCCAGCGGATACGTCGATCACGTATATGGTCAGGTCCGACAGTTCCGGGCTGAAGGTGGCCGAGAGGTTGTCACCGCCGGATTCGACGATGATCAGGTCCAAACCCGGAAAGCGCCGATTGAGCTGGTCGACGGCTTCCAGGTTGATCGAGGCGTCTTCGCGGATTGCCGTGTGCGGGCAGCCGCCGGTTTCCACGCCGATGATCCGCTCCGGTGCCAGGGCTTCGTTGCGCACCAGAAACTGCGCGTCTTCCTGGGTGTAGATGTCGTTGGTCACCACGGCCAGGTTGTAGCGCTCGCGCAAGGCCAGACACAGGGCCAGGGTCAGGGCGGTTTTGCCGGAGCCGACCGGGCCACCGATACCAATACGCAAAGGTTGGCTGTTCATCTGTGAGTCTTCCTTATCTTCAAGAGCGGAATAAACGGCTGTATTGGCGCTCGTGCGCCATGCTCGTCAGGGCCAGGCCAAAGGCGGCGCTGCCCCAGTGTTCGGGTTGCAGTTCGCTGGCCTTGCGCTGCGCTTGATCGAGCAGTGGCAAGAGCTGCGAGGTGAGGCGTTGCGCGGCTTGCTGGCCCAGCGGCAGGGTTTTCATCAGTACCGCCAGCTGGTTTTCCAGCCAGCCCCAGAGCCAGGCGGCGAGGGCATCCTCTGGCGCGATCTGCCAGCCACGCGCCGCGAGCGCCCAGCCGACTGCCAGGCCGGGTTCGTCCAGCTCGCTAAAAAGCTGCTGCGCCGGTTGATCCAGCTCCGGCAGGCCACTGAGCAGTTGTTGCAGGGAGTAGCCCATCTGCCGGCTTTCCAGGCGCAGCTCGCGGGTTTCCCGGCTGGCCCGATGCTGTTCTGCCAATGCACGCAGTTGCGGCCAGTCTTCAGCATGCGCAGCCTGGCAATGCGCCAACAGCAGTGGCGCTTCAAAGCGGGCGAGATTGAGCAGCAGCTGATCGGCGATCCAGCGTTCGGCGCTTTCTGCGTTATCGACCAAGCACTGTTCCACCGCCATTTCCAGACCCTGGGAATAGCTGTAGCCGCCAATAGGTAATTGGGGGCTCGCTAGTCTCAGTAGCTGCCAGGCTTTATTCACTTGCGCGCACCGAATTGATGCAGGCGCGGTGCGTAGCTGAATTCAGCATCGCCAGCATGCGAGTGGTGATGGCCACCGCCATACGCGCCTTGCTCGGGTTGGTAGGGCGCTTCGATCAGTTCTACCGTGGCGCCGAGTTGTTCGAGCATGGCCTTGAGCACGTAATCATCCGGCAGGCGCAGCCAACCATCACCGAGTTGCAAGGCGACATGGCGGTTACCCAGGTGATAGGCGGCGCGCATCAATTCAAAGGGGTTGGCGCAGGTGACATGCAGCAAGGGCTCGGGGCGGGCGACTACGCGGACGATGCGCGCATCTTCGGCCAGCAGGCACTCACCGTCATGCAAGGCGGGTTGGCCGCGCTCAAGGAATAAACCGACATCTTCACCGGTGCGGCTGAAACAGCGCAGACGGCTTTTGCTGCGGGCTTCGAAGCTCAGTTCGAGTTCGGCGTCCCAGCGCGGCTGGGCGGTAATACGGCGGTGGATCACCAACATGGGGCAGATTCCGGCAGGGCAATGCCGGTTATAGAGCAAGGGCCTTGCCAAGCTGCCGTCACGCCACGCCGGGCGCATTGTCAGGGGGATGTGTGGCTGAAATTAGGGCGTTATGGGGTTTTGTTTGGTGCGCTCGCGGGGCTTTTGCGCATTTTTAGTGCGCGCGGCGGACGTTGATCAGTCGCGCGTTTGACCCAGCCCTTGCCAATGCTTAGCCCCGATAAAGATAAAACGCAGCTGCTCGATCATCTTCACCTCGGGCGAGGCATGCATCGGCAGGGTTTCTGCAGGTGGATCAATCAGTTCGGGCAGGGTGGCGAATACGGTTTTTACCACCAGGTCGGCGATCATATTCTGCGCTGGGGCGTCGAAATGCTGCAGTTTCGGCATGGCCGCCAGATCCGCCACCAGATCAGCGGTGATGCGTTCGCGCAATGCGCCCACGGCCTGACGGACCAGTAGCGAGCCGCCGTACTGTTCGCGGGCAAGAAACAGAAACTGTGAGCGGTTGGCCGCTACGGCATCGAGAAAAATGCGCACCGAGGCATCGATCACGCCGCCCACCTCGAACTCGTGGTGGCGTACCTGGCGAATGGTTTCGCGGAAGGTCTCGCCGACTTCAGCAATCAGCGCCAGGCCCAGGGCGTCCATGTCTTCGAAGTGTCGATAGAAACCGGTCGGCACGATGCCGGCGCAGCGCGCCACTTCGCGCAGGCTCAGGCTGCCAAAGCCACGGCCGCTGTCCATCAGGCTACGCGCGGCGTCCATCAGGGCGTGGCGGGTTTGCAGTTTTTGTTCGGCGCGCGGTTGAAGTGGTTTCAAGCTTCCAGGCTCTGCATGAATCAATCAGCGCCGCACTCTAACAAATGGCCGTTGTTCACGTCGAACCACGTTGCGTATACCTCTTTGAGTGCACGACTGTTGACTGAGTAAATATGCTCTGCCAGTCTAGTGAACAATTGTGCACTGGAGTCTTGTCATGGCCCTTCTTCCTTTTGCCTGGGTACGCGGGCTCGCCAGCCTGCTGTATCCGTTGCGCCTGCTGGTCGTCCACGGCTGGTTGCGTGAGAGCGATGTCGACGCAGTGCTGGCGCTGCTGCATCCGGCGCTGCGAGTGAATCGCGTATTTGCCCGTGTTACCCAACGCCAATGGGTGGCCGATGACATGCTCGAATTGACCCTACAGGCCAACGGCAACTGGCGCGGCGCGCAGCCCGGGCAGCATGTGCAGCTGTATCTCGAACGTGATGGCGTGCGCTTGAGCCGCAGTTACAGCCTGACTGCGGTGCAAGCGAAAGGCCGCCTGCAGATCGCGGTCAAGCATCAGGCCGCTGGCCGCGTCTCGCCCTACCTACTGGAGCATCTGGCGGTGGGCGATGTGCTGGAGCTGGGGCCGGCGCATGGCGAGCTAAGCTGGCCCGAGGCGCAACAGGGTGTGTTGCTGTTGGCTGCGGGCAGTGGCATTACGCCGTTGCTGGGGCTGCTGCGCGCTGCCCTGGCTCAGGGTTTTAGCGCGCCGATCACGCTGCTGCATTACGTCCGTGAGCAGGGCCAGCGCGGTTTTGTTGCCGAATTGCAGGCCCTGCAGGCGCAGCACAGCAATCTGCAGGTGCACTGGTCACTGACCGCTGCCGGTGTTGGATCGGAAGGATCAGTTGGGCGTTTTACGGATAAGCATCTGGCCGATGTTGCGCAGTTGGATCAGCGCCGCGTCCTGGCCTGCGGTCCGGCGGGGTTTGTCGCCCAGGTGCAGCAGTGGTGGCAGTCCGCCCGCTTACCCGGCGCGCTGCAGATAGAGGCGTTTACTGCGCCCGTGCTACGCGCCGATATCAGCCTGCGCCAGGTGCGTTTGGGCTTTGCCCGCAGCCATCAGCAGGCGACCGCCAATAATCAGCACAGCCTGTTGGAACAGGCCGAGGCCTATGGCCTGCAGCCGGCCCATGGCTGTCGCCAGGGTATCTGCGCCAGCTGCACCTGCACGTTGCTGAGCGGCACGGTGCGCGATTTACGCAGTGGCGTGTTGTTTAGCGAACCGGGGCAACCCATACGTTTGTGTGTCAGCGCGCCGCACAGCGACGTAGAAATTGATCTTTAACGTGCGAGGTAATTCTATGCGTCGTGATCGCGAACTCTCCCTGGATGAAATGAGCGCCTTCGGCAACGAGCTGGACGCCCTGCGCCAACGCACCCTGGCCGATCTGGGCGAGGTGGATGCGCGCTATATCCGCCGCATTCGAGCAGCGGTGCGCTTCTGCTGCTGGAGCGGGCGCGGCTTGCTGATGCTCGGCTGGTTTCCGCCGACTTGGCTGCTGGGCACGCTGCTACTGGGCCTGGGCAAGATCCTCGAGAATATGGAACTTGGCCATAACGTCATGCACGGCCAATACGACTGGATGAATGACCCCGAGTTTTCCGGGCGCAGCTATGAGTGGGATATCGCCGGGCCCAGTGACTTCTGGCGGCACACCCACAACCATGTGCACCACACCTGGACCAATGTGCTGGGCATGGACGATGACGTCGGTTATGGCGTGGTGCGGCTGTTTCCCGAGCAGCGCTGGAAGCCGTTCTACCGCTGGCAGCCGCTGTGGGTGACGATTCAGGCGGTGTTGTTCCAGTACTCCGTGGCGATTCAGCACTTGCGCCTGGACAAGGTCTACAAGGGCAAGCTGAGCAAGGCCGAGGTGCGCCCGCTGATCAAGCAGTTCAACGCCAAGATCCTCCGTCAGTGGGGCAAGGATTACCTGTTCTTCCCGCTGCTAGCGCTGCTGATTGGTGCTAATGCCCTGGCGGTGCTGGCCGGTAATGCCGTGGCCAACCTGATCCGCAATCTGTGGACCTTCACGGTGATCTTCTGCGGTCACTTTACCGAGCAGGCGGCGGTGTTCAGCAAGGAGTCGGTGGTTGGCGAGAGCCGGGGTCACTGGTACTTGCGTCAGCTGCGGGGTTCCAGCAATCTGAATGGCGGACCGCTGTTCCATATCCTCACCGGCAACCTTAGCCACCAGATCGAACACCACCTGTTCCCCGATCTACCGGCGCGGCGCTATGCGGCGTTGGCGGTGGAGGTGCGGGAGATCGCCGAGCGTTACGGTCAGGTCTACAACAACGGCAGTTTGTGGCACCAGTTTTCGACAGTGCTTAAGCGGATCTGGATCTACCGCCGTCGTCCTGCCGAGGCTATGCCGGCTGGGCTTTGAAGCCGCCCTGAGCGAGCAGGGCTAGGCAGGGTGTATCGGGGCGCATAGCTTACGTTGTTTTCATCCGCCCTTGCCGTTGGTGGATGGGTAAAGCGTCATCCACCTTACGAAAACCGTGGCGCCGCATCGAAATCGCCACCTTATAAGCGTTGCTGCTTTAGTTGCTCGGCCTGCCCCCTAGGGCAAGCTATTGAACTGCCATCACTGAATCTGCTCCAAGTCTTGGCGGGCTGCCGCCCCTTCTGGTGGGGCTGCGTATAAAACTGCGTTGCTTAAACCATGCATGTGAGCCGTCCGGCTTGGGATTCTGCGGGTAACTCGTTCGCGGGTGTGCGGGGTAATGGTAGCGCAAAGATAAACCGCGACTATAAAAGAGGGGCGGTTCGTTTCCCTACGAGCTTTACTGGCATGCTTCGTGGTTCAGCACGTTATTTCTCGGCGGTATGACACAAGGATGGTTTGCGATGTCGACATCTTCTGCACCCCGTTATCCCCTGGTTCTGGTGCCAGGTTTACTGGGCTTTATCAGCCTGCTCGGTTATCCCTACTGGTACGGCATCGTCACGGCGCTGCGCCGCATCGGTGCAACAGTCTTCCCGGTGCTGGTGTCTTCGGTGCATTCCACCGAGGTGCGCGGTGAGCAACTGCTGCTGCGCATCGCCGATGTGTTGCAGGAGACCGGCGCCGAAAAAGTCCATCTGATCGGCCACAGCCAAGGCGCCCTGACGGCGCGCTATGCAGCTGCGCTAAAGCCCGAGTGGGTGGCGTCTGTCACTTCGGTGGCCGGGCCTAATCAGGGGTCGGAGCTGGCCGATTTTCTCGCCCGTAAAGCGCCACACGGCAGCCTGCGTGAACGTGCACTGAGTGCGCTGCTGCGTGCTGTAGCCCGCTGCATGGCCTGGCTGGAGCGCGGGTATAAGGGTGAACCGCTGCCGATGGATGTGGCCGCAGCGCAGCAATCGCTAAGCACCGAAGGCGTCGCGGCTTTCAATACGCAGTATCCGCAGGGCTTGCCCGAAGTCTGGGGCGGTGAGGGCGCGGCCGAGGTTAACGGCGTGCGCTACTACTCCTGGTCCGGCACCATTCAGCCGGGTATTACCGATAAAGGCGGCAACCGCTTCGACGGGCCGAATATCGCCTGCCGCCTGTTTGCGCGCACCTTCACGCGTGAGGCCGGGCAGTGTGATGGCATGGTTGGGCGTTACAGCTCGCACTTGGGCACGGTGATCGGTGATCAGTACCCGCTGGATCACTTCGACATCATCAATCAGACCTTCGGCCTGGTCGGCAAGGGTGCCGAGCCGGTGAAGCTCTTTGTTGAACATGCACAGCGGCTGGCCGCTCAAGGGCTTTAGGTGTTGTTTAAATCGACCCAGATAGCCTGATCATCTTCGTGGATGGCGATGGCTTCTAAGGATTGCCCGGCGCAGGGGCCGGCGACGCATTCGCCGGATTCGATCAGAAACAACGCGCCATGAGTGGCGCACTGAATCAGGCTGGCGCTGACATCGAGAAATTGGTCGGTCTGCCATTCCAGTGGGATGCCACGGTGCGGGCAGCGATTGCGATAGGCATACAGCTGGCCGTCCTTACGCACGGCAAACAGCTTCTCTCCCGCTATCTCAAAGCCCCGGCTCTGGCCTTCGGCCAACTCATCCGGTGCACATAAACGCAACATAGGAACCTCCCCGACAGGCCGGCATTATGCCGCCCTGGCGTGGAAGTGAAAGAGGAGGGCGCATCCATGCGCCAAGTGGAACGCTTTTTCGCGGCCAGTTAATAGTGCGGTAGATGTGTTGCTGGATCAGATTTCCCAGACCAGATTGACGGCGGCGTGGCGGCCCGGCTGAGTGTAGCGGCCCAGGCTGGCGCTGTTTTCGGTGAGGCTGCGCACATCGCCCCACTGCCAGTATTGCTTGTCGCCCAGGTTATACAGGCCAGCGTTGACCGAGAACTGCTCAGTCGCCTGCCAGTAGCCAGTCAGGTCGAGCAGGCCGTAGCCGGAAGGTTCGTACTGATTGGCGATCTGGGTTTCGTCGACACGCTCCTTCGCTGCCACCAGAGTCCAGGCCAACTCGCCGCCGAACTGCCCGCTTGGCGCGTCATAGCCGAGACCGAATACCGCTTTCAGTGGATCAACACTGTTGATCGGCTGGCCGCTGGCTTCGTCCTTACCACGTGCATAAGCAATCGAGCCGCGTAGACGGGTGCCGTCCGGCAGGCCAACGCTGTTAAGGAATAACTCGCCTTTGGCTTCTGCGCCGCGGATGGTGACGCGATCCAGGTTCTGATACTGGAAGGTCATACGGCCGTTGCCCGTAGGATCATTGGCCAGGGTGACCTGCTCAATAAAGTCGTCGTAGCGGTTGTAGAACAGCGCCAGGCCGAAGCTGCCGGCGCTGTATTTACCACGCAGGCCGAGCTCGTAGCTGTCGCTGGTTTCGGCCTTGAGGTCGGGGTTGGCGATGGTCTGGTAGCCGCGGGCAAAGTTGATGAACTCACCGAAGACATCCACGGCATTGGGCGCGCGGAAGCCTGCAGCGTACTGTCCGTAGACGCTGTGAGCGTCGTCAAGCTGGTAGGTCACGCCAAACTTGGGCGAGATGGCATCGTCTTTGTATTCAGCGGGATTGCTGTTGACCGGCTTGCTGTTCAGGTACTCCTGAGTGACGTCCGGCTTCATCTCGTAGTGGTCGTAGCGCAAGCCCGGCAATAGGGTCCAGCGACCAATCTCGATATTGTCCTGGGCAAACAGCGCGTACTCGGTGGCCGTCGGGTCGGGGAAGTCGCTCAGTGGGAAGGTTTCATCGCCAGGAATGGCCGGCACTGGCAAGCCATTGCTGGCGAAGACTTCGCTGCCGCGGCGCAGGTCGCTGCTGTCCAGGCGTTTGACGTCGAAGCCATAGATCAGTTGGTGTTTGGCGATGCCGGTTTCGAACAGCTTGTCGAACTTGGCATTGAAGGCCCACAGCTTCTCTTGGTAGGTGGAGTCGCGACTGCGCTCACGCAAGCGGCCGCCGCTAAAACGAGTTTGCTCGGTGCGCTGGCGGATCTGACTGTCCTGATAACTCAGCTGCCATTCGGCGCGGTCGGCAATCACGCTGCCTATCTCGAACCGATGTTGCAGGCTGACGCGCTCACGCTCTGTGGTGTCAGTGGCATCGGAGGTGCGCACGGTGGCGGTCGTGCTGTATTCGTTGAGCACCTGGGTATTCGCGCTGTCTTCAAGGGTTTCGTAGGTCAGCTGCAGGCGGTCGCTGTCGTTGTAGTTCCAGCCGAGCTTGCTCAGCAGGTTGTCGGCGCGGTAATCCTGTGGGTTAGCTTGCTCGCGTACGGCACCGATGCCGCCACGCCCACCAAAGGTGTCCTGAGCCTGGCCATCGCGACGGCCGAGGTGCAATAGGCCATCGAACTGACCGTTGCGTGCGGCCAGGGTAGTGCTGCGCATCCAGCTGTCGTCGGCACCGTTGTAACCGGTCTTGAGGCGCGCGTAGACGTCGTCACCCTCATCCAGATAGTCGCCTGCATCCTTAGTCAGGAAGCTCACCGCACCGCCAATCGCGTCGCTGCCATACAAGGAGCTGGCGGGGCCGCGGATGATTTCCACCTGCTTCACGGTGTCCGGGTCGACGTAGTTACGCCGCGCATCAAGGAAGGGGCCGAAGGTGAAGGCGTCCGGGGTCGGCACGCCGTCCACCTGGGTTAGCACGCGGTTACCGCCAATGCCGCGAATGGTGAAGCCTGCGAGGCCGAAGCGGTTGCCGGTGCCGCCGACGGTCACGCCGGGTTCATAGCGCACCAGGTCCTGAATATTCTTCACGTTCTTCTGATCGATATCGCGTTCAGTCTGCACCGATACGGTGCTCGGCACTTGGTCGAGGGTCTGCTCGGTGCGGGTGGCTGTGACGGTCACCGTGTCGAACTGGTTGGGCGCTTTCTCGGCGCCAAGGGCCAGCGATGGGCTGAGCAGCAGCAGGGCAAGCCAGGGGCGGCGGGCGAATGGAGGACTTCTGTGCATGGGGACTCCAGGATCGTACGGGTGGTTTCTGTGACCACCGGGTTGGCATCGGCGGCAAACCTAAACGACATTGACATGCGAATGCAAATAATTATCAAATAGGTCTAATTCGATTTGATTGGGCTTTTGCATGCTGCGTTTGTCGCTGTTTCTGGTGCTGTCGCTGGCGCTGCATGCCGCCGGCTGGCTGCTGCATGGCGAGGCGCAACCGCCTGCGTTGAGTGCGGCGCAAACCCGCGAAGCACCCCAGGTATTACGCCTGGCTGCCGTGCTGCAACAGGCCGAGCCGGCGCCGGCCAAGCTGTCTGAGCAACCGCAACCGCAACCGCAACCGCAACGCCAGGCGGTCGTGCCTAGAAAGTCTTCGGCACCTAAGCCTGTCGTGCAGGCGCCAGTGGTCAAGGCAAAGCCAGCGGTAGCGGCACAGCCAACTCAAAACCAGCCGGTTCAAGCGCAGCCAACCGAGGCAACCCGTCAGTCGGCTGCGGTGCGTGCAGCGGCTCAAGCCGCGCCCGCCAAGCCTGTTGCTACAAAGCCGGTCGCTGAAGTGCTTAGCCGCAAACCGAGTTTCCGCGAGCCGCCCCGCCAGCCGAATTACCCGTCCCAGGCGCGGCGGCGTAATCAGCAGGGTGTGGTGCTGGTCGAGGTGCGTCTGGATGAGCGCGGCCAGCAACGCAGCCTGAATGTACTGCGCTCTTCGGGCGTAGAGAGTCTTGATCGCGCCGCTCTGGAGGCAGTTGCCAAGTGGCGCTTTCGCCCCGAAACCACCGGCGGTCAGGCTGTGCCTAGCCGTGTACAGATCCCTATTCAGTTCGCCTTGACGGCGAGCCGTTGATTAATCAGTAGTGAGGAGTTTTCCATGAGCACACACGCCCAATCTGTCGCGCCCAGCAATGATCTGTATCTGGCCTGGCAGGTACTGCGCAGCGAGCAGCCACGCCTGCGCGCTCGCGATGCCGCCGAGCGTCTGGCCGTCAGCGAGGCCGAACTGGTGGCCAGCCGCCTCGATGTCGATGCCGTGCGCTTGCAGCCGGACTGGGCGCAATTGCTGCCGGCACTGGGTGAGCTGGGCTATGTGATGGCGCTGACCCGCAACGAGCATTGCGTGCATGAACGCAAAGGTTATTACCGTGAAGTGACGGTCACCGGTAATGGTCGGATGGGCCTGGTGGTGTCGGCTGATATCGATCTGCGGCTGTTTCTTGGCGGCTGGGCCAGCGTATTTGCCATCGAGGAGCAAACCGGCAAAGGCACCCAGCGCAGCATTCAGGTGTTCGACCGCCAGGGCATTGCGGTGCACAAGGTGTTTCTCACCGAAGACAGCCAGCTAAGTGCCTGGGCGCCAATGGTGGAGCGTTTCCGCATGGCTGAGCAGAGCGCCGAGTTGGAACTGATGCCGCTGCCCCAGGTGCAGCCCGCGCAAGCCGATGCCCAGGTAGACGCTAATGCTCTGCGCGTGGGTTGGTCGACCCTCAAGGACACTCACCACTTCTTCGCCCTGCTGAAAAAACACGGCGCTACACGCACCCAGGCCCTACGCCTGGCCGGAAGTGAGTGGGCCGAGCCGTTGGATGTGCGCGAGCTGCCCAAACTGTTGGAGCAAGCCGGTGCGCGCGAAGTGCCGATCATGGTGTTTGTCGGCAATCGCCACTGCATCCAGATTCACTCCGGCCCGGTGCGCAACCTGCGCTGGATGGACACCTGGTTCAACGTGCTCGATCCCGAGTTCAATCTGCACTTGCAGACCACTGGCGTGACCGAGCTGTGGCGGGTACGCAAGCCCAGCACCGATGGCGTGATCACCAGCTGGGAAGCCTTCGATGCCAATGGCGAGTTGGTGGTGCAGCTGTTTGGCGCGCGCAAACCGGGCGTCCCGGAGCGCGAAGACTGGCGCGCCCTGGCCGAAAGCGCGCCAGCGCTGGAGTGCTGAGATGAGCCAGTGGTGGAGTGCGATGGGGCCGTTGGGCTGGCCGCTGGCGCTGTGTTCGCTGCTGGCGCTGGCACTGATTCTGGAGCGCCTTAGCGTATTTCTGCGTTTGCAGCCGCTGAGCACTGCCGCCGGGCGTGCGGCGGTCAGCGCCTGCCGCACCTGTGAACGTGAGCACTGCAAAGGTCGTGCGCGTGGTTGGCGCTATGGCCTGGCGTTGTTGCTCAAACACAGCGCCTTGCCGGCGGTGCAGCGCGAAGAGCTGCTCGGCTGCTGGCTACTGGAAGAGCGTCAGCGTCTCAACCGACAACTGCGCTTGCTGCAGCTGATCGGCATGCTGGCGCCCATGCTCGGGCTGCTCGGCACGGTGCTGGGCATGCTTGAGATGTTTGCCAATATCGCCGGGCAGAACAGCCCGGTCACCCCGGCGCTGCTCGCCGATGGATTGTGGCAGGCGCTGTACACCACGGTGTGGGGCTTGCTGATCGCCATACCGGCGCTGGCGGCGGGGCAGGGCTTTGCCTTGTGGGCCGAGCGTTATCTGGAGGGCGTGCAGGCGTTGCTCAATCGCTGTCAGCTGGCATTGGATGGTCTGGAGCTGGAACTGCCGAGTAATCAGCCAGCCGCGCAGTGGGTGTTGTCGTGATCCGTCTGCCGGCTGCCAGCAATTCTCAGGGCAATCTGTTGCCCGATCTGACACCGCTGCTCGATGTGATTTTTATCGTGCTGGTGTTCTTTCTGCTGACCGCGCAAACGCCATTGCTGGAGCTGCCTTTGCAGTTGCCGCAGAGCCGCGAGGCGCTGCCCACCGCGAATGCCGGCAGTGGCGAACGCATGCAAATACAGCTCTCAGCCGAAGGTGCTTGGCGCTTTAACGGCGTGCAGCAGGCGGATTTCAGCAGGCTGCGCACTGAACTGACTGCAGCCTTTGTCGCCGACAGCACGGTAGGTCTGGACCTGGCGTTGGATCGTCAGGCACCGCTGTCGGCATTTCTCGACCTGATGGCCTTGCTGCAGCAGCAGGGCATTCAGGACAGTCGCATTCTTCTAGAGGCCAACTATGAAACGCCTTAATACTTTGTTCGCCCTGGGCGCGAGCCTGTTGTCCTGTGCCTCGGCGATGGCCGCCGAGCCGTTGCCGCAACGCTGGATCAGTTCCGGCGGCTCGCTCAGCGAGTGGGTGGTGGCGTTGGGTGGCGAAAGCCGTCTGGTCGGGGTGGACAGCACCAGTCAGCATCCAGAGTCGCTGCGCGCGCTGCCGAGCATCGGTTATCAGCGCCAGTTAGCCGCCGAGGGCATGTTGACGCTGCGCCCGGATATGCTGATCGGCAGTGAGGAGATGGGCCCGCCGCCCGTGCTGGCGCAGTTGCGTGGCGCCGGTGTGCGGGTGGAAATGCTCTCGTCCAAGGCGGATCTGACCAGCCTGCAAGCCAGCCTGCAGCGCATCGGCACACTGTTGGGCGAGCCACAACGCGCCGATCAGGCCTTTGCGGCCTATCAGCAGCGCTTGCAGCAGCAGGCCGACTGGCTGGTAACTGCGCAGCGTCAGCAGGCGGCGCCGGGTGTGTTGCTGTTGCTCGGCCATGCCGGCGGTAGCCCGATGGCGGGCGGTAAGGACACCTCGGCCGATTGGCTGATCGAGCGTGCCGGTGGGCGCAATCTGGCCAGCCATAGCGGTTACAAGGCGCTGTCCAGCGAAGCCTTGTTGGCGCTTGATCCGGAGGTGGTGATCATTGCTGATCGCAGTCTTTCTGGTGATGCCGCGCGTGAGGCATTGCTGCAGCAGAACCCGGCGCTGGCGGCGACCCGGGCGGCACGTAATCAGCGTTTGCTGATGCTCGATCCGACGCTGCTGGTCGGTGGCCTTGGCCCGCGTTTGCCAGATGGGCTGGCGGCCTTGTCCGCAGCCTTTTATCCTGCCAGCCAACCTCTGGTCGCCGAAGCTAAGCCCACGCCATGAATCCTGTTATTCGTCCGCGCTCACTGTTTATCGCACTGAGCCTGTTGCTGGCGCTCGCGCTCTGGTTATCCCTGGCGCTGGGGCCGGTCAGCCTGCCGCTGCTCGATACCCTCAAGGCGGCATTGCGCCTGCTGGGCCTGGCGCAACCGGGGGATGATCTGGCCCAGGCCGAATTGATACTCGGGCAGATTCGACTGCCGCGCACCTTGCTCGGGCTGCTGGTCGGCGCGGTGCTGGCGCTGTGCGGGGTGGCGATGCAAGGGCTGTTTCGCAACCCGCTGGCTGACCCTGGCCTGATCGGGGTCTCCAGCGGCGCGGCCCTCGGCGCGTCGATTGCGATTGTCGGCGGCGCTGCCCTTGGCGGTTTACCGGAAGCCTTTGCACCTTATTTGTTGTCGTTGTTCGCTTTTATCGGCGGCCTTGGGGTGACGGCGCTGGTCTATCGCCTGGGCCGGCGTGATGGTGAAACCAATGTGGCGACCATGCTGCTGGCCGGTATTGCGCTGACCGCATTGGCCGGTGCGGCCATCGGCCTTTTCACCTACCTGGCCGATGACGCCACCTTGCGTACCCTGACGTTCTGGAACCTGGGCAGCCTGAATGGCGCCAGTTATGCCCGCCTGTGGCCGCTGCTGCTGGTGACGGCCGCCGTGGCGCTCTGGTTACCACGGCGGGCCAAGGCGCTGAATGCCTTGCTGTTGGGCGAGTCTGAGGCGCGTCACCTGGGTTTTGCCGTGGAGCGGGTCAAGGCCGAGCTGGTGTTCTGCACCGCCCTTGGTGTGGGCGCGGCCGTGGCGGCGGCGGGGATGATCGGCTTTATCGGCCTGGTGGTGCCGCATCTGGTGCGTCTGCTGGTCGGGCCGGATCATCGCGTACTGTTGCCGGCCTCGGCCCTGGCAGGTGCCAGCCTGCTGCTGCTGGCAGATTTGGCTGCACGACTGGTGCTGGCGCCGGCTGAACTGCCGATCGGCATTGTCACGGCGTTGATTGGCGCGCCGTTCTTCCTTTATCTGTTGCTGCGGGGGCGTACCTGATGCTGCGCGCGGAAAATCTGGCGGTACAGCGCGGCCCGTGCACGGTGTTGGCGGATATCAACCTAGAGCTGCGTCCTGGGGAGGTGCTCGGCGTGCTGGGGCCCAATGGCGCCGGCAAGAGCACCTTGCTGGGCGCATTGTGTGGCGAGCTGCAGCCGAGCCACGGCGATGTCTGGCTGGATCAACGGCGCTTGCAGGACTGGCCCGGTAGCGAGCGAGCGCAACGCTTGGCGGTATTACCGCAGACCTCCGCGCTGAATTTTGCCTTTCGCGTGGAAGAAGTGGTCGGTATGGGCCGTTTACCCCACGCCAGCGGACGCGTGCGTGATGCGCAAATCATCAAACAAGCGCTGGAAGCGGCTGATGCCTTGCACCTGGCCGGGCGTAGCTACCTGGCGTTATCCGGCGGCGAGCGTCAGCGCGTGCACCTGGCGCGAGTGCTGGCGCAGCTCTGGCCGGGTGGTGAAGGGCAGATGCTGCTGCTCGATGAGCCCACTTCGATGCTCGACCCGTTGCATCAGCACACCACATTGCAGGCCACCCGCGCCTTTGTTGAGCAGGGCGCCGCTGTGTTGGTGATTCTGCATGACCTCAACCTGGCCGCGCGTTACTGCGACCGCTTGTTGCTGCTGGAACGCGGCCGACCTCATGCGCTGGGCAGCCCCGAGGAAGTCTTGCGCGCCGAGCCGTTGCAGGCTGTATTTGGCCTGGAAGTGCTGATACAACAGCATCCAGAACGGGGTCATCCGTTAATCGTTGCTCGCTAAGGTGCTGTTTATGCGTATTGGATTATTGCTGGTGGTCGCGCTGTTGAGTGCCTGCCAGGCTTCGTTACCGGCGCTACCTGCCTGGCAAAGCCCAGAAGGTCTGCAGCATCCTGAGCTTGGGCAGATTGTCGAGTTGCGCACCGGCGCGCGGCTGACACCCGAACAATTGCTGACGCGTCTGTCCGCTGCGCCCAAGGTGCTGGTCGGCGAGCGGCATGACAACCCCGATCACCATGCGCTGCAGCTCTGGCTGTTGCGAGCGCTGGCGGCGCAGCGGCCACAGGGCAGTTTGCTGCTGGAAATGCTGACGCCGGATCAGCAGGTCAAGGTCGATCAAGTGCGCACTGCCATGGCCGCCGGGCAGGCGCCGCAGGACATGCTGGGTGCTTTGAACTGGCAGCCGGGCTGGGCTTGGTCGCTGTATGGGCCGCTGGTGCAGCATGCCCTGCGTCAGTCGTATCCATTGTTGGCGGCCAATCTCGAACGCCGCGAAATTATGCAGATTTATGCCCAGGTGCCGCCGCTGCAAGGCCAGGCGTCCACCGCGCAGCCGGTGCGTGAGGCGCTGTTTGAACAGATTCGCCAGTCGCACTGCAACCTGCTGCCGGAAAGCCAGTTGCCGGCCATGCTCGCCGTGCAGCAACAGCGTGACCGGCGTATGGCCGAAGCGCTGCTGGCTGCGCCTGAGCCAAGCATACTGTTTGCTGGCGCATTCCATGTGCGCCGCGACCTTGGCATACCGTTGCACTTGCAAGACCTCGGCGCTGACGACGGCCTGCAAGTGCTGATTTTGGCTGCGGTGGAGACTGAGGTCAGTGCGGCATCGGCTGATTACGTTTGGTATACGCCTGCACTGCCTGAGCAAGATCTCTGCGCAGAGCTGCGACCGTAGCTTTCTTATCCAGTGCGTTGCGGGGCTGGCGCGAGGCCATCAGGCCCACGCTGGGGCTAAGGTGCCCGTACATTTAACCTGCGCGTTGATGCTCTGATCTGCCGCGCAGTCTGTATTTAAGGCTGCTGCACTGGTTGATGCGGTTTGGCTGCGTCCTTCTTTACGTTTCATGTACCGCTTTTCTGCAGGCAAAAAAAGACCCGGCAAGAGCCGGGTCAATAACCGTGATTAGCCTGATGAGGAGATAATCTGAAGAGGCCGACTGAAGGTCTCTTAAGCTTATCGACTGATCTCGCGACCAGCTGTGATAATAATAACAATTCTCATTTTCAAGTCAACACTCCGCACTAACTTTTTTCTCAGCCCAGCAACTGCCTGTTTGGCTCATAAACAATGAACCCGACACAAGGCCGGGTTCTTTGAGCTGCGAGCAGGCTTTAGTGCATATCGCCCGGCAGGCGCAGTTGAGTGACTTCCTTGTTCAGCAGGTCGATACGCTTGGCCATGCTCTCGATCAGGCTGTGGGCAATCCGCGGGTTGCTCTGCATCAGGCTGAGGAACTGCTCTTTGGGAATGACCATCACGGTGCAGGGCTCGCTGGCCAATACAGTGGCGCTGCGCTTCTCGCGGGTGAATACGGCCATGGCGCCGAAGATTTCATCCTTCTGCACGTCACCGACCTTGTGCCCGTCGACGTACGCCTCGGCATGACCTTCGATGATGATAAATACGTTGTCGGCAACATCGCCCTGATGGATCAACTCTTCACCCGCAGCAAAATGCTGGAAGCCGGTGGAAGGACGAATCTCTGGTTGTTTCAAGCGCGCCAAGGCATCTGAAAGCAGGGCGGTATGGCCGATCAGGTACTGGATAAACAGTTCCTGACGCTGCTCGCTGGCGTAGATGTGCTTGAACACGTCACTGCGCGAGTAGGGAATCAGGCTCAGCTGTTCTTCGCTGCTGTAACGGCAGCTGGGCATATCCAAGCCTTGGCGCAGGCCAACCAGGTCACCTTCCTGTAAGTAGAACAGCGGGCGTTCATCAACCACGGCATGCAGCAGGCCATTTTCGATGATGAACAGCTGGTTGCTTGGCAGCATCTTGGCAAGATCGTCAGCACGTTCAAGCTGCAGTGGCGATCCAGCGGGTGCAAGCCCATCGAGCAATTGGGTGGGGATGCTTTGGAGTCGGTTGATCAGCTGATCGGCGTATGCCGGTTGCTCCCCGAGTAAGTACATGAGCGAATTTCCTTGAACTGGCTGGGCATACTAAACCGCACGAACGTCCCTAAAACAATAGTGGCCTGCGCGCTGCAGGTAAATCAAAAGGCTAAGAGGTTGTGAGCTAGCTCTTATTGTTACGTGAACTTTCGTCGAGCTGAACATTTAGCTCGGCCTTATGCCCTGGCGGCAGTTCGTTCCAGTGCACGTCCAGCAGTGCGCCCTCAATCGCATAAAGCAGCACTTTGGATGCCCTAAACCCCCGTGCGCGTACGGCTCTGTAGGCGCCAACGGCGCCTAGTCGGCGCAGATCGTTGGCGCTGTGAATACCCACCGCGTGTAGCCACTGCGCCGACGTTTTGCCGAGGTTTTTCAGGTGTTGCAGTTCATCGTTCATCAAGCCTCCTTGCGCTGCCAGGTAGTTTTGCCTGTGAATTCAGTACGTCGTTCATCCACAAACATGTAGTGGCTCAGCGCTAATGTGCGCCTGCTTGCTGACCCATCCGTATGCATCAAATCAGCGAGTAATGTTGATGAGGCCGGGGTCGTGTTCTATCGCTATTACGGAACAATTCGCTGACCACCGTGCGGCTCAACGGGTGTTGTAGCGCAGGCGAGTGCCGAAATTAACGGACATGAGGATTTCGTCGGCGGTCAGTTCTGCGGGGAAGTAGGCCCCGGAAATCTGGGCGTGCGCCAAGCTTGCCCCTGCAAGTTGCGCATTGCGCAAATCCAGGCCGCGCAAGTCGGTACCGCGAAAATAGGCGTCAGTGAAATTGATGCCCTGCGCGTCAAGTGCGCGTAGGTCAAGCCCACGAAAATCACCCTCACTCAGGTCGACGAGTCCGTCTTTAGGTTTCTGAGCATTGAAGGCAGAGATGTTCTCGTTATGGATCAGGGCATACAGCGGATTGTCCAGTTGCCTAGGCTGACTCATGGGCGCATCTCCATATTAGGGTACTCCCAGTATAGAAGCCGCGGCGCGCTCTGCTCGCGCTGCAACCAAGTTGCCCTGCTGCAGCGTTTACAAATTAGGTAGGCGCTGACGAATACGCGCAATCAGGCTGTCTAGGCTGGCGCTTTCGTGGGTATCCACGCGCTTGCTCAGTAAGAGTTCGTCTGCACGAAGCGGTTCGCAGCTAGCTTGTTGAGCATGTACGACCTCCATGGTGGCATCGGACGGGTCAGTACCAGCGGCCTTACGCTGCTCCAGCCAGCTGGCGATTACGTCGTCAGGGGCGCTGCACTCCAGGATCAGGAACGGCGCACCACATGCTTCAGCAACCTGGCTGGCTGCCCCACGCTGCGCCTGTTTGAGGTAGGTGGCATCGATGACTACCGGGAAGCCGGCGCGGAGCGCGGCATCGGCCAGTTGGTGCAAACGCTGGTAAGTGGCGGTGCTGGCATCCTGGTTGTAGATGCCGGCGCTGAGCGTGCCAAGGTCAGTATCTTTTTGCTCGCCAAACAGGCGCTTACGCTCTACATCCGAACGTAGGCGAATGGCCCCCAGTGCCTCGACCAAACGCATGGCCACATGGCTTTTACCCACTGCGGAAACGCCATGGGTGATGGCGAGGAAGTGTGAGGGAATGGCGCTGTAGCTTTCAGCCAAATTGGCATAGTTGCGGTATTGGCGAAGGGTGACCGCTTTTTGCACGGCATCGGTCTGGTGGGCCAGGCTGAACAGAGCAACTTTGGCACGTACCAACGCGCGGTAGGCTTTGTAGAAATTCAGCAATTCCAGAGCTGCATAGTCCCCCGTGTGCTCCAGCCAGGCATTGATAAAGCGCCAGGCATGCGCTTTGAGGCCACGATCCTCAAGGTCCATGGCAAGAAAGGCGGCGTCTAGGGCGATATCAATCAGACGGAATGGTTCGTTGAATTCGATGCAGTCGAACAGCACCACCTGACCGTCCAGCAAGGTGGCGTTACCCAAGTGAATGTCACCGTGGCATTCACGAATTGAACCGTTGCTGGCCCGCTGCGCCAAGAGCGGTTCAAGGCGTGCATAGCTGGCTTCGGTCCAGGCTTCAAGCGCTTCAAGCTGGCGCAGGTCGGCCGCATCATTGAGCATGGGGCGGATCTGTTCGAAGTTTTGCCGCATGGGCGCGACGATCGCTTCCGGCGCGCACAGCGCATGGTGCGCCGCTACGGCAGGGGTTGCCGCGTGGAATTCGGCAATTTGTTTGGCCAGGGCGTCGATATGCGCTTCGCTCAGTTCACCACGCGCCTGCACGTCACTGAGCAACTGGCTCTGTGGGAACTGGCGCATTTTCAGCGCGTATTCAATAGCCGGGCCGCTGCCGCCGAGTTCCGGTGCATCGACGCTGCCACTGATCGGCATTACTTCCAGGTAAAGGCCTTGGGTTAGGCGCTGGTTGAGACGCAGCTCTTCCTGGCAGAAGTGTTCACGGGCGCTGAGCTCGGTGAAATCGAGAAAGCCGAAATTAACCGGTTTCTTGATTTTGTAAGCGAAAGGGCCTGTGAGCAGCACCCAGGAAATATGGGTTTCGATGACCTGGAACTGCTCTACGGGATGAGGGTAGAGGGCCGGATTCTGCAGTGCGGCGATCAGAGCTTGGCTCACGGGCGATCCTTGGCGTTGTACTAAATAAGAGGCAGCCATTATGGCCGCTCAATGCCCGTCTGCAAACCGCTGCGCTGGTCTGCTGGCACGTGGGCAAAGTGCGTATAATGCCGCGCCATGACTCGTACCCGATCTTCTCGCCCCCGTTCTAAACGCCGTTCTGGCGGCATGCGCCCCTGGCTAGGCTGGGCTATCAAGCTCAGCCTGGTCGGTTTGGTGGTGCTTGCCGTGTTTGCGGTTTACCTCGATGCTGTGGTGCAGGAGAAGTTCTCCGGCAAGCGCTGGACTGTACCCGCCAAGGTTTATGCCAGGCCCCTGGAGCTGTTCGTTGGGCAGAAATTGGCCAAGGATGATTTTCTCAAGGAGTTGGATGCCCTGGGTTATCGCCGTGAGGGTGCGATCAGTGGCCCCGGCGGTGTTTCGGTGGCAGGCAATACGATCGAGCTGTTTTCACGCGGCTTTCAGTTTTACGAAAGTAACGAGCCATCACAGCGCATCCGTGTGCGTTTTTCCGGTGATTACGTTGCTGGGCTAACCCAAGCCGGCGGCGGTAACCTGGCGGTCGCGCGGCTTGAGCCACTATTTATTGGGGGGCTATACCCCGCGCACCAGGAAGACCGCGTGCTGATCAAGATTGATCAGGTACCGCCTTACCTGGTCGAAACCTTGGTGGCGATCGAAGACCGTGAATTTTTTAATCACTTTGGTGTGTCGCCCAAGGGCATTGCCCGCGCCATGTGGATTAACGCGACCGCCGGACAGCTGCGCCAGGGCGGCAGTACCCTGACTCAGCAGTTGGTAAAGAACTTTTTCCTGACCAACGAGCGCACCCTGACCCGTAAAGCAACTGAAGCCATGATGGCGGTGCTGCTGGAGCTGCATTACGAGAAGAAGGACATCCTTGAGGCCTACCTTAATGAGGTATTCCTAGGCCAGGATGGCCAGCGTGCGGTTCATGGCTTTGGTCTGGCCAGTCAGTATTTCTTCAGCCAGCCGTTGTCCGAGTTGAAACTCGACCAGGTGGCGCTGTTGGTGGGTATGGTCAAAGGGCCGACCTACTACAACCCGCGGCGCAACCCCGAGCGTGCATTGGAGCGACGCAATCTGGTCCTCGACGTGCTGGCTGAACAGGGTGTGGTCAGCGTTGAAGAGGTGGCTGTCGCTAAACAGAAGCCGTTGGGTATAACCCAGCGCGGCACCCTGGCGGACAGCTCGTTCCCGGCGTTCCTCGACCTGGTTAAGCGTCAACTGCGCGAGGATTACCAAGAGCAAGACTTGACCGAAGAAGGGCTGCGCATTTTCACCAGCTTCGACCCGATCATGCAGCTCAAGGCCGAAAGTGCTTTGGCCGACACCTTGAAGCGCCTGTCTGGGCGCAAGGGTGTGGATCAGGTGGAGGCCGGGATGGTGGTCACCAGTCCGGAAAGTGGTGAGGTACAGGCCATTATTGGCAGTCGCCAACCGCGCTTTGCTGGGTTCAACCGCGCGCTGGATGCGGTTCGACCGATTGGCTCGCTGATCAAACCAGCGATTTACCTGACGGCGTTGGAGCGTCCAAGCCAGTTCACCTTGACCAGCCTGATCGAAGACCAGCCGTTCTCGATCAAGGGCCAGGATGGCCAGGTTTGGAAGCCGCAAAATTACGACCGTAAAGCCCATGGCACAATTTACCTGTATCAGGGTCTGGTTAACTCCTACAACCTGTCGACCGCCAAGCTGGGTCTAGAGCTAGGCGTACCGGAAGTTTTGAAGACCATGGGTCGCTTGGGTGTTGAGCAGAATTGGCCTGCGTATCCGTCGATGTTGCTCGGCGCCGGTGGGCTGAGCCCGCTGAGCGTGGCGAACATGTACCAGACCCTGGCCAACGGCGGTTTCAATACGCCATTGCGCGGTATTCGGAACGTTTTGACGGCCGAGGGCGAGCCACTCAAGCGCTACCCGTTCCAGATTCAGCAGCGGTTTGATAGCGGCGCAATTTACCTGTTGCAGAACGCCATGCAGCGCACAATGTCTGAGGGCACCGGGCGCTCGGTCTACAACCAGCTGCCGCGTTCATTGGTATTGGCGGGTAAAACCGGTACCAGTAACGACTCGCGTGACAGTTGGTTTGCCGGTTTTAGCCAAGATGTTCTCGCGGTGGTCTGGTTGGGGCGTGATGATAACGGCCCAACGCCACTGACCGGGGCCACGGGTGCGCTGCAAGTGTGGGCTGACTTTATGCGTAAGGCCGATCCTTTGCCGCTGGATATGCCGGTGCCGGATAACGTGGTGCAGGCCTGGGTTGATGCCAATACGGGGCAGGGCACAGATCCGAGTTGTCCTAATGCAATACAAATGCCTTACATCCGCGGTAGCCAACCTACCGCCGGGCCGGCCTGCGGTATTCAAGCGCCGGTCAATGAAGTGATGGATTGGGTGCGCGGCTGGTTGGATTAAGAGCCTGCTCATAATTTCGCCAACCGGTGTCGTGTAAGGTAAAAAGTAAAGATGCGCAGCGTATTTTGGATAAGTGCATCACTCGCCTTGCTCGCCCATTGAGTCGCGCTAGAGCGCTTTAGCAGCAAACAGTTGAACGGCCTGTTCTTTACTTCTTAGGGCAAGCGCGCAGCAGATCGTGGACAGGTTTAAGTGAGAGGGTGTGACGTGAATAAATGGTTGATTCCAGTTGTAACGGCTTCGCTGGTGCTGGCGGGTTGCAGCAGTGTGCCGCGTGGCTCGATTCCCGTTGTCGACGGTGGTTCTCCGATCGGTAGCGCACAGGCAAGCACACCGGGCATTTATGGCAAGCCAAGTGCGCCGCCGCAGGCTCTGCCGGAAGACTCTGGAGTGGTCGTCATGGTGCCGGGCGGCGGCAGCTCGACACCTATTCAGTCATTCCCGGCGGGGAATGCTCCGCTAGACACCGTGACGACTACGACGCAGCCATGGAGCGCCACGCCGCCCGCTGCAGGGCAGGGCGGTTACGTCGCGCCGGCACCGACTGGTGTTCCGAGCGGTGGTTTGGCCATGGATGAGCAATTGGATGGTCCAGTCCTGGCGCTGCTGACCACTGCTCAGCAACAGCAAGGCGGCGGTGACCTCAATGGTGCGGCATCCAGCCTTGAGCGTGCCCAGCGCATTGCACCACGTGAGCCGCAGGTGCTTTATCGCTTGGCTGAAGTGCGCATGGCTCAGGGAGATGCGGCGCAGGCCGAGCAGTTTGCACGTCGTGGTCTGAGTTACGCCAATGGCCGTCCTGCCTTGCAGGCCAGTCTATGGAACCTTATCGCCCAGGCTCGTGAGCGCCAGGGTGATGCAGCGGGCGCCGCTCAGGCCCGTGAACAGGCGCGAGTGAACCTGTGATGGATGCGCGTGCGTCTGATGTGGCAGAGCAGTTGCTATTGATCGAGCGTGAACTGCGCGTGTTGGGGTGGTGGGACGCGCAAGCCCCCGACGTGCAGGCCCTGTCCAGTCAGGAGCCGTTCTGCGTCGATACATTGGCGTTCGAGCAATGGTTGCAGTGGATATTTTTGCCGAGGATGAAGCAGATAGTGGAAGCGGGTATGGCATTGCCCAGTGCGTGCGGTATTCAGCCGATGGCTGAGCAGGTGTATGGCGGTCAGGCGGAAAAGGCTGGGGTGTTGATCAAATTGCTGGGTGAGTTCGATCAACTTATCGTCGGCGCGAACTGAGCCGCGCCGATCCGCTTACTTGCAGTTATCAGCAATCGCTTTTTGCGCTTCGCTGATACGGCTTTGACGCTCTTCTTCGCTTAGGCGACGCACTTCGCCGTCCACTTCTACCCGTACGCGCGGGTTGTTTTGTAGCTGTGCCAGGTTGGTGCGTATGCCTTCGCAGTACTTCTTGCGTTCCACTTCTTTGGTGGCAACTTCCTGTTTGACCTTTTCATCGATGGCCGCTTGCTCTGGGTCAGCGATGCTCTCAAATGTCGGCGCAGCTTTTTTGGTCTCTGCAGCCGCCGGTTTTGGCGGCGGTGTAGCGGTGTTGATACTGGTGGCTTCTTGGCCTTGAGGCGGCTGTGCGCCGAAGTGCGTCACGCCTTGGGCGTCGACCCACTTATAAACTTGGCTGGCCATAGCTGTGGCGCTTATGGCGAACAGCAAGCTGCTGGTGATAATCATGCGGCGCATGCGATTTCCTTTTGTTGAGCTGCGGTGCCTGCCCGCTACTATAACCAAAATGTTCTTGTGGTCATCCTGCGCTGCGTCACAGCAGAAGATTGCAGATTCAATCATGGATTGCTTGACTTGGCCGCGCCGAATCCCAACAATTCCAAGCTTCGCTGTAGTGGAGTCCGCCGCAAGCAGGCTTTAGCTCAGTAGACATGAGGCGCACACCCGCGCCGACCTGTTACACCCGCAACGCGTTACCTCGCGCTGGGTGGGAAAACCCCGCAACACCAAGGGGCGCTCCCAATACTTGCTCAGTAGTAGCTGACGTAGTCGGCGACCACCGTCGCTCATGCTCTGCTGGCAGTAAACCTATCTTAGGCCGTCCTCCTTGTTGGGCGGTTTTCTGGCGTTTTAGAGGTGAACAACGTGGAGCTTTTATCCGGCGCTGAAATGGTCGTCCGCTTTTTGCGTGACGAAGGCGTTAAAAATATCTATGGGTACCCGGGCGGTGCCCTCCTGCACATCTACGATGCCTTGTTCAAAGAACCGGAAGTTCAGCACATCCTGGTTCGTCACGAGCAAGCGGCAACCCATATGGCTGACGGCTACGCCCGTGCCACCGGTAAAGCCGGTGTGGTGCTGGTGACCTCTGGCCCCGGCGCGACCAATGCCATTACCGGTATTGCAACGGCCTATATGGACTCCATTCCCATGGTGGTGTTGTCGGGCCAGGTGCCTAGCAACATGGTCGGCACTGATGCGTTCCAAGAGACCGATATGATCGGTATCTCGCGGCCTATCGTGAAGCACAGCTTCATGATCAAGCACCCCTCAGAAATCCCGGAGGTCATGAAGAAGGCTTTCTACCTGGCTGAGTCTGGCCGTCCGGGCCCTGTGGTTGTGGACATTCCGAAGGACATGACCAACCCGGCTGAGAAGTTCGAGTACGTCTACCCGAAGAAGGTCAAGCTGCGTTCCTACAGCCCAGCTCTGCGCGGTCATTCCGGGCAAATTCGCAAAGCTGCCGAGCTCTTGCTGACTGCCAAACGCCCAATCATCTATTCGGGCGGTGGTGTGATCATGGGCGGTGCTGCAGCGCCGCTGACTGAGCTAGCGCAAATGCTCAATCTGCCTGTCACCAATACCCTGATGGGCCTGGGTGGTTACCCCGGCACCGATCGCCAGTTCCTCGGTATGCTCGGTATGCACGGCAGCTATACCGCTAACTTGGCCATGCACCATGCTGATGTAATTGTCGCCGTGGGTGCACGCTTCGACGACCGTGTGATTAATGGCGCGAGCAAGTTCTGCCCGAATGCCAAAATCATTCATATCGATATCGATCCGGCGTCCATCTCTAAGACCATTAAGGCGGATATCCCGATCGTTGGGCCGGTCGAGAGCGTAATGACCGAGATGGTTGCCATCCTTAAAGAGATCGGCGAACAGCTGAACAAAGATGCGCTGGCAAGCTGGTGGAAGCAGATCGAAGAATGGCGCGGCGGCCGCATCATGTTCCCCTACGATAAGGGCGACGGCAGCATCATCAAGCCGCAAACCGTGATCGAAACCTTGTCCGAAATTACCGGGGGCGACGCCTTCGTAACCTCTGACGTTGGTCAGCATCAGATGTTTGCCGCACAGTACTATCGCTTTAATAAGCCTAACCGTTGGATCAACTCCGGCGGCCTTGGCACCATGGGCTTTGGCTTCCCAGCGGCGATGGGCGTCAAGTTGAGCTTCCCGGATGACGAGGTCGCTTGCGTGACTGGTGAAGGCAGCATCCAGATGAATATTCAGGAGCTCTCCACCTGTCTGCAATACGGCTTGCCGGTGAAGATCGTCAACTTGAATAACGGCGCGCTGGGGATGGTGCGTCAGTGGCAGGACATGAACTACAACAGTCGCCACTCCCACTCTTACATGGAGTCCTTGCCAGACTTCGTCAAGCTGGTTGAAGCCTATGGCCATGTTGGCATGCGCATCACTGATTTGAAGGACCTCAAGCCGAAGATGGCAGAAGCCTTCGCGATGAAAGATCGCCTGGTGTTCCTCGATATCCAGGTTGATACCAGTGAGCACGTCTACCCGATGCAGATCAAAGACGGTGCAATGCGCGATATGTGGCTGAGCAAGACGGAGCGGACCTAATCATGCGACACATTATTTCCCTGCTGTTGGAAAACGAGCCAGGCGCGCTGTCCCGTGTGGTTGGGCTGTTCTCGCAGCGCAACTACAACATCGAAAGCCTGACGGTAGCGCCAACCGAAGATCCGACCTTGTCGCGTCTGACATTGACGACTGTTGGTCATGATGAAGTTATCGAGCAGATCACCAAGAACCTCAACAAGCTGGTTGAGGTGGTCAAACTGGTCGACCTGTCAGAAAGTGCTCACATCGAGCGCGAGCTGATGCTGGTCAAAGTCAAAGCCACTGGCGCTCAGCGTGCTGAGGTCAAGCGCACCACGGATATCTTTCGCGGGCAGATCGTTGATGTGACCAGTAGCGTCTACACCATTCAGTTATCGGGAACGAGCGATAAACTGGATAGCTTTATCCACGCTATTGGTACCGCGTCGATTCTGGAAACGGTACGCAGTGGTGTTACTGGTATTGCTCGTGGCGACAAAGTGCTGAGTATCTGATTCGGGTTTTGTGATGCATTGAAAAGCCCCCAGGGAGATATCCTTGGGGGCTTTTTGCGTTTCTGTTTTGACCCTCTGTGGGGGGGTTAGCGTTGCCGATTCCAGAACGCGTTGATTAGCGGCTCTTTCAAGCGTTTCTCTACGGCAAACAGGCCAATGTCGTAGGCGGTTAGTGGCGGCTGAATATCGTAGGTGCGGATGCGCTCAGTTAGCGGGCTATTGTCGAGCACGATCTGCGGAACTACGCCAATGCCAAAGCCCAGGCTTACCATGCTGACGATGGCTTCGTTGCCGCTGACCTGCGCATAAATACGCGGTTTGATGTTGTGGCTTTTTAGCCAGCGATCAGTGCGGGTTCGGGCGAGTCCCTCTTCCGAAAGAATCATCGGCACTTCCCGCCAATTAGCTGCGCTGGGATGTTTCAGCTGCTCATCAGTTAACAGCTGCGGTGATTGGGGGCCGATGAAGCACAATTCGGAGCGGGCAATCGGTTGAAACGCGATACCTGTTGGGAGGCTGTCGGGGCGGGCGCCAATAGCAAGGTCTTCTAATCCTTCTTGTATGCGCTCTACTGCTTTAGCGGCGTCGCCAGTATGTAGCTTCATTTCAATGTGCGGGTAGTCCTGGCGAAAGCTACTCAGGATGTCATAAAGGAAGCTATAGCTGGCTGTGACCGAGCAATACAGCGAGAGCTCCCCCTGCAGCACCTGCTGATCCTGCCTAAAGCTCTGGCGCATGGTTTGCAAACCGCTGATCACCTCTTTTGCGTACTCACGAAACTGCAAGCCCTCGCGCGTGAGTTGCACTGAGCGGTTGTCACGCAGAAATAGAGGCGCGCCGAGTTCATCTTCAAGTTGCTTGATGCTGCGGCTGAGTGCTGATGGGCTGACGTGCTGCTCACGACTGGTTTTGCCGAAGTGCAGATTGTCAGCCAGAGCGAGGAAAAGTTTGAGCGCGTGACTGTCCATGGTTATTTCAAATATCGGTATGTTGTATTGCAAATATATCATTTTACGCAACGGGGCTGATCACTTAAGGTGTCTTCGTCGCGGTGCTTGCACCCCATCCCTTTTCGATTAAAAGAGCCAAGAACATGAAAGTGTATTACGACAAAGATTGTGACCTCTCCATCATTCAGGGTAAGAAGGTTGCCATTATTGGTTACGGTTCCCAGGGCCACGCTCAAGCGTGCAACTTGAAAGATTCCGGCGTTGACGTGACTGTTGGCCTGCGCAAAGGCTCGGCCACCGTTGCCAAGGCTGAAGCCCATGGCCTGAAAGTGACCGACGTTGCTTCCGCTGTTGCTGCTGCCGACCTGGTCATGATCCTGACCCCGGACGAGTTCCAGTCCTCGCTGTACAAGAACGAAATCGAGCCGAACATTAAGAAGGGCGCCACCTTGGCCTTCTCCCACGGCTTCGCGATTCACTACAACCAGGTTGTGCCGCGCAGCGATCTCGACGTGATCATGATCGCGCCGAAGGCTCCGGGCCACACCGTGCGTTCCGAGTTTGTCAAAGGCGGCGGTATTCCTGATCTGATCGCGATCTATCAGGACGCTTCCGGCAACGCCAAGAATGTTGCCCTGTCCTACGCCGCTGGCGTGGGTGGTGGTCGTACCGGCATCATCGAAACCACCTTCAAGGACGAAACCGAAACCGACCTGTTCGGCGAGCAGGCTGTTCTGTGTGGCGGTACCGTTGAGCTGGTCAAAGCCGGTTTCGAAACCCTGGTTGAAGCCGGTTACGCGCCGGAAATGGCCTACTTCGAATGCTTGCACGAGCTGAAGCTGATCGTTGACCTCATGTACGAAGGCGGTATCGCCAACATGAACTACTCGATCTCCAACAACGCTGAGTACGGCGAGTACGTGACTGGCCCGGAAGTGATCAACGCCGAATCCCGCCAGGCTATGCGCAATGCTCTGAAGCGCATTCAGGACGGCGAATACGCCAAGATGTTCATCAGTGAAGGTGCCACTGGCTACCCTTCGATGACCGCCAAGCGTCGTAACAACGCTGCGCACGGTATCGAGATCATCGGTGAGCAGCTGCGTTCTATGATGCCGTGGATCGGGGCCAACAAAATCGTCGACAAAGCAAAGAACTAAGTGCAATTGATGTAAAAAACGCGGCTTAGGCCGCGTTTTTTCATGGTGCGATAAAGCTTCTGGTATAAAGCCTTGGTGTTGCGTGGTCGCTGGCGTGAGTGCTTGCCGTTAGCGTCCGGCGAAATTTTCCAAATCCGTTGCAAGGTGTTGTTCATGAATGAGCGTCCAGACGAGCCCCAATCTTCCGTTGAAGCAGAAAGCCTGTTGCCAATCGATGAACATGTAGAAGAGGGGCATGATGCCGAAGGGCGCAAGGTCCGTCATCGCGGTATTTATCTGCTGCCCAACCTGTTTACCACGGCCAACTTGTTTGCCGGCTTCTACGCCATCATCAATGCCATGAATGGCAACTTCTATGTGGCGGCAGCCGCAGTGTTTGTTGCCATGGTGCTGGATGGGCTTGATGGGCGTGTTGCGCGCCTGACTAATACGCAAAGTGCCTTTGGTGCCGAGTACGACTCGCTGTCCGATATGGTCGCCTTCGGTGTTGCTCCGGCGTTGCTCGCGTTCGAATGGGCGTTGGGGAGTATGGGTAAAGTCGGCTGGATGGTGGCATTCATCTATGTGGCGGGTGCCGCGCTGCGGTTGGCGCGCTTTAATACGCAAATAGGTAGTGTCGATAAGCGCTTCTTTATCGGTCTGGCTAGTCCTGCTGCTGCGGGCGTAGTCGCTGGTACGGTGTGGGCCTTTAGCGACTTTGGTATCAAGGGTTCAAATATGGCCTTTGCTGTTGCCATCTTGGTAGCGGCCGCCGGTATGCTCATGGTCAGTAATATCAAATACAACAGCTTCAAGGATCTCGACCTGAAAGGGCGCGTGCCCTTTGTGGCGATTCTGGCGGTAGTGCTGGTGTTTGCGGTTGTATTCAGTGATCCGCCGCGTATTTTGTTGATCATCTTTCTCGCGTACGCGGCCTCGGGTCCGATTCAGTACTTGTTGCGCCTGCGTCGCGTCAAAGGCG